>CAYTKK010000173.1:0-2520 GCA_964438355.1 uncultured Lachnospiraceae bacterium | reverse complement strand
AACTTCTTTATTTTTTTCGCAAGATGTGTTATAATAGTCCTCCAAGCGGAGGTTAATTGTGGAAATAGCAGACGAATCGACAATCAATAAATTGATATTGCTGTACGTATTCGAAGCGATGGACGTACCCATCACTAGCAATATTATCATAGAAATGTGCACAAGTCGTAACACTTGGCTGAGTTATATGGATTGTACCATTACCATTTCTCAACTACTAGAATCAGGCTTTATCTTCCGTTCGTCTCGCGAAAAAGACAGCTATTACAGCATTACGGCAGACGGCAGACAATGTCTTTCGCTTTTTTATATGCGAATCCCCGCATCTCTTCGTGCCGAAATAACAGATTATGTCCGCGAAAACAGAATGTCTCTTCGCCGCAAGCAAGAATATTATCGCGACTATTCGAAAAACGACGACGGCACGTATACCGTACAACTTAAAATCGTAGATCCGGTACAAACCACGCTTGAAATAAAACTAAACGTCGCAACAAGAAACACGGCAAAAGCAGTCCACGATAGATGGGAAAATAAAGCTGCACAAATTTACGCATACTTACACGAAGAACTTATAGACTAGGAGGTCAGGCATAAATGGAAAGTTACAGAACGAACGGAACGTGTTGCAGAGAAATTATTTTTGAGGTAAACGACGACGGAACTTTATCTTGGGTAAAGTTCGTAAACGGTTGTAGCGGAAATACGCAAGGTATTGCACGCCTTTGCGCAGGCAAACCTATCGACGAAATAATATCCAAACTTAAAGGAATACAATGCAGAGGAAAAACATCTTGTCCGGATCAACTTGCCAAGGCTTTACTTGCCTATAAAGCTCACAAAAGTGCAAAATAAACCACAAAAGGAAGCGCAAAACTACGCTTCCTTTTTTCCTGTCCATAAACTCTATTGACAAGAGCGCTCTTCAATTATACCGACAAGTATCGTTAAAATTTTTTAATATCCGCCGCAATTATAAACTGACCGTTAGTTACAGACATTAGTTTCCTCAGTCTAATGTTCGACCGATAAAACCAATAACCAAACGCATACGGAAAAACAAAACGATTTAGTTTAGAAATTCGTTATATAGAGCAGCTATTGCCTTTTCGTAATCCTTGTTCTCGATTGCAATGATAATATTAAGTTCACTGCTTCCTTGGTCTATCATGCGAATATTGATATCTGCGTTACACAAACAAGTACAAACCTTCATAGCAGTACCCTTTTTGCGCGACATTCCATGACCTACAACCGCCACAAGCGCCAAATTTTTATCAATATCAATAGAATCGGGTTTGCATACCGTCTTAATATCCTCAACTACCCTGTCGAGCAACTCGTCATTATGATCGCTTGCATCCAAAATAACGGTAAGAGTATCAATTCCGCTAGGCATATGTTCAAAGCAAAGACCGTTGCGCTCGATAACTTCCAAAACCTTTCTGGCAAAACCGATCTCGTTGTTCATCATAGATTTTTCGATATGAATTGCCGCAAAATCCTTTTTACCCGCAATTCCGGTAACAGTGCTGTCTTTCCGCTCGTAAACGCCGGCAAAATACTTTTTGGACGGAACTATCAACGTACCGGGTGCCGACGGATTGAAGGTATTACGAATGTGAATGGGAATATCGTTTTTTCTAACCGGGAAAATAGCATCCGGATGAAGAACGTTTGCACCCATATACGATAACTCACGCAATTCCTTATAAGTAATTATATCCATTACCTCCGGCCCGTCGACAATGCGCGGATCGCACTTCATAAATCCGTCAACGTCCGTCCAGTTTTCGTAAATATCTACGTAAAGAGCGCGCGCAACGATAGAACCGGAAATATCCGAACCTCCTCGCGAAAAAGTCTTGATCTCTCCGCTACCGGTAGCTCCGTAAAAACCGGGCACGACAGATTTTTTCGCTCTGGTTAACGTAGCCTTAGCATATACGTTCGTTTCGTCCGCCAAAAAGTTTCCTTCTTCGTCAAAACGCACGAACTCAGCCGCGTCAACAAACTTCCATCCGATTAATGCGGCAAAAAGAATAGCGCTAAGGTACTCGCCTCTGCTTGCAATATAATCCTTGGTTGTTCCTTTTTTTAGATTTTCGATAATCTCTTCATAACGAGGCTGCAAGTCTAGCGTTAAACAGAAATCTTTTATTATCGCGTCAAAACGCTTTTTTACGGGAGCAAAAGACTCGCTCGCATCCTTTCCGGCATTAACGCTGTCATAACATGCGTACAACAAATCCGTAACCTTAACGTCCGATTTATCACGTTTGCCGGGTGCGGAAACAACCACACAACAAACTTGATCGTCGCCAAGCACTATATCTCTTACCTTGCCGATACATTCGGCATTTGCCATCGAGGTACCACCAAACTTACAAACTTTCATAAATATATTTCTCCGATAAAATTGTATTTCGTTTTTAATGTATAGCCGTTGTATAGCCGTTTCAAAATTTTTACGCGCGTCACGGCAAATCTTTATGCAATACGGCAAACTAACTTAACAAC
>CAYTKK010000172.1:0-2521 GCA_964438355.1 uncultured Lachnospiraceae bacterium | reverse complement strand
TGAAACAGGGGTTGACAATATGCATAGTATCGCATATAATTAAATAGTATCAGATGGAATCGGATAAAAATGATGGAACCTTATACATTAAAAAAAGACAATCTTTACCAGACGTTGCGTCAGGAGATTCTTTCCGGCAGATATGAGCCGGAGAGCAGACTGCCCAGAGAAATAGATTTCTGTCGGATGCTCGGCGTGGGCAAGGTGACTCTGCGTTCCGCTTTGGAAAAGTTGGAGACGGACGGTCTTGTAGTGCGTGTTCCGGGAAAAGGGACATTCATCAGCTCAGGGCGGCGTTCCAATCTGATACTGGTCGGAATCATCAAGAAAAGCGGGATGGAACTTCCGCAGAATTATATTCTGCCGGGGATCGAAGCCGCCGCTACGGAACAGGGATTCAGAACGGAGCTCTGTTTCATTGAATATCTGCGCAAACTCAAGCAGGAAAAGGCTTTGAAGCTCCTGAAGGAAAAGAATCTGTGCGGGGTTCTCCTGGTTACAAGCAGCGTCATGCCGGATGATCCGGAGGTGTTGCTTCTGAGACAGCTCGGACTGCCCGTGATTATTGTCCACGGCAGATATGAAGACCGTCTGACAGGATTCAGCCTGATGTATGTAAACATGCGCCAGGCGTGGAAAGAGGGCCTGGAATATCTGGCTGGGAAAGGACACCGGGATATCAGAATTATCGGTATGCCGGGCAATCATGACATCCGCGGATGGAGGAAAGAGGAACTCCCCGGACTCTTCCGGTCGCTCGGACTGAATTCCGAAGGATGCCTTGTCTATCCCGCGGTTCTGGAAACGGATTCCATCCGCCATGCCGTAAACAGGATACTGAATGACGGCGGGCAGCCCAGCGCGATTTTCTGTTTTTCAGATTTTTATGCAATGGAGGTCATGGCATGTCTTCAGGAGAAAGGGGTACGGGTGCCCGAAGATATCGCCGTCATGGGCTACTGCGGCTATCCGGGAGCGACCTTGCTGGAACCGTCCCTTTCCACAATAGACCTCAATTACGCAGGAATCGGCAGGGCGTCTGTAGAGCTGCTGGCATCTGCCGGGTCATGGTTCCGCGTGGAGAATGCGGCGGTTCCCGTCGTAACAATCCCCTACCGGATCGTGGAGCGCAATTCGACAAAGATCACAAGGAATGATCCGAATATATTTTCAAGATTCAATGATAACATATTGGAGGCAAAATGAAAGAAGAGAAGAAGAGGAGTTTCACATTGATCGAACTTCTGGTCGTGATTGCAATCATAGCGATTCTGGCGGGGCTCCTGCTGCCTGCGTTGAATCAGGCACGGGAAACAGCAAGACGCATTGCCTGTACAAATAACGCGGCAAGCATCGCAAAGGGATTTCTGCTTTACAGCGGTGATAATTCGGAATTTCTTCCTCCCTACTGGGCTGGCTACGAGCGCAACGGTTCCGGTTATTGGATTGGATCATGGGGAAAATCTCCCAACGGAGCAAGCTGGTGCAAGGAAGATCAAGATGGTCTATTGTCATCATATCTGAATGTAAAAGCTCCGGTGGCTGTTCTTTTGGGTGGTTACAGGAGTTATAACGGTGGGAAAAATCTTTATAAAAGCAAATTTGCATGCCCTTCACGTAAAGCGCCGATATTGGCTTCTGGAGAAAATTCAATTGGCTGGGGAATGAATCAGGGGGTTCGGTGGGATGCTGGAAATAAACAGGAAATGAAGCTGAGTCAGGCGAAAATACCATCAAAAGGTATCATGATTGGAGAAGCGGCTGATAAAAACGATGAAGCTACTATCAACTATTACTGTTCAAAAATGACCTATCCATCGGGAAAATATGCAATGGAATTTCCACACAACGATTCTGTAAACATAGCATTTCTGGATTTTCATGTGGAATGCAGGAAAAGAAGCCGGGTTCCAGATGAAGCCAATGGCAACAGAGCTTGGAGATCGGTATTTTGGGTTCCGTTTAATTTTGAATCCAACAACATTTACAACAACTGGTAAGCATAAAAATAAATAAGGATAAAAGGCAATGAAGAAAATCTTTCTCGGATTACTGTCGGGCATTCTTCTGTCAGGGGCATTCTGCCATGCAGCGGATCTGACCATCGCGGAGAAGAACGTCGGGAGCAATTATCAGATCGCAGTTCCGGAGTCAACAGGGAACAAGGCGATGGACCGCTTTCTGCTGACTGCGGCGGAAGTATTGAGAAACAGCATCCGCCAGGCGACGGGGGTATCGCTTCCGGTGGTAAAGGAAAATGCGAAAACTCCGGCGAAACCGGCAATTTACATCGGAGATACGCAGGCTCTGCGCAAGGCGGGCTTCACGACAGACGGACTCAAAAAGTGGGAACACCGGATCGACGTAAAAGGGAAAGACATCTTTCTCTACGGCAATGACGTGAAAAGCAATCCGAAAGGACGCTGGCCGAATGACAAATCCTCATTCATTCTCGGCTCCGTAAAAGCGGTCACGGTTTTCCTTGAAAAATTCGCAAATACCCGTTTTCTTGTTCCGGGCG
>CAYTKK010000171.1:0-2525 GCA_964438355.1 uncultured Lachnospiraceae bacterium | reverse complement strand
GAAGCAATCAAATGGTTCAGAGACACAATCAAAACAATCGAGTTAGAGGAAGAATTTGAACCATCAGAAGATTTCTTCTATTGCACAAACCTTTGTAACTTCAGACACTCTTGTGAGTACAGAAAGGCTGCGAGTAGAAGGTGAGATATGGCAAGATATAACAACTACCACAAACACGACCACTATGGTAATCCGTGGACTATGGACGTAGTGGTTAAACCAGAAGAATATTGCAAAAGAGCCATTGAGTTAGGTCACGACTCCGTATTTACTACGAATCACGGAGTCACCGGCAATATCTTTGATTGGCTTGACTTGATAAACCGACGAGACAAAGATGGCAACAAGATTTATGATTTGAAGTTGCGATACGGAATGGAGACCTATTTCGTCAAGGATAGGTTTGCAAAGGACAGAAGTAACAAGCACTTGGTTATCATTGCAAGGAACAATGATGGCGCAATGCAGTTGAATGACATTATGACCGAAGCACATTCCACGGGATTTTACTACAAGCCAAGAATTGATTCGGAGTTACTGTTTTCGCTTAATCCCGACAACTTCATTATTACTACGGCTTGTGTGGCTGGTATTTGGAATGACCCAGAACTCATCTTGGCTCTAAACAGAAAGTTCGGTAGGAACTTTTTCTTGGAAGTTCAGTCTCATTTGTTCCCCAAACAGATTGAAGTAAATAAAGAACTTTTGAGATTGAGCAAAGAGGCTCATATTCCGATTATCCACGCAAATGACTCCCATTACATCTATCCACAAGATACGGAGTACAGAGACATTTTGTTAAAGGCGAAAGACATCTTCTATGAGGATGAGGGCAGTTCTATACTCGATTATCCTGATGATGATGAAATCTATCGCAGATATGAGAAACAAGGTGTACTCTCTCGTCAGCAAGTCAGAGAGGCACTTGAAAACACTTTAATCTTTGACGAATGTGAACCTTTCACTCTCATCAACGATGATATTAAACTTCCTTCGGTTGCAGAGAACCCAACAGAAGAATTAAGAAAGATTATCCGCAAACAGTGGCTTATCGAAAGGAACAACATTCCGAGAGACCAGTGGCAAAAATACACGGATGCGATTTCTTACGAGTTGGATATTGTGGAAAAGACTCATATGGAGAACTACTTCTTAATTGACTGGCAGGTGGTAAAAAACGCACAAGAAAAATACGATGGAATGCTCACAAAAACGGGGAGAGGCAGCGCACCATCATTTTATATCACCAAATTGTTGGGATTTACCGATATTGACAGAATTTCAGCCCCGATTACACTGTTCCCAACGAGATTTATGTCTGTTGAGAGAATTTTAGGTACAAGGTCATTACCCGATTGAAATATAATAACGAACAAAATTGGATTGTGTATATGCACAATAATAAGGTAAACAACAAAAAATATATAGGAATAACCCATCAAAAGCCTGAAAGGAGATGGAGAAACGGTAATGGATATTGTAAAGGATGTTTTAAAAATGCCATTGCAAAATATGGATGGGATAATTTTGAACATATTATATTATGCGAAAATTTAACATTTGATGAAGCTAAACAAAAAGAAAAAGACTATATTAAATTGTATAATACAAAGTCGCCTAATGGTTATAATTTGACTGATGGTGGAGAGGGAACACTAAACTGGATTCCAAGTGAAGAATTTAAAGTAAAACAGTCTACCATCCAAAAAGAAAGATGGACAGACGAATATAAACAGATGATTTCTGTAAAAAGGCGTAATAAAAATAGCACTTATCAATCAGCAGAATTTAAGAATAAAATATCAAAACTTGTATCTGGTGAGAAGAACCCTAATTATAATAACCATTGGTCTGATGAACAAAAGGAAAACCTTCGTTGTAAGCAGAAAAATAATCCTATATATTATAATGAGAAAAATCCAAATGCAAAAAGGATAATGTGTGTTGAAACTGGCGAAATTTTTGAGTGCATTAAATATGCAAAAGAAAAGTACCATATAAAACATGATGGTTCTTTAACAGTTGCCTTAAAAAATCCAAATCGAACGGCAGCAAAATTGCATTGGAAATACCTATAACAAATTATTATTAAGTCGCCTTACATAGTGATATGTATTGAATAACCCGGAATATGCTGGAAACCCCTAAAGATTTAACTACCATAGTGTGACAATGTTAAATATGTAACAATGGGCAATCAGCAGGGATAGCAACATTTATGTTGAAGCCCCCAACGACTACCAACGGGAATCCGAGATAATATCAACGATTGTGGTATAGTCTACTCCCCTAATAAATATCGGGAAACCGAGGGTATAAAGGATAGACCTTAATACAACAGACAGAGAGCCATTTATCAAAGCAACAGAAGATTTGCTTGGCAAAGACAACTGCGCTTGGATGTTGGCTTGGAAACCATTGCAGGACTCATCCGCATTTCGTACATACTGCAAGGGTATTGGCAAAGATATAAGCGAATATGATGATGTAGCAAAAAATCTTGAACTTTATGAAAATGATAGTAA
>CAYTKK010000170.1:0-2573 GCA_964438355.1 uncultured Lachnospiraceae bacterium | reverse complement strand
TTCCAATGCCAAGGAGATCGATGTGTTCGTTGAAGAAAACAATGTGATCCATCCGCTGGAGATCAAAAAGAGTGCCGCACCCGACCGCAGAGAGGTCAAGAAGTATAACGTGATCGACAAGGCCTCCTTGAACCGTGGAAACGGCGGCATCATCTGTATGTGCGAGGAGCCGATTCCGATCGATGCGGATAATTGCTTTATTCCGAGCAACCTCATCTAAAGGGTCTGCCGACGGGTGATCCTCTGCGCCGCAACAGGGAAAGCTCATTTTGGCGCTGACACTCCCACTTTGCAGGCGGGGCGTTCCAAAGAACGCCCCGCCCCTGTTTTTTTGCCCTATTTTGTCCAAATTGACTTGACTTCCGGGTTTTCCTATGGTATACTGTAGGCACAACGACAGAAAGGAAGTGCCCTTATGAAACACTCCGTCCTCCAACGGTGCTTGTCCCTGATTTTGTGCGTGCTCCTGCTGGGAGCCTCCTTCGTATGGATCATCCCCGCACACGCGGTGGATGTTTCAATCCAGAACGGGACGGGAACGCGGGAGCCGATTCGAGTCGGCAAGACCTACTCCTATCGCGCTATTCTCAACGCGCCTTTTACGGGCTTTGGCTTTGCTATGCCGACATGGGAGATGACCGATTCTTACGCAACCCTTTCGGTGTACGAATGGCAAGGCAGTTATGCCTCTACGGTGGCGAGCACGCCCATCGCGGTGAAGTCCTTTGACCCGCTGAGCGACAACCATACCAACTGGGTGGAATTTGCCGAGCAGCCCGCCGGCGAATATCTGTTCCACATTTCGGATGTCAGCACAAATGTGGGTGTTTGGACAAATTCCGGTGCTTCTGCCTCTAAGGGGTGTCTGTATCTGGACGGCGAGGAAGGTTGGGGCGAGCCGGAGCTGTATATCCGCTTTACCGAAAGCGTGTCCGACCCTTTCGGACAGTGCCCGATCACGATTCGCAAAGCGGTTTCCCCTTATACCGTCACAGGCAGTGTCGGCACCATCAGCATGACCGGTCCCATGGGTGTGCAGTTGAATGTCAACGCATCCTTTACAGGCGTTCAAATCCGCACGGGCACTTACTATGCGACCGATATAGAACTCGATCTTTCCGTTTACGAGTGGAAGGGCTCTTACGAAGCGACAACAGCCGAGGAACCGGTCGCACGGAAACGACTTCTGCTGGAGGACAATGCCATACAGAGCATTTCCTTCGATGCCCTGCCGGCGGGAGAATACCTCTTCTTGGGTGAGAATTTCAACAAAGCCCCTGCGTGGTATACCTACACCGCTGTGGAGGATTTTCGAGGCTATGTCTATATGGACGGCTTAGAGGTCAGTCTGTTCCCACGAATCGAAATCATATTCTGCGAGGAGGCAGACACCTATTTCAATGAATGTTCCGTACCGGAAAGTGGCATTGACGGAACATATACCGCCCCTGCGGAATATGTCATTCCCGCCGACAGCTTGATCTACACACATGAAGTCCTGCCCGACACATGGGTATTCACCGATGGACTGGGGCGCGTGTCTCTGACCTATGACGATGTCGGGCCTGTCCGCGAGGACAAGACAGTGGCGATGTTCTACTGGACATGGCACATAGGCTCATCCTCCGAGCCCATCAACCTGCAGAAACTGTCGGAGCTGTATCCAGATGCCATGCGGGATTACGACAACGAAATCTGGACTGAGTACTCAGGGCGTTATTACTGGGATGAACCGATTTGGGGGTATTATCGCGGGGATGATGCGTGGGTCTTGCGGCGGCAGGCAGAACTGCTGACCAACGCAGGCGTGGATGTGATCTTCACGGACAATACCAATCTTGCCAACACCTGGCGAACCAGCTATACGGCTTTGATGAACGAGTGGACAGACGCCATGGAGGACGGTCTGCTGACTCCCAAGGTGTCCTTTATGTTGCCCTTCTCCGACAACTCCAACACCAAACTGCAGCTTCAATCGCTGTATGCAGACATATATCGCTCCAATAAATGGCAGAATCTATGGTTCTACTGGAATGGCAAGCCCATGCTGATGGCGGTACAAAGCGCGGTGAATGCGTCCAATTCTGCCGTGGAGAAGGAGATATACAACTTCTTCACCTACCGAGCACCGCAAGCGAGCTATGTGGTGGGCGAGACTAAATATGGTATGTGGGGCTGGCTGTCTATGTACCCGCAGGCGGTGTACTATTCCTCAAGGGCCGACTACAAGAGCGGCACGGTTGAACAGATGACCGTTGGTGTCGCCATGAACCACAACTATAAGTTGGGTCTGCTGGCCGCCATGAGCGGTGACAACATCGCCGGACGCTCCTACAGTTCCACCGACCCCGACCGCTACACCCGCGAGGGTGCGGAGGCATCCAAATGGGGCTACAACTTCGCCGAGCAGTGGACCTACGCACTGGAGGTGGACCCGCAGGTGGTCTTTGTGACCGGCTGGAATGAGTGGACGGTCGGTCGTTATTCGACCTGGCCGGAGGGATATGCTTCGGCGGTGGAGAACGCCTTCCCCGACCAGTTCAACGATGAGTTCTCCCGCGACATCGAGCCGA
>CAYTKK010000169.1:0-2583 GCA_964438355.1 uncultured Lachnospiraceae bacterium | reverse complement strand
CAGCAAGCGCTTTTGAAAATTGTGGAGAGCACAGTAGCGTCCGTACCTCCGCAGGGCGGCAGAAAGCATCCCCAGCAAGAGTGTTTGCAGATTGACACTACAAACATACTGTTTATTTTCGGCGGAGCGTTTGTAGGGCTTGACAAGATTATTGAAAAGAGAATGTCCGGCTCGACGATAGGCTTTGGCGGTACGGTCAAGCAAACCGAGGTCGACGAAACCGAACTTCTTAAAAATATTCAACCGCAGGACCTTATAAAGTACGGTCTTATACCCGAATTTATCGGCAGAGTTCCGGTGACGGTAAGTTTGCATTCGCTTGACGAAAACGCGCTCGTGCGCATTATGACCGAGCCGAAGGATTCGCTGGTAAAACAGTATATCAAGCTTTTGGAAATGGACGGAGTCGAACTTGTTTTCGAAGATGAGGCGATACGAGCGGTTGCTCGACGCGCAATCGAGATGAAAACGGGTGCGCGCGGTCTGCGTACGATATTGGAAAACAGCATGCTCGACACGATGTTCCTTACGCCTAGCAATAAGAACGTTCGTCGCGTTACGATAACGGCTGACAGCGTCGGCGGCAAAGGACGACCCATTGTCGAAGAAGTAAAAACCGCGTAAAAACAATTATCGGTTTATGCGAGGAAAGAAGAGGTTGACGTCAATAAAAATGCGCAACCTCTTTTCGATTCTTGCTTTATTTTTATTTATGTGTTATAATACGTGCAAGATTGTTGCCGCGTTACCTAAGGCCGGCGTGTGGCGTAAACGGCACATACTATATTATAAATATAAGGCGTATACTATATAATAGCGAATTGTGGCGCAGGCGGATTAAACGCGAGCGCGAAAACAAAGCGGGAAAATGTTGCGCCGAAAGAAAGGATGACAAATGGAAGACTTTAGTTTGAACAATATAGCAAACAGTGAAAGGGCGGTTCCTTCAAAGCCGGCAATGGCGGTTATAGCGTTGCGCGGACAGGTTATATATCCGTCGCAGGTAAGCAATCTGGAACTTGCGCGCGACGAATCGAAGGCGGCATTGGAACTTGCGAGGGCGAATCGCGAGAACCTCTTTTTGGTAGCGCAAAAGGACGACGGAATAGAATCGCCTAAGGCCGACGACCTTTTTACGGTCGGAGTAACCGCGCGCATTCAACAGGTGGTTAAATTGCCTAACGGCAACGTTCGCGTGTTGGTAACCGGACTAGAGCGTAGTAAAATACGTGAAATATTAAGTACTTCGCCTTGCATAACGGCAACGATAGAGCCGCTAGAAAGAAAGCCGTCTCCCGAAGAGGAAATGGTTCCGCTTCGTCGTGCAATTAAAACGCAGATGGACGAGTTCGTAAGTTTCGACGGAAAGTTGGCAAAGGAAAAGTTTGCCGGCTTAAAGCTCGATCGCGACGATAAATTTATTGCCGGAGCAGGCGCGCTTTTATTCGACAGCATTGCCGAGAAGCAGGCGCTTTTGGAGGCTGAAACCGACTACGAGGCATTGCTTCGTTCGTACGAGAAATTGGTGGGATTTTGCGACGTGCTTGCCGCCGAAAAGAGGATTGCCGAAAAGGTGCGCGAAAGCGTGGACAAAGGGCAAAAGGAGTATTATCTTCGCGAGCAGATTAAGGCGATTCACAGCGAACTCGGTGACGACGAGGAAGAAATCGAGAATTTCCGCGAGCAAGCAAAAAAGAAGGGATTGCCCGAGTACGCAAAAGAAAAGCTTGACAAAGAACTTAACAGAATGAGCAAAATGGTTCCTTCGTCTCCCGAGGCGGGGATTATTCGTACCTATGTTGAGTGGATGCTCGATTTGCCGTGGACGGATTCTTCGGCAGAGGACGTCGAATTAAAACGCGCGCAGGAGATACTCGACGAGGACCATTACGGACTCGAAAAAGTAAAGGAACGCATAGTCGAACAGCTTGCGGTGAATAAACTTTCCGGGAATCCTCAAGGCACCGTGCTTTGCTTTGTCGGTCCTCCCGGCGTAGGAAAGACGTCGATAGTATCCTCGATAGCGCGTGCGTCGGGCAGAAAACTCGTACAGATGTCGCTGGGTGGAGTTAGGGACGAAGCGGAAATTCGCGGACATCGTCGCACGTACATCGGAGCGATGCCGGGAAGAATAGTCAGCGGAATGAAAACCGCAGGCGTGAACAACCCTGTTTTTTTGCTTGACGAGATCGACAAGATGAGTTCCGATTTCAGGGGCGATCCGGCTTCCGCTATGCTCGAAGTGCTCGATCCGAACCAGAACGACAAATTTAAGGACCATTATCTGGAAATTCCGTATGACCTTTCCAAGACAATGTTCGTTTGCACGGCCAATACGTTGGATACGATTCCGCAACCGCTTCTCGACCGTATGGAGGTAATATCCGTAAACGGTTATACGCCGACGGAAAAACTTCAAATCGCAAAGCGCTACTTGATTCCCAAACAGGTTAAGGCAAACGGACTTCATGACGGAGACGTTACGATGACGGACGAAGTGCTTTCTAAGCTTATCGAGGGATACACGAAGGAAAGCGGCGTTCGTTCGCTCGAGCGCGAGATAGGCAAGGTCGTTCGCAAAAT
>CAYTKK010000168.1:0-2617 GCA_964438355.1 uncultured Lachnospiraceae bacterium | reverse complement strand
CCTGTTTTCCCACAGATCATGGAGGCGCGCCTTTTCCGGTGCGAGCCCGAGCTTTTTCCAGTCGATTTTCAGCGCCGCCGGCTGTTCTTTTCTCCCGGTATTGCCGACGACCAGCAGCCGTGAATACGGCGACGGCTTTTCCCATTCATACCATGATACATATACTTTGCCTGAATCCGATCTGACTGCGCCGGAGAACCAGTAGCCGTGGAATTTCGCATCCGCGAGGTTGATGTCGTGCTTGATGATCCACCAGCGCTCCACGGTTTTATGGTTGATGTAGCAGTTGCTGATGTTCATGTCATGGAGCAGTGCCGGAGTCAGCATCGACAATGCGTATCGCGGGGCATAATAATTTTCCTTGAGTTTCAGGCGCCACATCGTGATCTGATAGACGGACATGAACACGATGCCGGAGCCGTGAATCGGCGTGTAGTAAGCGCTCTGGTATTCTTCCGCCGGAATATTTTCACAGTAGAAATGCTCCAGATTCTGCGTAATGGCGTCCGCATATTGTTCCCCCGGAAGCCAATAGTCTCCGATGCCGTGTGTAAACGGCGAGAAGCGGTTGTGCGCGTGAAGAAAGAGAATTTTGTCTTTCCCATGTTTTTCCAGGACCCGTTTGAGGCGGATGAAGTAATCGCGGTGCGTCAGGAGATTGGAGGAGCCGTAAGCATTCCCGAAGGCATCGGTTCCGCCGCATCCGTGAAGCGTATTCCAGCAGAGGCGACCTTCGCAGATATCGTAATACAATCCCGGAAGCTTTGGAAAATCCGTCAGCAGTTTGTCTGCGCGCCAGACAAAGAGATCGCCCGCGCCGGTATGGGCGCAGCAGGCTTCCGGTTCGTAATACAGCCCTGTTTTGAACTCGATTCCGCCGCCGACGGGAAATCCCGGTTTCTGCCGCCATTCGGGAAAGAACCAGTCGTAGCTTTCCTCGATTGACGCGGTATGTGCTGGCTGGGAGTAGGGCATGTAACGCGAACCTTTCGATTCGATCATGTCGATATGCTTCCGGTATTTTTCCGGATTCAGCGGAAGAAGCCCCGTCCATGGTTCCGTGGCGCAGTCTATGAAATCTTTGTTGATGCCGTAATACTGTACTTTGAGTGTCTCGTATTTCAGGAAATCCCAGATCTGGCCCGGATTGAAATCCCGCCGCCGGAGCGGTTCGGGGCGTCCCGGAGTCGCCATGAACGCCATGGAATACAGCGCTTCTTTCTTCAACACGGATTTCTTCGTGATGAAATCTGCCGTGACCGTGACGGTATTGCCTTTGCGGGAAATGGAAAACTGCTTATGCCCCGCCGGATTGCTCCAGTTCGCGCAGGATTCCGGCCACCAGAGAAAACCTTTCTCCAGACCGACGGTCCAGATGAAGAAATCCTGTCCGTGGGCATAGGGGAAACGGTAACGCGCGCCGTCCTTGTTTTTCCACGGGGAGTAGAGAGGTTCCAGCATGGCGCGGGCGAATTTTGCCGGAACCGACCATCTCAGTTTCAGGTTCTGAATCGCCGCCGCGCCGTTTTCCGGATTCATGGCGATTTTTACTTTGACCAGTCCGTCGAAGCAGAGTTCCGAGCTCCACTTGAAAGAAAGCCCCGGCGCGTTTCCCGTTCCCTCGAAGCGGAAGAAATCGTCATATCTTTTTGTGATGCGGAAATCCTTCCAGGCGACGGGATTGCCTTCGAAGAGCAGTTCCGGCGCTTCCTGAAGCATATTTTCGCCTCCGGCGACGATCCGGGCGGGGAACGGACCCTCCTGAAAGAGATAGGTCCGGTTCCAGACTTGAAACTCTTTTTCCCCGGATTGTCTTACCGGTGTCCACGGCGCCGGCGCGGTATGTTCCGTGCCGACTTTCAACTTGTAAGGCGTCATGTCCGGCACGCGGAAACGTTTCAGGGCATTCAGTTTTATCGCTTTGCCGTCGGTGACTTCCGCGGAAACCCGATACCCGCCGCGGGGAAGTTCCGGCGGCAGGGACAGTTCCGCAGTGCTTTTCAGCTCTTTCAGCGGAAGCTGATTTTCTGCAATTACGCCGCCTTGACTGTCAATCAGGCGGACAACGCCGGTGAGAGTTCCGTCTTTCCATGCTTTTCTGATCTCTCCTCCCGCACCGGAAAGATCGGCGGAAACCTCAATTTTTCTTTTCGACGCATAACAAGTGTAATTGAGAATCAGCGGCTGATCCATGATGATCCGCGAGGCATAGTAAAAATCCTTTGCGGAGGCGGAAAGATCGTACACTCCGGCGTTCAGATTGATTTTCCACGTTTCCATGTTTGCCGGACGCCGTATTTTGCTTCCGCCCGCGCCGGTCAGTTCCGCCTGAACTTCCGGAGCTGCCTGTATTTTCAGCATTCCTTCGGGAAAGGAGATTCCCTCGAAACGCACTGCCTTTGCATCTCTTTTGAGTTTCAGAGTCCCGAATCCCTTTTCATCGAAAAAGGTTTTACAGTTCATTCCCCATGCTGCGTGCGAGGCTTTTTCACCGTAACGTGTCGCGCCGAAATTGACGGCGAGCTCCGGCGTGAGCGCTCCGATGTTCTTCTTCGGAACGGCAAGCTCAAGAGACCATTTGCCGTTCTCTTTCTTTGCTGCATGAACCGCACCGGAA
>CAYTKK010000167.1:0-2621 GCA_964438355.1 uncultured Lachnospiraceae bacterium | reverse complement strand
GACGCTTTGCGCGAGGTGGACGAAATATGGCTGATCGCCAGAAGAGGGGAACGACTGGAGGAATTAGCGAAGCGACTTATCGCTAAAACCCGCCTGTTTCCCGCCGATTTAACGAACAAACGTAGAATCGACGAGATAGCGAACGCGATAAAAGTAAGCGGAGTGCGTGTGCGGTATTTGGTTAACGCCGCAGGTGCGGGCAAATTCGGAAGTTATCAAGAGATAAGGGAGTCGGACGTAACTATGATGTTGCGCCTTAACGTCGAGGCGACCGTTACGCTTACGAACGCCGTTTTGCCGTATATGAAAAAGGGCGGTAAAATTTTTATGATGTCGTCTGTATCGGCTTTTCTTCCTCTTATGAATTTTGCGGTCTATTCCGCAAGCAAGGCGTTTTTGCTGCATTATTCTCTCGCTATCGGCGAAGAGCTTAAAACTCAGCGGATAGGAGTCGTTGCCGTTTGTCCCGGGTGGGTGGATACCGAATTTGCCGCTTGCGCGTATAACGGCGGGGACGTAAAACGACCTAAACGGCTTCGCCCGATGACAAGTGCCGAGCGTGTCGTAAAAAAGGCGATAATTGATTGTTGCCGCAGTAAAAGAGTATCCGTTTGCGGCGCGTATTGGAAGATGGTGCGCATTGCGTGTAAAATTCTTCCGATGCGAGCAAGTATGCGCGTGTGGAGAAATAAACAACGAAAAACTTGATAGTAGCCTTTTGCTATATTGCGTCGCGATTACGTTAAATTGTAGGTATATCTGCTACGGGAAAAGTTCAGCGGTAAAAAACTTTTACGAATACGGTAAAAATTGTGCGCAATCCGCCGTTAAATTCTTAAATCTTCAACTAAAAGCCGAAAAACACTTTACTTTGATTGCCAAATCGCGCTATAATTAGTATCAGAGGAAAATTGCTATGAAAGACGGATTTATAAAAGTATCAATAGTAACTCCCGAAATAACGGTCGCGGATGTCGAAAATAACGCGGCGGCTGTTTTGCGCGCGATAGAATCGGCAGAGGAGGCGGGCGCAAGCGTAATCGTTTTGCCCGAGCTGTGTCTTTGCGGATATACGGCGGGAGACGTGCTGGTTACGGACGCCGTTTTGGACGGAACCGAGCGTGCTCTTAGCAAAATCGTTTTGCGTTCTGTTTCGGCTAAGTCCCTTATATTTGTTTCGATGCCGGTTAAAAAATGCGCGGCAGTATACGATTGCGTCGTAGCCGTGGCGTGCGGCAAAGTACTTGCGGTTATTCCCAAGACCAATATTTTGCCTTGCGAAAGAAGGTGGTTTAAGTGCGCGCCTAGCCAAAACTCGACCATCAAAATCTTAAACGAAGAGGTTCCGTTCGGTAATAAGCTCGTTTTTCGTCACGAAGGAATTGACTCGTTTACGGTATTCGTTCAGGTTGGCAGCGACATTATGCGCCCCGTCGAATTGCCGTCCGTAGGTCTTATAGTGTGCTGCGGAGCGTTTGCCGAAAGCGTAGGAATGCGCGAAAAAGTTTCGGCAGTTGCCGGTAGCATAAGCGTACAAAACGATTGCGCGTACGCCTTGGCGTTTTCTTCGCCGGGCGAGTCTGTTACCGACGAACTTTACGCGGGCGGCGGACTTATAGTCGAACGCGGCGAAGTGCTTGACGAAACGCTTCCTTTCGACGTCGAGTGGACTGCGTCCGATATCGACGTTCGTGCGGCAAGGACGTGCGCAACAGCTTCGGCTAGAGACGAAATAAGCGAAGAATATCAATATATAAGCTTCAATACGCTGGTGAAAGACACCGTCCTGATTAGGAAATTTGATAAAACGCCGTTTGTACCGAAGGGCGATGACGCAGCGTCTCGGCGCGAATTGATACTCGACATTCAGGCTCATGCGCTAGCGTCCAGAATGAAGCGAATCGGTTCAAAGACGGCGGTGATAGGAGTGTCGGGCGGACTTGACAGTTGCTTGGCTCTGCTTTGCACTTGCAGAGCGTTCGAAATTTTGGGAAAATCAAAAGAGCAAATAACGACAGTTTCCATGCCTTGTTTCGGTACAAGCGAGCGCACGCGTGAAAACGCAAGGCGGTTGCCCGCACTATTGGGTGTAAACTTCCGCGAGGTAGACATAACGCACGCCGTGCGTCAGCACTTCGTGGATATTGGCAAGGACGATGACGAAGCGGACGTTACGTACGAAAACGCTCAGGCGCGCGAGCGTACGCAAGTTCTTATGGATATCGCAAACAGAGAGTGCGGTATTGTCGTGGGCACCGGCGATATGTCCGAAATCGCTCTCGGCTGGGCAACTTATAACGGCGATCACATGTCAATGTACGGCGTCAATTCGTCTATAACGAAAACGCTTGTTCGCGAACTTGTGCGGCACGAGGCGGAAAGAATGGGCGGAGAGATATCTGCGGTTCTTCTCGACATTGTCGACACGCCCGTCAGTCCGGAGCTTAAGCCGCTTTCGGAAGGAAAGATAGTGCAGTGTACGGAAGATATTGTAGGACCTTACGAACTGCATGACTTTTTCCTTTCATGCATGGCAGGGCGCGGTTACGGTGCGAGAAAGACGCTTCGCGTTGCGGCGGCGGCGTTTGCGGGAGAATATCCTTTTGGCGAAATAAAGAAAT
>CAYTKK010000166.1:0-2622 GCA_964438355.1 uncultured Lachnospiraceae bacterium | reverse complement strand
GAAGGATACGAAAATCTTTTCGACGGAAAGTACGTTCAATCTAATTTTTCCAAGTGGTGCTTGCAGGGCACGAGCGCTTTCGTTATTTTCAAAGTCGAAACGACGAAGTATCTCGTCGGCTATTCTTTCGTAACGGGCAACGATAACCAATCTAACGGCGGCAGAAACCCTAAAACTTGGGTTTTATACGGCGCGAACGATTACGACGAAACGAATAAAACGGGTGGTACTTGGAACGAAGTCCACAGCGTAACCGACGACGCGGTTATGCAAGACGTAAACTACGCGCAGTACGACTACGACGTGGATACGCCTTCGGACTATACTTATTATAAGTTGGAAATAGCGTCAAACCACGGTGCCGACACGATACAACTTGCCGAAATTCTTTTAACGTTTAGCGACTGCAAACATAATTGGCAGGTATTGACTGAAACCTCGGAAACTTGCACCGCGCTTTCTTCGACTAAGTACGTTTGCTCTAAATGTTCGGAAGAAAAAACGGTTTACGGCAGCGTTTACGCATACCACGACGTAGACGACGATTATAAGTGTAAAAATTGCGACGTAACCTTCGTTAAAACGGTAGGCGACTTTATCGTTTCGGGCGCCCAAGAAAACCGCGACTATATGTTTTCAGACGGCGAATTGAAAATATTGACGGGCGCAAAGATAACTATCGAAAACGCCGACAAAACTACCTCGACAGACAACCGTATTTACGTTCAACCGAGCGTAAGCGCAAATATAGTTTTGGCGGGCGTTAATATCTCTACGACGAGTGGCGCGGCGTTTAAAATCGCCGATAACAGCACGGGCGACGTCGTCATCACCTTAAAAGACGAAACCGTAAACGCCTTGCAAAGCGGTAATGAGTGCGCGGGGTTACAAAAAAACGGTTTTGACGGAACTTTAACTATAAACGGCAACACCGGTAAACTTATCGCAAACGGCGGTGATCGGGGCGCGGGTATCGGTTCTAGTAGGAACATCTACGGCCCTAAATTTGCAAACTTAACGATAAACGGCGGTGTTATAATCGCAACGGGCGGACGATACGGTGCCGGTATCGGTTGCGGTGGCGGTAACGACGGATCGAGTAGGGATGTAAGCACTTACGCTCAGGCAAAAAACGTAACGATAAACGGCGGTATCGTAATCGCTACCGCCGGAGAATGGGCTGCCGGTATCGGGGGCGGATATTCTTTCATCGGCTCTACCTTTGAAAATATGGCAATATCGGGCGGAAGCGTAAAAGCAATGCGCGGAAGCAACGCACCTTACGATATCGGACAAGGAGCGATTTACAGCACCTCGAAAGTTCCCCAGCAAGCGCTGCAAATTGTAAACGAAGCCGGCGAAAACGTTTATTCGTTTACGATTTCCAATCCCGACGGAAAAGACGTTTATATAGACGGCGTAAAACAAAATTACGCAAACCACGGCGTTGCGGACGAAACGGATACCAACCTGTATCTCTATTTGACGGGAAAAGATCACGTTATAAAAGTAGGAGAAGAAGAAACCACGTATCATTATAACGAGGGTGGTTTCATCGTTTGCGGCGCGTCGAACAATTTCAAATCGACCGACGACGTGCATTGGTATGCTTGTAATTATTCGAACTGTACCGTTCAACACGGCTGCGCCGAACACGTTTACGATCAAGAAGTTAAAAGCGGACACGTAAAAACCGCGGCAAGTTGTACAGTCCAAGGCGAATACTATAAATCTTGCGTTTGCGGTAAAAACGGAACGGAAACTTTCTTCGGTCCCGAACCTACCGGACATAAGTGGTCTGAAATAAGAAATTCTAATTACCGCAAAGAAAAGCAAACTTGCGAACACGGCGTTATATATTATAAAGTTTGCTCGGGGTGCGGTGAGGTTAGCGATACGCTCACGTGGGAGTACGGTGAAGGTTTCGGGCACGATTTTACGAGTAGTTCGATTGCTTATAAAAAGGAAGAGGCAACTTGTACCGAGCCCGCCGTATACTATAGGCAATGTACGAAATGTTATGAGCCTTCCGATACGATTACCTTTACTTTCGGTAGCGCCAAAGGGCATACGTGGAAAGCAGCTGCCAACGACGAGTATTTGGCTGCGGAAAGAAGTTGTACTAATCGCACGACTTATTACTACTCTTGCGAAGATTGCGGGCTAAGCGGCAAAGGTATATCGCAAGCGGACGGCGGACCTTATCGCGAAACTTTCGAAGACCTATCCGAAGATTACCCTTCCCATAACCACGTATGGAAGGAAAACGCGGAGAAAACTCATCACTACCAAGAATGTACGGTATGCGGGGATATTCCCGAAAGCAGTGAAGGCGTACACTGGTATTTGCCGAGTTGCGGGGTAGAATGTGACGTTTGCGGAATTTTAAGAGAAGACAAGGACGAAAACCATAATTTCTACAAGAACAGCGAGCAGTACGACGATACCTACCATTGGTATATATGTCATAATGCCGATTGCGACAAAGTAATCTATAAAGCCGAGCACACTTTTAACGACGGAAAATACGTCTTAAATAGTAGCGGCGGTACGTACACGCACGCGCTTAAATGCGACACTTGCCGTTACACGAAGCCCGTTGAAAATTGCACCTTAGAGATG
>CAYTKK010000165.1:0-2701 GCA_964438355.1 uncultured Lachnospiraceae bacterium | reverse complement strand
GCTTTTTGATAGTATTTATAATATGAAATTCGTAACGAAAATCGTTTTTATAATCTTAACCGCGCTTCTTATATGCGTATCGACGTTTGCGTTAATTACCGCGATACTTTCGCATTCATTAATTTTTTTCGGAATGTTATCGACCGTCTTTGCAATAACCTCAACAATTATATGCGGCGCTGTGTTTATTGCCTCGTTTTTATCGCTGGGCACACGTATCGGTAAACTTTGTTTTATTCTTTCACTTATGTCTGCATCAATTATCATAGCCGCGTTTATAGTACTTTAACTCGATTTATTTATACAATATACAAAAACGCTCAAACATTATATCTCGGTATGTTTTCATAAAAATATTACAACTACGATAAAAAACGCAATCTCGAAAACGAGGTTGCGTTTTTTTACAAATACTTAAATTATAATTACTTAAAATGATTACTCGGCGTCAACTTTCGCCATATGAGCGATAAGTTCGAGAACCTTGTTGCTATAACCCCACTCGTTATCGTACCAGCTTACGAGTTTGAAGAAAGTATCGTTAAGCGGAATACCTGCGGTAGCGTCGAAAATAGAAGTTCTTGCATCAGAATAGAAATCGGACGAAACAACTGCGTCTTCGGTGTAACCGAGGATACCCTTCATGCTACCCTCGCTAGCTTCCTTAATAGCTGCGCAAACTTCCTCGTAAGTAGCCGGCTTTGCAAGTTTAACGGTAAGATCCACAACGGAAACGTCAAGAGTCGGAACGCGGAACGACATACCGGTAAGTTTACCCTTCAACTCGGGAATTACAAGCGCACAAGCCTTTGCCGCACCGGTAGAAGACGGGATAATGTTACCCGCAGCAGCTCTGCCGCCTCTCCAGTCCTTCTTAGACGGACCGTCAACGGTCTTTTGAGTAGCAGTCGTAGAGTGAACGGTCGTCATAAGACCTTCTACAATGCCGAACTTGTCGTTGATTACTTTTGCAAGCGGCGCGAGGCAGTTCGTGGTGCAAGACGCGTTCGAAACAACCTTCATGTCCTTCGTGTATTTTTCAAGGTTTACACCGCAAACAAAGGTCGGGGTTTCCTTATCCTTAGCAGGTGCGGAAATAACAACCTTCTTTGCTCCGCCGTTAAAGTGAGCGCTTGCCTTCTCGGTCGTGCAGAATACGCCGGTAGATTCTACAATGTACTCGGCGCCGCAGGACTTCCAGTCAATAGCAGCCGGATCCTTCTCAGTAAAGAAAACAACCTTATTGCCGTTTACGACAAGTGCATTACCGTCGATTGCGACTTCGCCGTCGAATTTTCCGTGAATGGTGTCGTACTTAAGCATATATGCAGCGTACTCAACATCAATAAACGGATCGTTTACGCCAACGACAACCATATCTTTTCTAGATACGCTTGCTCTAAAGACAAGGCGGCCGATTCTTCCGAATCCATTGATACCAACTTTTACCATGATAATAAATCCTCCATAATATGGTTATTAACTTCATTAGATATCCGCGGGAAAGCTTGTCCCCTAAGTTACCCATACTATAATACTGTTTTTTGAAAAATTTTGCAAGTTTTTTAACGCATTATATTAAGTTTTTTTTAGTTATTTGATTGGTCATCACCGATTAAACAAGATTTTCGGGATTCAAAGGGAAAAGTTCCTCTATTACAAACCTTCCGTTTTCACGAATAAGCACGTCGTCGAAATAAATCTTACCGCCGCCGTACTCGGGCGTGTGTATTTGTACCAAATCCCAATGGATTGCGGATTGATTTCCGTTGTCGGCGTCCTCATAGCAACACCCCGGCGTAAAATGAATAGACCCGGATATTTTTTCATCGAACAAAATGTCGCCCATCGGGTTATTGATATACGGATTCACGCCCAACGCAAACTCGCCGACATATCTCGCGCCGTCATCGGTATCGAAAATATTGTTGCATTCCGCAGTATAATTCGACGTCGCGTCAATAATTTTCCCGTCCTTAAATTCCAAACGGACGTTTTCAAATTTAAGACTGTTCTCTATCGAAGGTGCATTATAAGTTATCACACCGTTTACGGTGTTTTTTACAGGCGCCGTATACACCTCGCCGTCAGGAATATTGCAAGCACCGCTACACTTAACCGCAGGTATGCCCTTGATAGAAAACGTCAAATCGGTATCTTTTGCAACTATTCTCACCTTATCGGTTTTGTTCATCAACGAAACCAGCGCGTCCATCGCCTTATCCATCTTCGAGTAATCCAAATTGCAAACGTTAAAATAAAACTGCTCGAATTGCTCGGTAGACATTCCGGCAAGCTGACTCATAGATTCGGTAGGATAACGAAGAACGACCCAACGAGTCTTCTTTACGCGTATTTCATGATGAATCGGATGACCATATAAACGCGAATACAACTCATTGTTTGCCGCAGGAACGTCGCTTGACTCAAACGAATTTTTTGCGCCCCTAATTCCGATATAACAGTCCATTTCCGACATTCTATCGCGATTATATTTTGCAAGCAGATTAAAATACTCTTCATCAGCGTTCATCAAAAGTTTTCTTTGAACTTTCGTATCATACAATTCGACAAATGCATATGCGCCGACTTTTCTTGCTTCGCTGACAAGTTCGGTCACTATCGAGGAATCCACGTCATACGCCTCGATAAGAATCTTGTCGCCTTTTTTTGCCTTAACGGAATAGTTTATTAAATTCTT
>CAYTKK010000164.1:0-2739 GCA_964438355.1 uncultured Lachnospiraceae bacterium | reverse complement strand
CGTGTCGCAAAAAAAATCGTTTTCGGATTTAAGCGGCAATAAGCACGAAACGCGCTTATTACACGATAAAGTTGCGGAAACGGACGCGCCGATTTTGAAAGAGGAGAAAGAGATTGCAGAGGCGAAGAGTGAGAATGCGTTCGACATACGCGCGCAGAGCACGTCGCGCGAAAGGCGTATTTCGGATATTTTTCCGTCGCTCGGCGAGTACGCGGACAACGCCGTAGCGGACGAAAATTATTTCGATATCGCGGAGGGCGCGGAAGATTTCGATTCGGAAGAGATGTTAGCGGGCGAAACCGATTTGTCGGAGGACAAAACTTTTGAATATGTGCGAGAAGCGGAGGCGGAGCCGCGAACCGGCGATTGTGACGGATTTGACGTAAAAACGCTCGAAAAAGCGGCGGATTCGATTGTCGTGGACGAAAGCGTCAAGCAATATGACAGCGCCGTCGTTAAGTCGGATTTGTCTTTACCGGAGGCGAGTGTTGGCGAAGAATCGGACGATTGGCGAGAATGTAAGTCTTGCGGCGTAACCGTTTCGATTACAGGCGAAAGCGCGGCGTTCGGCATAAAGAGCGATAGCAAAAAAGAGTTTTTCTGTGAAGCAAAAGTGTCAGATGACGACGCTTTTGCTTGCAAAGAAGCGAAAAGCGAAAGCTTCGGAAGTAAGGCGCGGGAGCGTCGCGCCATGCGTAAAAAAGTGCTTCGGGCGAAAGACGACGATATTTGCGTCGCGCCGATTACGGACTGCGAGGTATGTGACGCAAGCGGACGAAAGCTTACGTTTTACGAGCGTGTATCGGACGACGTCGAGCGTTTACTTAAAAACGGCAAGAGAGAGGAGATTTTGGAAGAACGTTTTCCGTTTTCGCGTTGGGTAGGCATTTGGTATGACGAAAGGCGGCGCTACGTTGTCGGCGTAATCGGGCAGCAACCGCACTATATTTGTTACGGCTTACCTGCGCCGGTATATGATTATCCGCCGTCGTCGCTGGGTGACTGCGCAAGGTGGCTTCCGCTGGACGTTCGGTTTCCGGACGGGGCAGGCTACTGGCTGATTTATCAGGATTGTGAAACCGGCGAGTGTGTTAAGGATACGTTTTGTACGGATGCAGAATGAAAATACTGTGAAAAAACCGCCTAGCGCTTCGAAAAAGGCGCTAGGCGGTTGTGTTTTTGGACTACGAACGCTCTCAAACGGTTGACTAAACCGTAAAATTCCACTATAATATAGCGTGATTAGTAGTTTGGAGAGTTGTATATGTTCAAAAAATTTGTTGCAATATTTGCCGTTGTGGCGGTTTCGATAGTGGCTTTGGTAGGCTGTGGCGGCACAAACGTCGGTAAGGTCGATATAGAGGGCGTGCAGGACTACGAATACGCCGTTATCGGCAACGGCGGCGCAGCCGTGCAATACGGTAATTATATTTATTTCCTTAACGGCTATCGCGGCTACGAGGACAGCAATGCGACCGATAATACGTTCGGCAAAGTAGTAAAGGGCGGCGTTTATAGGGTTGAACTCGACGGAGCGAAGTCCGACGTTAAGCTCGGCGTAAACGACGGTTGGCTGTTTAACAAGGCTGACGGCGAACTTAATTTGAAGTATACCGAAAAGACGGACCGCACTCCCGACTCGTATAATCAAGCGGTTACGTCAAAGGAAGCTAACGTAGAACTTATCGCGCCCAAGACGGTGGGCACTGCCGGTTATAGCGAGGGCGGAATCACCATTTACGGCGAATATATGTATTATGCGTCTCCCAATAATGAAAAGAACAGGACGGGTGACGTGCAGTATTCCAAGACCGATTTCTTCCGTATGAAGCTAGACGGTAGCAGTACGCAGAAATTATATACCACCGAAAACGACTCCGATTCTTCTCCTTACGGCTTTTATCATCGCGGCAATTACGTTTATTTGGTAGTGCTTGACGGCACGGACCTTATTTCGATAAAAATCGACGAAAAGAAGGGCAACAAAGAGGATCGCACCGTTATCGCCGAGAACGTAACCGGCGCGGTTATTCCCGTTAAACCCGTATATTATAAGGGAATCAGCGAAGATACGATTTATGACTTTGTGTATTACAAGACCAGCGCGACTCGCGAAAATTACGGTTCGGGAGAGGTGCTTACGCTTGCTCGCCCGGACGGCTCTAACGCCGAGGATTTTATGGCTGACGGAAGTAGCAGTTATACGCTTGAAAGGGTAGCGGACGGCTATTTGTATTACAGAAAAACGTTCGGCTCGACGAGTACCGAGAAGGTTTTGTTTGCGACGAATTTGCACTCTGCGCTTTCGCAAGCCGACGAGGATTACGCCGCCGCTTATAAAAACGACCGCTATAAGGAAAATATAGATAAAGCAGTGCTCGATATCAGCGGACTGGACAGCCTCAACGTATATACTTTCGTTCCCGGCTACGAGTTCGGCGCAAACGATAACAGCGGAAGCTTTTATACTCTTACGACTACGATTGTGGACAGCTCGTCCTCTTCATCCTCTTCGTCCGATGTCACCGTACAGCTCAAGCTTTACGTATACAACGAGATTACCGGTAGAAGCGAACTTAAGGCGACTTTGGATTCGGGTACCGCTATTTCGATTGATTGCGTAGACGGAAACGCCGTATATTATACCGTAGACGGAACGCTTAAAAAACTCGCAATTGCAAGCGGTCAGTCGTATTCGGCGGTAAAAGTAGCCGATAACGTCGTCAGCGGAACTTACGG
>CAYTKK010000163.1:0-2750 GCA_964438355.1 uncultured Lachnospiraceae bacterium | reverse complement strand
CCGCAACCGTCGCGCGAAAAACGCTCTGCCGCCGAATAAAACGCCTCTTTCGGAAAAGCAAACAGTCTAATTTCGGCAAGTTCGTCGTCGGTAAGAGCAGCAAGCGGAGAACTAAGGCAAGTCAAAAGAGCGATTTCGTCCGTCGACGACGCAAGATATTTGATAAATTCGCAAAGTACTCCGACCTCATAAACGGAAGCAAACGAGGTTGCTCCGCCCGTAGCCGCGGGTATTCCGAGCGCGCGCAACTTTTTTACTATCTTGCCGGAAACCTCGGAACGAGACCGCGTAAGTACGGCAATGTCCGAATATTTGACGGGACGAACCGAGCCGTCCGAACACTTGACGGCGTTGTTCTCGATTACGTCCACGACGTCGCGCACGACCGCGTCCGCTTCTACGTCGTCCGCTCCGACCACTTCCGTCCTTCCGTTTTTAACTCTGTATACGCCGCCTTCGCAAGCGACGCCCGTTTCCGAAACGCATACGATTCTAAACGCAACCGGTTGACCTTGCACGTCGCGTCCCCTTACGAGTTTTGCGTCACGCGCATAGTTGATTTTCCCGTACTCTTCCGTCATAACCGCAGAAAAAACTTCGTTCGTAAAATCTATAACCTCGGCAGACGACCTGAAGTTGTGATTCAACATTATCGGCGGCGCGTATCCGAGTTCTTCGTAACGATTGCACTTCGAAAGGAAAATATCCGGATTACACATTCTGAACGCGTAAATGCTCTGCTTAACGTCACCGACATAAAAAGTATGCTCCGCGGGAACGAGCGAAAAAATACGCTCTTGCAACGGATTTACGTCTTGAAACTCGTCCACGAAAAGATATTTGCATTCGCTCGCTATTTCTTCGGCAATTTCGCCTTCCGACGCCAGCGCGCAAGCGTTATGTTCCAAATCCGCATAATCGAGCACACCGCGTTTTTTCTTCATAGCCTCGTATTCGTCATAAAAATCGGAAACGAGTTTCATCAACAGTCGCGTAAGTCTTTCGTCACCGACATCGGGCATTTCCCACACTTCGTCGAATTTGTTTAAGCGCTTGGTAAACTTTCCCTTAAACGTTTTTACGCGCTCTTTAAGTTCGACAGCGGAATCGGGTACGCGCGGCGGAATAGCGGGGATATCCGATTTCTCTTCCTCTCCCTCCACAATCCTCACTATGGCCTCGCAAACGGAAATAAGGCGCTCGTCACCGACGCAACAAGCCTCTTTCCACAAACGCTTCGCTTCACTCTCGTAAGAAGTCAATATTCGCCTACGCTCTTTTGCGAGTATATCGTTGTACAGACTTTTATCCGAAAAACAAACGAACGCGCCCTCCGACAAAAAGCGCCGCGGATTGTCCTGCACTCTTGCGTACGCATATATTCTCAAGACGCGCTCCGAAAGTCCTAAAGTCCCGCGGGAATCGGAAAAGCTTTCGCGAAGTTCCTCGAACTCGGCGGGGGTTTGCTCCTCCGCCCGAAAAAAAGTCGCCTCGACCGCCTCCTCCATCATGGATCGAGACTCGATTTCGTCAATTATCTCGAAAGCGGGATCTACGTCCAACACGTAAAAATATCTGCGAACGAGTTTTTGACACCAACCGTCTATTGTGGATATCTGCGCGGTTTGCGAACGCGGAATTTCTCGCGCCGCCCACGGCTGATCTGCCACCGCGGAAAGCGCCGCCGTTAATTTCTCGCGCATATCCGCCGCAGACGCGTTCGTAAAAGTGCAAATGACCATTTCGTCCAAAGTAGCGCCGCCGCGCAATAGTTCGAGCACTCGTTCTATCATTACGGTGGTTTTCCCGCTACCGGCGCTGGCAGGAACCAACAAGCGACGCGCGGGAGACTTTATCGCTTCAATCTGTTTTTCGGTAAATCCCATTTACTCCTCCTTCGCCGCTTCGACAAGCGTTTTGACGCTTACGTCATTCGACATCACTCGCTCGTTTTGTTCGCGCCTACACGCCGCAGCGTAGTCGCAATACGCGCACGCGCCCGTCAGCGGCGAACGCGCGATATATCCGCTCATAAAATCCTCGACGGCAGCCGAAGCGACTTTTTTCACATACAAGCAAATTGCGCGAAGTTGAGCGTCGGTACAAATTACGAGTCCCTTTTTTGCCTCGAAACGAGCAACAGATTCGCCCTTCTTTTGAACGAGTTTAAGGTTGAGTACTTCGCTTTTTTTCGGTGCAAGCATACTCTCGTCCATTTTTTCTATCGTGCCGTTTTCGCCGCATACGGCTCCGTTTAGCACGTGCGAATATTCGTCGTCCGTCCACTTTGCTTTAAGCGGAAAATAGAAAAATCCTGCCGGTTCGTAGCCGTTTTCAATCATTACCTGCATATATGCGGCAAGCTGAAGTTTTTTTCCGTAATAAAGATATTCCGGCAAAAAGTCTGAACTTCCGGTCTTGTAGTCAATAACGCGCACCGCGTTTCCGCACTTGTCTATGCGGTCAATTTCGCCGAGAAGCGAAACGCTCCCCAGACTTATCGGCTTAAGCTCGGGATCGTCTTTTCCGAACGATTTCTCGGTAGCTATCGGCACGAATACGCCCGCCCTTATTTGCTTTTCTATCTTTTCGAGCAACACGCTCGTTTCCGAAACAATGCGCTCGAACTCACGCTCGTTAACCTTGTTCCCGTAATGTTCGAGTTCAAGATACTCGGCTATTTTTTCGCGCGCAAAAGCGTCGCGATTTTCGGGCATACCGGCGTCGACGAACTTTTCGACCACGTAATG
>CAYTKK010000162.1:0-2829 GCA_964438355.1 uncultured Lachnospiraceae bacterium | reverse complement strand
ATTCTTCCTCTAACTCGATTGTTTTGATTGTGTCTCTGAACCATTTGATTGCTTCCTCATATTCACTCTGCACAAATGGGATTGTTGCGAATATGCCGCCATCCTTGAAGTGATTCCAAGTGATTTCTTTTGGGAACTCTCCATAGGTCTGATGTACTGCGTGGCAATACAAGTACATCTGTCTCTTGTAAGATTCAAAACTCTGCTGCGACTTTTTCTTTACTTCTCCATTTTTCTTAAACGGATATTCTGAACTCTTGTGGTCTAAAACCACAATCTTGCCATCTCTCTTATCTCTCAATAACAAGTCGATGAAACCAATGAAGTCATACCCATCAACCGTGAAACGCTTCTCTAACTCTACACCGAGAATTTCATAGTCTTTCAACCACTCAATATCAAGGTTTGAAAAGTAATCTGCAATCGTCTCAAAACTCTTATCCATAGTGGATTTCTTAACCTTGTAGCACACAAAGTTGTCGTAGTTATCTATGTAATACTGCACGGCATCCTCTACTTTGAGTTCTCCCTTGAAAATCATAGCAAGGATTTCGTGAACATAACTTCCGACTTCTGCATAGAAGTTACCTTCAGATAGATACAGGTTGTCATCGTTTATGATATAGTCAAGATAAAATTCATACTTACAATGACCAAAACAGGTGGCACGAGAATACGACCATCGAGTTTTCTTGTCATTGCTCTGTGATTCACTCATATTCTCACCACCTTTCTCTTTTCGGAATATAGTTCTTCCCATATATCTAACCCACAATCTACTGGTGCATTCTTTGTCTTTGCACCACCGAGCAACTTCTGTTTATCCTCAATGATATAAACATTGGTTACTCTCCTTAACTTATCAATATCTTCCCTAACTTCGTCTTTGAAGTAGTTGACATCCGAATCATATGCCAACACCACATTGACCCTCATTTTAATGAGTAGGTCTATCTGCTCCGGTGTTAAGGTATGCTTTTCGGCAGAGACACAGTTCTTATATCCCCAACCATATGCTTTCATAACGCTCTTGACAGATTCAAAAATAATAACCTCATTTTCTTCTTGAATATAGGGAAGCGTTGTTTCAAGACCTTGAAAATAGTCCATCACACCAACGGTATAGTAGTTTATATATTTAGCAATTTTCATTGCCTTATAGTTTTCATATCTTGTTCTTCCCTTGACATTGATAAGGTTGCCCTCTATGTCGTACACAGGATAAACAATTCTATTGCCAATATCGTCAATGCGAACTCCGAACAAATCCATTACTTCTTGTTCAATGCCCTCATCCTGCCATTCTTGGATTTTGCATTTCTTATACTTTTTCATTGTGGTGGCAGGTAAGATTTCGTGTTGATACACTTCTTTCTTCTGGCTTCGCATCATCCTATATCGTTTGAGGAAAGTCATTGTTTTGGATTGGCACATTTTTGAAAGGTCAACATTTGCCAAACTTGCAGCCTTTTCAACTGCTTCCTCAAATGACATTCCCTCAAAGTCAATAAGATAACCAATCATTCCACCTGCTTTACCGCAAGAGAAACAATAGTAAGAATTTTTTGCAGGAGTAAACGATAGAGAGGGAGTAACATCGACGTGCAAAGGACAGTTTGTGAAATAATCTTCTCCACGCTTTTCGAGTTCTAACGACTGGCTTACATAGGCATATAGGTCGGCTTCTTCATTGATTTGTCTTAACATTTCGTCATCATAATTCATCCAACCTTACCTCCAGTCTTTTTTTTAAAATGCTCCGTTCCTATCGTGCTGTTCTGCTTCGATAATCGTCATTGTATCGCCGGAGAACACGAAGTCGATGTAATCTTCTTCGTCATCTTCCTGCATTTGTTCACCGAGACGATTTACATAGATTTTTGCAAATGAATTGCCACATCTCATACCGTCCTTGGCAATCATTTCTTGTGACTTATAATCCCATTTGATACCGACAGAAAGATAACGGTTAATCTTATCACTGTCTGCAACTTCACCGGCACGGTTCAACTGACAAGCCGTGAGAACTGAAAGGTTCAATTCACCTGCAATCTGATTCTTCAAAAAGTCACACTTTGCACCGAGGATGTTATAGTTGTCACTTGTTGAAGTCGCATTGCTCTTGATATAGTCAAAGACCACGAATGTAAGTCCCATCTTATATTTGAGCATCTTACAAATGGTATATAATTTCTCGTTTGTGATATTGGGGTCGTAGATATGTACGAATGGCTGTTCTTTAAGCCACTTGATACTGTCGCTGATTTTCTTTGCTTCATCATCTGAATAGCGACCATTCTTTATTCTCTTGATTTCAATTCCTGTGAGATGGGAAATCAATCTCTCGGTATAAAGTCTGGTCTGCATTTCCGTATCAACGACCAATGTAGGTACACCGTTTTTGAGTTTATGAACCACTTCGTTCATAAGCAGCACGGACTTACCTCTCTTGTATTTGGCTTGAACTACTACAAGTTCACCCGGTTCATAAGTAAAATACTCATTGAAAATCGGGTATTTAGACGGAATGCCATATGTGCCATCTTCTGTTCTCCTGCCGACAATCTCATTCCAAATGTCATCAATCTCCGTACCCAGAGTGTGAACATCTGTGGTAGACACATACTTCTGTGTCAACTTGTCGAGTTCGTCATACACGTTGTTGCTTAACTTATCAAGGTCATAATCCTTGCGATAGCAGTTGTTTGACAACTGGTTAAGGACTTTAATCAAATCTCTCTTGAAAGCCAGAGTAACAAGGTTCTCTGCAAGCATCTTGTATTCCTCAACCGTGTGTCTTGCAGTTCCCTTATACAACTCCATAAATTC
>CAYTKK010000161.1:0-2831 GCA_964438355.1 uncultured Lachnospiraceae bacterium | reverse complement strand
ATAGCTGTTGTTATTAAAAAACTTTTGGAGGAGTCGTTTTTATAATAACACATAAAAGAAAAAATTATTCCAATTACAATTGCCGATATTACACAAACTAAAAACAGCCCTACATTCATTTCCTTATTTAAAAAAATCGAATCAAATATTTCCATATACACTCTTTCCTTCGTTATAAATCATTTTATAGGCTAAACCATATTTAGAAAATGATGTTTTATATATTTTAAGTTCACTTAAAACCTTAACTAACCACACGGGCATAGTATGCATCACTTTTATTTCCATTAATACAAAATCACTATTTATTATTTTTCTACCTTCTAAATTACTATTAAAGTTTAAATCAAAATTTCTAAAACTGATATTTTTATCAAAGGTTATTCGTAAATCAGTCCCTCTTCTAAGATAAGCATCTCTTTCATACATTATTAACATTTTTGGTTTTAATGTTTTATAATGATTATAAAAAGTAATTATTTCTTTACCAATTTGAGTTTTATCATTTTTTTCAGTTAAAAACCTATTAACATCACTATAATTTAAAGAAATTCTTCTTTTATAAACTTTACCTAAATACTTCTTTTTGATTTCTAAAAAGACTTTTTTATTATCTAAACCATATGTTCTAATTCTTAATTTTTCTTTATAAACAGTTTTTTCAATTGAACGTCTAATTAATAAATCATCATCTGTATCATAATATATACTTCTTATTAAAGTATTTGGAAATTTATCAGGCTCTACTTTATCTTTAATTTTACTTAAAAGTAAATGATAAGTATCATTTGTTAATAAATATTTTATTTCATATCTTTCAAAAATAGAATTACTCACCTTTTCACCTCTTGGTTAATTATATGTTATCAACTTAAAGTTAACTTAAAAGTTATAAAATTATTTTTATTTGAAACATATTATTATCTCCAATAGCTTCTATTTGTCCTTTGTGTAAATCAACGATATCTTTAGCTACTGATAAGCCTATTCCACTTCCTTCAATATTGGCGCCGCGAGCTTCAACCGAACGATAAAATCTTTCAAAAACTTGTTTTAGATCTTGATTTTCTATTCCTATAGCATCATTTTTAACAATTATATTAATCTTGCTTAATTTTTCTAATTTTATATCAATTTTGGTTAGAGCGTATTTATTACAATTATCAAAGATAATTGTAATAAGTTGTCTAATTAAGTTTTCATCACCTATAAAGAAAACATCTTCTTCTATATCTAAATTAACAATATATTTACTTTCTAATACTGTTTTGAAATTGTTATATATATCAAAAACAGTATCAGTCAAAGAAAACTCTTTTAATAAAGTTAACCTATCAGCCTCATCTAGTCTTGCTAAAGTTGATAAATTTTTTACCATTGAATTCATTCGATTAATTTGTTTAGAAATAGCCATAGTATATTCATTTTCTCCACTTTCCATTTCAATAAGTTCATTATTAGCAGAAATTATTGTAAGAGGAGTTTTAAGTTCATGTCCAGCATCAGTTATAAATCTTTTTTGTTTTTCGTAACTTTTTGCAATTGGAGCAATTGCTTTTTTAGAAAAAAGCAAAACTAATAAAAATACTAAAAAGATAGCAATTAGTGATACTGCTATACTGATTCTTAAAAAATTATTAGCAGTTGCTAGCAATTTTGTACAATCAACAAAAATCACTAATGTTTTATTAGAATCATAAGTTACTAAATACCTATACTCTCCAATATAACCATTGTCTTTTTCTTTTTTTAAGGCTAGAGTAGCTAATTCAATAGCAGCATCAATATCACCAATCGCATAAATACTTTCAATATTTGTTAAAATGGTCCCATTACTATAATACTTTACTGTAAAATATCTCGTTTCATATGGTGTTTCCGGACCAAAATCTTTTCTTGGATCGAATTTACCTTGACCAAAAGTTCCATCATTTGTGGCAAGTATTTTTAAAAGATGGTCAGCATCTTCACTGACCCCACTATAATTTACAATATTAATAACTGTTAACATTATTCCAATTACTATTGATACAGCTAATGTAGCAATTAAAATAAACCTATTTCTTAATTTTTTTATCATTTTATTCTCCAGTTTGCTTTTCTTCTAATTGATATCCTACTCCACGAACTGATTTTATTGTATAATTTGCTCCTATTTGTTCCATTTTTTTTCTTAATGAAGAAATAAAAACCCAAACTACATTTAGTTCAACATCAGTATCATATTCCCAAACATTATCAAGTATTTTTTCGGTTGATAAAAGCATATTTTTATTTCTTATCAAATATTCCATTAAACGATATTCTTTGGTAGTTAAGCGAATTCGCGTAGATGCACATAGCTCAAAAGTTTCTGAATCTAACTTCATATTCCCTAATTTATATGATTCTATTACTTCACCTTTTCTTCTAGTAATAGAACGAATCCTTGCTAGTAACTCTTTCATAGCAAATGGTTTTGTTAAATAGTCATCAGCTCCAGCATCTAACCCTAAGACTTTATCATCAAGCTCAGCTTTTGCTGTTAAGATTAATACTGGTGTATTATCTTTATCCTGTCGCATTTTTTTAACAACAGTAATTCCATCAACTTTAGGCATCATAATATCTAAAATAATGGCATCATAAATTCCATATTCGATTAATTCTAAAGCTTCTAACCCATCATATGCTACTTCAACATCATACTTATTAATTTCTAGAACCTTTTTTATCGCTTTTGATAATTCTTTTTCGTCTTCAACTAATAATAACTTCATATTAGTACACCTCAAAAATATTCTACATTAAATAACTAAATTTTACTTAAATTGATTTAATTTTTCATTATA
>CAYTKK010000160.1:1759-2834 GCA_964438355.1 uncultured Lachnospiraceae bacterium | reverse complement strand
AACATGGTCAATCCCTGATTCAGGAGATCGCCGACTTCACCGGCTGCGACGTTGCGGCGTCCACAAATATCACCGGCGCCGCCGCGCTTGGCGGAGACTGGGTTCTCGAATACAATACCGGAGTCATTGAGACAAGCAACATTTCTCTGGATGCTGATTGGAATTATCGGCTGGCGAAAGTTTCAGCTATTACAGTGGACGGTAAGGGCGGATCAGATAACACTGCTAAAGACTTAACGACTGCGCTGCAAAATATCGAAGAAAAAGGTACAATTACGATTTCAGCTGATACGGGAGGTGCAACTGTCAGCTATAATGTCACAATTACTATTACTGCGAATGCGAAAGTCGGTGCTATTACTGTTGAAGGCACCGAGGTGATCTTGACAGGCACGGGTTATACGGATATCACTATAACCGGTGGAATTGTTAAATCGGACTTTACACTGTCTGGAACTTTTACCAACAGCGGCAGTATTCAGAATTCCACAGTCAATACCAGCACAGGAACAATTGTTGTCAATGGTGGAACTATTACTGATTCACATTTTAATTCAACTGGTACGAGCAACGGCATTCAAATCAACGATGGAACATTTAACGACTCGGAATTGAATGCATCGGGAACGAGTTCCGGAATCCGGATTATAAAAGGAACTTTCACTGATACTTCAATTACAAACTCCGGTTCCGGAGGCATTACTATCAGCGGCGGCACTTTCTGCACCTCTCCTGTGGTTCAATCCGGAACAGGCAGCCTCACAATCAGCAATGGAACATTTACAGGAGAGAATCAGTCCGGTATTGGCGTAGAAATGTCCGGAAGCGGCAGCCTCTCAATCAGTGGAGGAACATTCTCCGGTTTTGAAAAAGCCGTCCAAAACTCTGCTTCGGAGGCCCTGATTACCGGTGGAACGTTTACCGGCAACATTTACGGCATTGTCAACAATGGCACGATGAGCATCGTAGATAATACGGGTAATAATATCCAGATTACTGATAATTATGAGAACCGTGATAACGTTTATACCCAACGCGGCGCGGGGATCTCAAATACAGAGACATTGAATGTTGT
>CAYTKK010000160.1:0-1659 GCA_964438355.1 uncultured Lachnospiraceae bacterium | reverse complement strand
ATCACTGATATTACAATTACCAATAATTATGCCTATCAGGGGGGCGGCTTGTACAACAGCGGGAAAATTGCTGTCGATGGATCTGCTTCTAATCTTTACATTACAGGCAACACAGCCCGTCAGGGTGGCGGTATCTATCTTGCAGACGGATATATTGTTACAAATGCCTTAACTCTTTCGAATGGCGGGGGGCGGGGAATCACCGGAAATACAGCATGTCAAGGCGGCGGTATCTATGTTGCCGCCGGATATAAGAGCACTATCCTGTTGGAGGATTTTACTATTTCAAACAATACTGCGACTGGTTCTATTGATTACTTTGAAGGTTCCCCAGATGAGTTGCGAGCTTCCGGAGCCGGAATTTATATTGCTGAAGGAGTGGTGGCGGTTTTGGATTCTGTAAAGGTCTTCGGTAATTCTGCCACCAATGTTAAAGTTAAAGATCCAAGCTATTTAATGTATTATTATAATAATGGGGATTACGATTTCACAGTTCAGCCTCAAATTACGGATTTGGGTGCTGTCGGTGGGGGAATTTACAATGCGGGAGCTTTGGATATTCGTGGTGCAGATATTTATGAAAACATTGTAGTTTTTAATAATAATTTACAATTACCTGATTATTATGCGGCATTGCAGACGCTATCCATGGGAGGCGGCATTTACTCAATCGGGAGGTTAGACGTACGAGACTCTTATATTCATGGCAATACTGCCACGAATGGTTTAGGCGGTGGTATTTATCTTGGTACAGGTACAGAAATGGCAATCTTTCAATCGACACCGTATACAACCGGTAGTAAATGGTCAAGTCAGTATTCATTGTCTGATGAATATAGTCTGAACTCTATGATTATCCAAAACAACACTGCCACTGGAAGTGGAAAAGGTGTTGCGGGTGCTGGTGACAACCGATATGCTATGGGCGGTTTTGGTGGTGGTATTTATGCTGATTCCAGTGTAACTTTGATACTTAACAGTGTAACTATAGCAGAAAACACCGCAGCATTAGATGTAGAATTTGATAAAATTGGCATCTATAATATTGGTCGTGGCGGTGGACTGTATTTTGGTGAAGCCGCGGCTTACCGGACAACATCAGTTATTTCTGCCCCCAAAATTGATAGCGATGGAAGCCTGACGATTGATGGAGGATCCCGTTACAAATTCGGTAATCCCGACAGTAATAATTTAGATTTGAATTGGGCTCTCCGCCCCACTTTAATTTTCAGCAATCAGGCGGCATCGGGTAGTGGTTTATATGTTAACAGCGGCAACAAGGTTGACATTAATAATACAGAGATTTATAGTAATAAAACTGTCGGTAACTATTTTGGTAAAGCTAACGTAGCAGGCGTTTTTAAGGATTTTGTTAAATATTCAGAACAAAAGCACCCTTCAATTATTAACGACGATATTGTTTCAGAAACCGAGATAACAGCCGCCGAAAAACTCTTCACGGCCAGCGGTATCGGACTGTATCTCGGCGGCTCTAATGCGACAATTTCACTTGAAGGTGTTTCCGTCTGGGATAATCAGCTGAGCGATGTATTGGGTGGCGGTATTTATGTGACCGGAGATTTGTACAGCAGCAGGAAGGTGTTTCTGAATCTGGTCAATACCACGCTTTACGGCAACACTGCACTTTATGGCGGAGGT
>CAYTKK010000159.1:637-2901 GCA_964438355.1 uncultured Lachnospiraceae bacterium | reverse complement strand
CCGTGCGAAAAAGCAGTTCGCTCGGTTTTTTGTGCAATAGTCACTAAAAATAGCGTAAAAGTCCTTGATTTTCGTTGACAAATAACCAAGAATATTGCTATAATGTATTTCGTGCGAAAATTCGCGCGGTGTTTGGTGTGCCCGAAAAGTCCGTTGCGGGGACAAATAAGAGGCTTGCCGAATCATCACAAGTCCTGCTTTATATAGAGGCGGGCGATACTACTAAAAGGAGGTAGAGTAATAATGCCAACTATTAACCAGTTGATTCGTAAGGGCAGAGAGAAGGTGCAGTTCAAGTCAATGAGTCCTATTTTGGAAAACAACCCCCAAAAGCGCGGAGTGTGCTTGTCCGTTACCACCACTACGCCTAAGAAGCCTAACTCGGCAGTTCGTAAGATTGCAAGAGTACGTCTTGTTAACAAGATGGAAGGTACGGTATATATTCCGGGAATCGGACACAATTTGCAGGAACACAGCGTCGTGCTTATTCGTGGTGGCAGAGTGAAGGATTTGCCTGGCGTGCGTTATCACATCATTCGCGGTGCACTCGATACCGCAGGTGTTGCAAAGCGTAAGCAAGCCCGCTCTAAATACGGTGCAAAGCGCGCGAAGTAATTTCGTGAGTTTCGCTTTGGTCTTAAACCGATTTTAAGAAAAACCGTATGTCGGGATTGTCCCGACGAAAAGTAGGATGCTGACTTATGCCCGCGTCGCGCGAAATTCTTTTAGGTTGCCGCAAGACTCGAAAGTGCGCGTTGTAGCAGGGATTAACGTAAAAAAGACGAAAATAAAATAAATCAGCTCCTTAAAGCCGAGCGTAAGCGGCAATAAGACGTACGCAAATCTATTTAAGGAGAAAGAAAAATGCCCAGAAGAAGTGGAGTTCCGAAGCGCGACGTGCTTCCGGATCCTATGTATAACAGCAAGGTTATCACGAAGCTTACCAACCAAGTTATGCAAGACGGCAAGAAGGGTATCGCTCAAAGCATCGTTTACGACGCATTCGAAATCGTAAAAGAGAAGCTCGGCGGCGCGCCCGAAGAGATCTTTATGCAGGCTCTTGAAAACATAAAGCCGCTCTTGGAGGTAAAAGCAAGACGTGTAGGCGGATCTACGTATCAGGTTCCTATGGAAATAAGACCCGAGCGTCGTCAGACGTTGGCTATTCGTTGGATGGTAGCCTTTGCGCGTAAGCGCGGCGAGAGAACGATGAAGGAAAAACTCGCCGGCGAGATTATCGACGCTTACAACAACACCGGTGCGTCTGTTAAGAGAAAGGAAGAGATGCATCGTGCGGCAGAAGCAAACAAGGCGTTTGCTCATTACCGCTGGTAATCCCGAGAGGAGTAAATTATGGCAAGAGAATTCAGTTTGGAAAATACCAGAAACATCGGTATTATGGCGCACATCGACGCCGGCAAGACCACCACGACGGAGCGTATCCTGTTCTATACGGGTAAGACGCACAAAATCGGCGAGGTTCACGAGGGCGCGGCTACCATGGACTGGATGGAGCAGGAGCAAGAAAGAGGTATCACGATTACTTCGGCTGCTACCACCACTCAGTGGAAGGGTAAGCGCATTAACATCATCGACACCCCCGGTCACGTTGACTTTACCGTCGAGGTAGAGCGTTCGCTTAAGGTTTTGGACGGATCGGTAGCGGTTTTCTGTGCACGCGGCGGCGTTCAGCCCCAGTCCGAGACCGTATGGCGCCAAGCAAATAAGTATGGCGTTCCGCGTATCGCTTATGTTAACAAGATGGACCGTGACGGAGCTGATTTCTTCAACGTTATGGAGATGATGCGTACCCGTCTTAAGGCAAACCCGGTTGCTCTTCAGATTCCGATCGGCGCAGCGGATACTTTCGTAGGTATGGTCGACCTCATCACGATGAAGGCAGATATCTACAAAGACGACCTCGGTACGATTATGGACGAGACGGATATTCCCGCAGAGCTTGTCGATATTTCGCAAGAGTATCGTGCGAAGCTGCTTGAAATAGTGGCAGAGTCCGACGACGCTTTGATGGAGAGATATTTCGAAAACGAAGGCGCAGATTTTACGGAGGAGGAGATTAAGACCGCTATCCGTAAGCTCACGCTCGAGATGAAGATTAACCCCGTTGTTTGCGGTTCTTCGTTTAAGAACAAGGGCGTTCAGAATCTTTTGGACTATGTCTGCGCTTTCCTGCCCTCCCCGCTGGACACCGCCAACGTGGTGGGCACTAATCCTAACACCGGTGAAGAGGAAGACCGCAAGCC
>CAYTKK010000159.1:0-627 GCA_964438355.1 uncultured Lachnospiraceae bacterium | reverse complement strand
GTTTGCGGTTCTTCGTTTAAGAACAAGGGCGTTCAGAAGCTTCTTGACGCTATCGTTGATTATATGCCCGCACCTACCGACGTTCCCGCTATCAAAGGCACGCTTATGGACGGTGAGACCGAAGAGATTCGTCACTCGTCGGATACCGAGCCTTTTGCGGGTCTTGCGTTTAAGATTATGGCGGACCCGTTCGTCGGAAAGCTGGCGTTCTTCCGTTGCTATTCCGGTACGCTTTCGTCCGGTAGCTACGTTCTCAACTCCACCAAGGATAAGAAGGAACGTATCGGACGTATTCTTATGATGCACGCGAACGAGAGAAAGGAAATTCAGGAAATCTACGCAGGCGATATTTGCGCGTTCGTAGGCTTGAAAGACACCACGACCGGCGATACGCTTTGCGATCCGGCACACCCCATCGTTCTCGAGAGCATGGAATTTCCCGAGCCGGTTATTCGCGTAGCCATCGAGCCTAAGACCAAGGCCGGTCAGGAAAAGATGACCATGGCTCTTATAAAGCTTGCCGAAGAAGACCCGACGTTTAAGACTTACACCGATCAGGAGACCGGTCAAACCATTATCGCAGGTATGGGCGAGCTTCACCTCGAAATTATCGTAGACAGACTTTTG
>CAYTKK010000158.1:0-2925 GCA_964438355.1 uncultured Lachnospiraceae bacterium | reverse complement strand
TAACCTCGAGGCTTGCAAACGACGTATGTCTGCGCGCATTTGCGTCGAACGGAGAAATGCGCACGAGTCTGTGAACGCCTTTTTCGGCTTTCAAATAACCGTAAGCGTTTACTCCTTTTACGATAAACGAAACGCTCTTTATTCCGGCGACGTCACCCGGCAACAAGTCGAGTTCTTCAACCGAAAATCCGTTTTTTTCGGCAAACATACGATACATTCGATACAGCATACTGACCCAGTCCTGAGCTTCCGTTCCGCCTGCACCCGCTTGCAGCATCAAAATGGCATTTCGGCTGTCGTACTCGCCTTTAAGTAACGTTTCAAGGTACAATGCGTCCACTTTTTTCGTAAGCGACGCTAACATTTCCTCTATTTCGTCGAAATATTCATCGCTGTTTTCAGCTTCCACCAATTCGATAAGCGTAGCAATATCGTCCAATGCTCCGCGATATTCGGTGAGCACGTCCAGCCTGTCGGAAAGAAATTTAGCTTCCGAATTTATTTCAGCCGCCTTCGAAGGGTCCGAATAAAAGTCTGCCGCGCCGCGAATAACGTCCAATTTCGCAAGGCGAGCGTTCATCTTGTCTACGTCAAACGCAAGGCAGCACCCGTCGAATTTCTGCTTCAAATTTTTAAGTCTGAACTTTTGATCGTCAATCGTTATCATAACGTTTCCTTGTTTTTTTGCTCCGAAAGCGTTCTCGATTTTTATTCGAACGCTTTTTTCTTTTACCTAACGCCTAATTTGTAATTTAATACAAAACAGCAACTTAAGAAAACACGCGAGGGACGAAACCATATCTCGATTTCGTCCCCCGAACAAGTCTTTTACTTCTTTCCGCAGCAGTTTTTGTACTTTAGACCACTTCCGCAAGGACACGGATCGTTTCTTCCGACCTCGCCTTGCTTGACCTCGGGAGTTTGCGCCACGCCGGAGTCGTTCAAATTCCGGACAAGTTCCACCTTGCGTTGTTCTTGCTGTTGCGGAGCACGCTCGATATTGACGTGCGTAAGCAAAGCTACCGTTTCACGCTCGATATTTGCAGTCATCTCTTCGAACAACTCGTAACCGATCTTCTTATACTCCATAACGGGGTCTTGGTTGCCGTACGCACGAGTAACTATACCGCGACGGAGCTGATCCATCACGTCGATGTGCTCGGTCCACTTCGAGTCGATTACGCGAAGAAGAATGAATCTTTCTACGTCCTTAAAGTCTACGCGTATACCGTGCTGCTCGCTGATTTCGTCCGCTTCTTCCTTCTTGCCGTTGTAATATTCCGCCGCTTGAGCGTAAAGTTGATCCTTAATTTCCTCCAGCGCCCACTTTTCCATACTGTCCTGCGTAAGGAAATCCGGCTCTTCGGGAAGAAGAATGCGGTGAACCATCTTGTTAAGATTCTCGTAATCCCACTCGTCCCAATCGACTCTGGGGTCGGTGTTTTCGTCGACGATAAGCTCTACCTGCGAAGCAATCATCTTCAAAATCTGCTCGTGAGCGTCGATTCCGTCCAAAACCTTGTTTCTTTCGGCGTAAATAATCGTACGCTGAGCATTCATTACGTTATCGTATTCGAGGACGCTGCGACGAGTCGAGAAGTTTTTACCCTCGATGTTGCGTTGCGCGTTTTCGATTTGGCGAGAAAGCAACCCCATCTCAAACGGCGTATCCTCGTCGATGTTGAACATCTCGGCAATTTTCTGCATTCTGTCTCCGCCGAACAAACGAAGCAAATCGTCCTGCATCGAAAGATAGAATACGGACGAACCCATATCGCCCTGTCTGCCCGCACGACCGCGAAGCTGATTGTCGATACGACGCGATTCGTGACGCTCGGTGCCGATAATTCTCAAGCCACCGACTGCCAAAACCTGTTCCTTTTCGCCGGCAATTTCCTTTTTATACTCGTCGTAATACTGCTTATAAATTTCGCGACCGCGCAATATTTCCTCATCGTCGGTGTTGAAGAACGACGTAGCCGCCGATACGGACTCCTCGCTCATTCCGACGTCGCGCATGCGCTTTTTCGCAAGGTACTCTGCATTGCCGCCGAGCATAATATCAGTACCACGGCCTGCCATGTTGGTAGCAATCGTGACGGCGTGAAGCTTGCCTGCCTGAGCAACGATGTCCGCCTCCTTCTCGTGGTTCTTAGCGTTAAGCACGTTGTGCGGAACCTTTGCCTTCTTCAAAAGAACGGAAAGTTCTTCACTCTTCTCTACGGTAGTGGTACCTACAAGCACCGGCTGACCGCGCTGATAGCATTCGACTATATCGTCTACAACCGCACGAAGTTTACCCTGCTCGGTCTTATAAACTCGGTCGTTCTCGTCGACGCGCTTTATGGGCAAATTGGTCGGAATGGTAACGACGTCGAGGTTGTAAATTCCCTTAAACTCGTCCTCTTCTGTCTTTGCGGTACCCGTCATACCGGAAAGCTTGGTGTAAAGACGGAAGAAATTTTGGAAAGTTATCGTAGCCATCGTCTTATTCTCGGACTGAACTTTTACGTTTTCCTTTGCCTCGATAGCCTGATGCAAGCCGTCGGAATAACGTCTTCCGTCCATAAGACGACCGGTGAACTCGTCTACAATGACGATCTCTCCCTTTCCGGACACGATGTAATCCTTATCTCTGCGCATAACGTAATTCGCGCGAATCGCATTGTTGATATAATGGTTAAGTTCGATGTTGTCGACGTCGGAGAGGTTATCGACGGCAAAGAATCTTTCCGCCTTGGCAACGCCGCTCTCGGTAAGCGTAACCGCTTTTTTCTTTTCGTCAAGGTCTATATCGTCTTCTTTAAGGCTCTTAGCGAAGCGATTTGCCATAACGTACATTTCGCTACTCTTTCCGCCTTTACCGGAGATGATAAGCGGCGTTCTTGCTTCGTCGATTAAAATGGAGTCCACCTCGTCGATGAT
>CAYTKK010000157.1:0-2928 GCA_964438355.1 uncultured Lachnospiraceae bacterium | reverse complement strand
AGACCATCATTTGATGGTCTTTTATTGTATACTAAAAGGGAGGGTTCGAAAAGGACGTTGACATACATATATTACAATAACATTAAGAATTTATTACATTTTTGTAATATTGATTGAAATAATTATATTATTTGATACAATTATTATAAATTATATTAATAGATATATGATAGAAAAATATATTTGTTTGTAAAAGGTAAGGTTGATATTTATGGAGAGAGCAACGATAAGCAAAGTAGCAAATGAACTAATTGAACAAGCAAAACAAATGTCTAAAGAAAAATTTTTAACTTTTGCGAAGGAAGTTTATGGAATAGATGAAGACGCATGGGAACACTTATGGCAAATTCCTATAGTTGCTACTTATGAGGATGAAACTATTTTCCCGGTAGAATTATCTAGTATAAGTAGAGATGATATAATAGATGTTTTGGATAAGTGCATAGAGGAACAAATTGGAGATTCTGAAGCAGTATTTATTCCATTTGAAAATATAATTGCTTCTTTACCAGATGAAACAGCACAAGAATATGAAAATGGAGTTAGTGATGGAAGTATTCCTGAAGAATATAATGTAGCTATTGTATATAATGAAGGATTATTAATAAAAAATTTTAGGGAGTTTATTGAAGCAGGTAGTATAGCTTATCCTCCTAAAACAATGGAAGAGATAAAAAGCGATTATTTAAATGATGTTTCAAAAATCTTTTTGCATGAAAGAATGCATTTGAATTCTAATACTTTAGTAATTGATAATGCTGACCCTGATTTATTGCCATTAGTTAATGGTGCAGAATTTGAATATAATTACAATTATGAAGATTATAATGAAGTATTAATAGACACTATGGCAAAAATAGTACAAACATATTCAAAGGGGGATACTATTGAGGATTGCCTATATCGAGTTATAGAAAAAAGGGGAGGAAAGTCTGATTTTGAGAAGATTGATGATAGATTGGTACTATCATTATTTACTTTATTCCCAGATGAATTAAGTAAGTGGACAATGTTTGAAGCATATGATGAGCAACATGAAAATCTACTTAAACAAAAATATACTGAAGTGTTTGGAGGAAATGATGTATTTAGAAGAGATGAAATGCTAAAAAAAGTTGGAGAATATTTTAATAAAACAGCACCAAGTACAATGAATGCAAAACAATTAGCCAAACGCCGAGAAATGTTAGAGATGATAGGCGTAAGGAATATTAATTTACAAAATATTCAAACAATAGATATTATCCAAGTAAGAACGTTAGCATACTCTAAACCTGCGATGGAACAGTTGATTAGAAGCTTTGGCGATATAAAGTTAGTATACAACGAACTACAGCATTCAAAGCAAAAGGAGATTGAAAAAGTATAATAATATTAAGGAGTTTTTTATGATAACTAAAGAGTTAGCTGAAACAGCAACAGAAATTAATATAATTTTCCAAAATTTTTCGAACGATATATTAAATAAAATACCAAAGAGTGTACAAGAATTTTTTGAAAAAATTGCTTCTCCATCATATAATTTTGAATATGACAAAAATAAAACATTGGCTGAGCAAGAATTAAAACCTAAAACTAAAGGTGTAATTGCATTATTGTACAGAGATTATCTCTGTGATGAAAATGAAAAGCAAAAGTTCATTCAAGAATATAATTTGTTTCTAGATAAACAAGAACAAACAAAAAAAGAAAGATATAATCCAGATAAATTGTTTGAAACATTAAAAAAAGAAAAACAAGAAAATAAAGCTTTACCAATTATATATGAAGAAAATAAGTGGTATACAAAAATTTTGAATATTTTTAAACGTATATTTTTAAAATAAAGAAAGCCAGTATCTCAATTGAGATACTGGCCTGTTTTTTTGAGGACTACTTTACGCTCCTTTCTTAGAATGTGTTGCCTCTCACTCCGTTTGCCTTGAGCCTTTGAAGCATTTCTGCTCTGGTTCCTCCAAAGTCTTCCCAAGCATAGCTGGCAAGACCTAACTTTAAAGCTGAAACATCTGCATGAGACATTCGGCGCTTTGTGGTATTGACCTGGTAGTTTTCACACTGAAGAACAATGAATGCATCGTTTTGTGCAAACATGTTGAAAGTCTCCAGACCTTCATGGATAAAATTGTATTTCTCAATTCTCCAAGAGTCTTTCACTGCAATATGAAAACTTTTGCCGAAACGCTGCTGATATGCAACTGTAAGGGCTTTGGTTCGAGGACAGTCTTTGCAAACTCTAGTGCACTCCTGACCACAGGCGTGTTTGCCAAGGTCATCTGCCTTACCAGCGAGATTCAACTCACCAGAGATAGCAGAGTAGAACAAACGATTCTCCTTCTTGTAAACAATGCCAGGAATCTTAGTGAGCCGAAGTTCCATAAGTTCTTGGACGGTGACCTGATGCAGGAAATAGGTATCAACCTTTTCCCAACGTCTCAAAATTTTTTCCTTGGTTTCTGTCCGAGGAAAGTATTTGGGGGCGTTTTTGAAAATTGTTTCCGTGAATTCCTTTTCAGTAAATTCGGAAATGATTTCCAAAGAAAAAGTGTCGATATCGACACTTTTCAGGGAAATGCCGTCGACATGAGAGAGGGGTTTAGTGTACTTATTGGTGATTTGTGTCATAAAAATAGCCTCCTTGTAATGGTTGAATGGGCTATAGCCCATTCATTTTTCAAAGTACATTTACAACAATATTATACCATTTTATGTTAATATAGTCAAATTCAAACAAAAATATGTATAATAATTTCGCGGTAAATTAGTTAATAAATACTTTATGACTTTTTAGGAAAAAATATTGTAGAATTTTTGTTAATTTTTGCTTGACAATTTACAATAGTTCTATTACTTTTCCCTGTAAATAATTTAAAACCCCTGCATCAGTTTTAAAATTAAAAACTAATTTATAAGCAAATAGCTCTTGAGTAT
>CAYTKK010000156.1:0-2943 GCA_964438355.1 uncultured Lachnospiraceae bacterium | reverse complement strand
GAGGTGCCCGAATGACACAAGCGGAGATCCTGAGCCTGTTTGACCAGTATCACAATATGGTCTATCGACTGGCTCTGACTGCCACGCACTCGACCCATGATGCGGAGGACATCACGCAGACCGTCTTTCTCAAGCTGCTGGATGGCTGCCCCGCCCCTCAGCCGGGTAAAGAAAAGGCGTGGCTTGCGTCTGTCACCGTGAACGCCTGCCGGGACTTATTTCGCTCCTTTCATCGACAGCGCACCGAACCGCTGGACGAAACGATCCCATTTTCCGCGCCGGAGGAGGCAGAACTCTTCGACACGATCATGGCTCTGCCTGCCAAATACCGCATCGTGATACATCTACATTATTACGAGGGATATACCGTTGCGGAGATCGCAGAAATGCTAAAGGTCAATCCGTCCACCGTTACCATGCGCCTGCATCGGGCACGAAACCAACTTCGGAGCATCTTAAAGGAGGAACCACAATGAACGATCTGTATCAGAAAACTTTTAACCAGATCAATATGTCGGAGGAGCGCGTTCAGTCTCTCCGCGCAGAGCTGGCCTCCCGCTGCTCCAACGCCGAAACGGAGGTCATTCCTATGAAAAAAGCTACCCTGCGCCATTCCACTTCTTTTCTGATCGCCGCGGCTCTGGCTGCGCTCATGTCGGTCAGCGCCCTGGCCTGCGGAGTCTACTATTATGTCACCTATCAGGTCAATGACAGCAACGATATTCCCGACAACGCCGTTGACCTCGTCGATGATGCCAACTTCGAAAGCGGCGATTACACTTACCGTGAGGAAGATGGACAGATCATCGTAGATATTCCCGCCGATCAGTCTGCGGCCAATGCCGATGTCTCCTACGACACGCAGACGGTCGATCCCGCTCTTGCGGATGACGGTACGATCGTAGATCTCACAGAGCAGGATGCCGACTTTACATCCAGCGACTACAACTACACGGAGGAAAACGGCAAGATCACGGTTGATCTGAGCGGTGTCAATTTTGATTGATCCCACCCCTCTCTATACAGCCGCTGCCGTACATGGCAGCGGCTGTATCCTTACTGTCTTTTTAATTTCACCCTATGTGAACTTTCGTGTTTGGCGATTTGTCGATTTCCTGCTATACTGCATAGCATGAGGTGATTTATATGTATAGCATCAGCGTCTTCGCAGGGCTTTTGATCAAGCAGGCCAGGGAAGAAAAGGGATGGTCGCAGCAATATCTTGCCGATGAGTTGGAGATGGACCTGCGAACCATCAAAAAAATTGAAAGCGGCGATGCTGACCCCAACTGCAAGGTCATCGGGGAGTTCATCCATCTACTCAACATTTCTCCAAGTGTCATGTTCAAAGCCGAACACACCGATACCGGGCTTGCAATGGATCGATTATTTCGACAGTTAACGGCTCTCAGTGTAGAAAACATTGACCTTATTTGCGAATCCGCGAAGCATATTCGCCATTGGCGTGATGTTAATGACTCCAAAGAAGAATAAGGAAATCGCCTCTGCTGGCTTTTGACCGGCAGAGGCGATCTACGTTGTGATGGCTCAATTTATTCGCACACAACGGTATAGGATGTGATATAGCCGGTATCATAGCCCTGGCTGTTGCGGGCGTAGACGGTCAGCGTCACGCGATAGCTGACACCGGGCGTGCCATTAAAGTATGTTGTACCAAGATAGTCGCGGGAATCATACTCATAAAATTCTGGATGCTCGGCGCCATATTGAGAATCATAGTAAGTCCATTTCCCGTTTATCTTCTGCTCAATCTCCACTTCTTTGACCCCAATTTTTTCCATGACACCTTTGCCATCTACACTCATAGCAACCGCAATAACTCCATTACCACGTGCTTCGATAGCTACAGCGTACCCATCCAAATATGCACTAGATCGCACAGCGCGCATTGTAAGCGTGTCAGCATCAATGAAACCGTCTGCAGCAAAAGCTGTTACGCTCAGGCTAAATATCATCGCCAACATTAAAGCAAAGGATGCGAGTTTTCTTTTCATAGTCATTCTCCTCAGGTGTTATTGGATTGAATTGATCATTTCTTTGATTTCATCTTCCGATATCTGCCCACCGATTATATAAGAGATCTGCCCGATTTGCCATCCAGCCTTGGTCACTTCTCTATCTGTGACAAGATAATGTTCAACATCATTTTTAAGATATGTGCTACCTTGTTTGTCGCGCTCCTCAGTTCCCGCCAAGAATGGCATTGTGTTTTTCAGAACTCGAATCACGATTTCTCCACGATCGGATTCAAAAAAAGCACTGCACTTCACCATGCCATCTGTAGTTTTCACTGTTACTGATGACAGGGAATAGTCCCGCGGGATCCATGTGGGTAAACCGCTCACATCAATTCCATTCGCCTCCAGCGCATCTTCGAGGGAATGATATTCGCTGGGATCGTCATCCGGCAGCTCCATCAGGCCGGATGGGTTGGTATATACCTGGATAATGCCCTCCGCCCAATGCAGAACAGCCTGTGCAGGGGGAAAACCCATCGCGCTGGCGGTGACTACAAAGCAGAAGACTGCCGCGATGCTGATCCCCGCCGCCCGCCAAAAGTGAATCAATCTTTTTCTGGAATGAGTTCTCTCTGCCAGAGGTTCCGCGGAAACGGGATATGCTTCGCACGGACTGGATTCTTCTTCAAAAATCAGAGGATGTTCCGCTTCCAGCTTCGTCCACTGCGCTTCAGGATCATAGCCCTCCGTGACCGGCGCTCTCTCCTGCAAAATGGACAGATATGCCTCGATCTTGTCAGTATCCATCTCTTCTGCAGAAGCACTTATCAATGACTCTATTTCATCCAGAAGCTGCAAATTACTTTTTTCGTTGGTGGAATCAGAAGCAGGATCACACGATTTGCTCCTGATAGCAGATTTATCAGGCTGCCTTCTATCAAGCATTTTTCTACCTCCCTACTAA
>CAYTKK010000155.1:0-2993 GCA_964438355.1 uncultured Lachnospiraceae bacterium | reverse complement strand
AAGAAATTACATAAAAGAAATGGAACGTTTTACAACTGAAGAACTTGATGAAAAATTACCTCAATTAATTGTATATTATCCTGCTGAATTTGGAACTTATTATAGCGAAATATTAAATTGTGTTGGAATTGAAAAAGTTGATTATAATATGTGGGATCCTTGCATGCATGAGTATGGTCATTATGTTGATAAGAGTTTTCAACTATCAAATAGAGTTGGAGGAAGTCATAAATCTGAAGATGATTTAATACACGAAAAAGGAAAGAAAAAAGGCCTTAAACTTTGTTATAGTGAATCTCTTGCAACGTATTTAGGAATATCAGCTCAGTTATATTATAATTTAGAATCATTAAATATACCAACTGCGGGAGATTATTGGTATAATTATCCGACTGCAGAACCAGATGATATATTAGCGGGAGGAAAAGGAGAGTGTGATGAAGATTCTTCTACAGGCTTACTTTTAACTATTGCGGATGATGTATCAGGTAGATCATATGATAATATGGCATATGGATATAGAAATCTTTGGAATAAAATTAAATCATATAAACACTCATATATGTCAGAATTAATAGAAGATTTAGTATCTGATGAATCAAATAGTAGTTTAAAAAGAAATTTAGGCGGATTACTAGAACATTTTGGATTTGCGCCTATCCCGGTAAGTAGTAATAGTGTATTTAATACTTACGTAAGTAGTACAACAAATAAATTTGAATGGAACGTTAATAACTGTGATGGAAACAGTTCTTTAAATAATCAATATTCATTAATGTTTTATTCATCTACATTATATGATAGTTATAAAATCGATAATATCACAAAAACACAGTATATTTTAACTGAAACAGATTTAAATAATATCTTAGCGTTAAGTGGCGATGAACTATATTGGCAAGTTGCAGGTTATAATACAGATACTTTTACAACTGGTCCATATATTAGTACATTAAGAGAAATTGATAAACCAATTGAGGAAGATATATCTATAGATACCGAATATACAAAAACATTAATAACAAATAAAACTATCTGGTATAAATTTACTGCTCCAAAAACAGGAACATATAAGTTCTATACAACTGGTACTACAGATACATTAGGAGAATTATTTCCGTCTATTGTTTCAAATTCAAGCACTTTAAATAGATTAAAACATAATGATAATGGGGGAACGAATTATAATTTTTCGATGGAATATGATTTAGATTATGAAGACACTATATATATAAGAATAAGAGTAAATAATTATACAACAGTATGCGATTATATCTTTAAAGTAGAATGTACAAATCATGATCATGAATTTGTTTATGAATCATTAAATTCATCATATCATATTTTAAAATGTCACTGTGGAACTACTTCAGGAGGACAAGAAAGACATGTCTTTTCATCAAGTGCTGGGCAACTTGCAATAGGAAGTTATTCAATTTGTATCTATTGTCACGCAATGATTAAAGTTGATGATGGCTTTTATCCAATTATTAGAAGTATGTCTGTTATATATGTTCCATTAGAAAGTAAAAAAGAAGAATAAAGGTGGAATAATGAAAGAAAAGAAAATATTAAAAATAACAACATTTATAATTTTCATATTTACTTTATTATTTATATTTAAAATAAATATTTTTGGAAGTAATGAAAATATTGAAGATTTATTTTTCAAAGTAAATTTTTATCATATTTATGCGGTACCAGAGGGGTATAAACTTTCAGGCAATTCGATGTCTTTCATATATGCAAATCAAAATATTTATAATGAAGATAAAACCATAAAATCAAAATATCAATATATATTAGATAATTATAATTCAAGCGCGAAGTGGTCAATTTTAGTATACATTGATGATAATGAAGAACCATATGCTAAAAAAACAATATATTATGAGGAATTTTGGTCATTAAAAAATGCGTATTTCGTAATTGGAAAAGGTTGCGCCTTTGATGAAAAACAATACATTAACCATAGCTGCAATAGATTTGAAGTAGTCTTTGATAATGTCGAAGTAAAAAAAGCAATACGTTTTTATTTCAAATATGTTGAAGGATATACTGAAGATGGAAAAGAGATTGCGACAATAGAAGGTGCATTTCTTCCTTGTCATTCAGTTGATGGACAAATATATGCGACTGGGGGAGAATGTGATATAAGTAGATATAGCGAATTAGATGAGATTTAAAATTATATTAAATGTAATATGAAAAAAACTAATCAAAAAATCATTTAATACATATCTATTAAAAGTGCAAAACTTGTAGAAAACTCCCTATAAAAAAGTGCACATTTTAGTTGAAACTCCATTGAAAAAAGTGCATAATATATGTAGAGGTGGCAATTATGTTTGAACGAAAATTTATGATAAAATTGTTTCTTGGCATGAATCCATAAAAATAAAAAAAGAATTTTAATTATAAAAGGTTTGAGACAAATTGGCAAAACAACAATCGTTAGAAAGTTTTGTGATGAATATTATGAAAATGTTGTGTATATTGACTTTATGCATAATTATTCAGTCAAATCATTATTTGACAACGACTTAAATGTCAATGATTTAATAATAAGTTTATTCCATATAAAACAATAATCATTTTTGATGAATTACAAGAATGTGCAAATGCAAGATCATCTATTAAACCGTTTATGGAAGATGGTAGATTTGATATTATATGTACAGGTTCACTGTTAGGACTTAGAGGCTACAATAAAAAAATTTCAAAAGGCGTTTCAACTAGCTTTGAAAAAGTAATAACAATGAAACCATTGTATTTTGAAGAATATTTGTGGGCTCTAGGGATAGAGAAGTCAGTAATTGATTATGTTAAAAAGTCATTTAAAGAAAAAAGCAAAATTATTCCGAATGTTAATGAAAAACTAATGAAATATTTTAAAGAATATCTTTGTGTAGGTGGTCTTCCAGATGTTGTTAATGTATTTAATATCACCCATGATTTAGCACAAGTAAGGGAAATTCAACAAAGCATTTTAG
>CAYTKK010000154.1:0-2999 GCA_964438355.1 uncultured Lachnospiraceae bacterium | reverse complement strand
AACATGGATATTATTGCTGTATTGGCACAGGAATTCAAGCTCGACCGCGGACAGGTCGAGCGCACAGTCGGGCTTATCGACGAGGGAAATACCATCCCCTTCATCGCCCGCTACCGCAAGGAGGTCACCGGCTCGCTGGACGATACCGTGCTGCGTGATCTGGATGACCGTCTGACCTATCTGCGCAACATTGAAAAGCGCAAGGAGGAGGTCAAGGGGCTGATAGACGCGCAGGGCAAGCTGACCGACGAGCTGGTCGCCGCTATCGATGCCGCCAAGACCATCACCGAGGTCGACGATATCTACCGCCCCTATCGCCCCAAGCGCAAAACGCGTGCCTCCGTGGCACGTGAGCGCGGCTTGGAGCCGCTGGCGGAGCTTATCATGGCGCAGCAGCCGACCTATGACCCGGCGCTTGCGGTGGCGGCAGAGGGCTATATTGACGCCGAAAAGGGCGTTGAGACGGCGGATGCGGCGCTTGCCGGTGCGATGGACATAATCGCTGAGGATGTCTCGGATAACGCCGACTTCCGCAAGACCATCCGCGCGCTGACCTGGGATGACGGCGTGCTCAATTCGACGGGCAGCGGCGATTCGGTCTACACGCAGTACTATGAGTACGCCGAAAAGCTGAAAAAGATCCCCGGGCACAGGATTTTGGCTATCAACCGCGGTGAGAAGGAGGGCTTTCTTAAGGTCACGCTGACAGCGCCGCGCGAGCTGATACTCAAATATCTCGGCCACAAGCTGGTAACCGAGGCGAGCTCGCCCGCAGTGACCTACATCCGCGCGGCGATAGAGGACGGCTATGACCGCCTTATCGCTCCCAGTGTCGAGCGCGAGATACGCAATGACATGTTCGACAGCGCCAGCGAGGGCGCTATCAAGCTGTTCTCGGTCAACCTTCACAACCTGCTCATGCAGTCGCCGCTCAAGGGCAAGACGGTGCTCGGCTTCGACCCCGGCTACCGCACTGGCTGCAAGCTGGCGGTCGTCGATAAGACAGGCAAGGTGCTCGATACGGCGGTCATCTACCCGACAAAGCCGCAGGAGCGCATCGAGGAGAGCGGGCGCGTGGTGACAAGGCTGATACGCAAGCACGGCGTCAACATAATCGCCATCGGCAACGGAACTGCCTCCAAGGAGAGCGAGATATTTATTGCAAATCTGCTGAAATCGATACCCGAGGACGTGAAATATGTCATGGTCAGCGAGGCGGGGGCCTCGGTATACTCGGCATCAAAGCTCGGCGCCGACGAATTCCCCGATTTTGACGTCACTCAGCGATCGGCCGTGTCCATCGCGCGCCGCCTTCAGGACCCGCTGGCCGAGCTGGTCAAGATCGACCCGAAATCCATCGGGGTAGGGCAGTATCAGCACGATATGAAGCCGGCGCGGCTCGATGACGCGCTGACAGGCGTGGTCGAGGATTGCGTGAACGCGGTCGGCATCGACCTCAATACGGCGTCGCACTCGCTGCTGTCCTATATTTCGGGCATCAACGCGACCTGCGCCAAGAATATCGTCAAATATCGCGAAGAGAATGGCGAATTCACCAGTCGCGCACAGATACTTAAGGTGCCCAAGATAGGCGCCAAGGCCTTTGAGCAATGCGCAGGCTTTCTGCGCGTGCCCGGCAGCTCGGAGATATTGGATAACACCGGCGTGCACCCCGAATCCTATGGCGCGGCGCGCGGCCTGCTCGAGATGTTTGGCTACAGTGAGCAGGATGTTAAGGATGGCAAGCTGACGCTGCTCGCCGAAAAGGTAAAGCTGAATGGAACGGCCAAGGTGGCCGAAAAGCTGGGTGTCGGTGAGCCGACGCTGGTGGATATCATCGGCGAGCTCGAAAAGCCGGGGCGCGATGTACGTGACAGCCTGCCGCCGCCCGAGTTGCGCGACGACATACTTGATATGAACGACCTCAAGGAGGGCATGATCCTCAAGGGAACGGTGCGCAATGTTATAGATTTCGGTGCCTTTGTCGATATCGGCGTGCATCAGGACGGGCTGGTCCACATCTCGCAGCTGTCCGAGCGCTTCGTCAAGCACCCGTCGGAGATAGTTTCGGTGGGCGATGTGGTGAATGTTAAGGTGCTGGGCGTGGACCCGCAAAAGAAAAAGATATCGCTTTCCATGAAGGGCGTAAAGCAGGGGTGATGGCTGCCCGGTGACGCTGCTTATCTTAATAAATTAAGATTTTTGCAGGTGCCCCGGGACCCGATCTGCGGCATGTTCGTCATATATTTGTGCAAACTGCACAAAACAGAGCCGCAAAGTTTGGGCGATTAACACCTTTCATTTTTTCGCGTTTTTTGGTACAATATATGATGTTAAAAAACATGAGTCCCGGTGGCTGCCGCGCGGTGCTGTCGGTTCTAAATTTAAGGAGGAATATTTTTTAATGGCAAGTCTGTCTTTTAAGCACATTTATAAGAAGTATCCCGGCGGTGTTACCGCTGTATCCGACTTCAACCTTGAGGTCAAGGATAAGGAGTTCCTGGTCCTCGTCGGCCCTTCCGGCTGCGGTAAGACCACCACTCTTCGTATGATCGCAGGTCTGGAGGAGATCACCGAGGGCGAGATGTTCATCGGCGACCAGCTGGTCAACGACGTCGCTCCTAAGGATAGAAAGATCGCAATGGTGTTCCAGAACTACGCTCTTTATCCTCACATGTCCGTTTTCGAGAACATGTCCTTCGGCCTTAAGCTGAACAAAACTCCCAAGGAGGAGATCAAGCGCCGCGTTGAAGAGGCTGCCCGCATACTTGATATCACCCACCTGCTCGACAGAAAGCCGAAGGCTCTGTCCGGTGGTCAGAAGCAGCGTGTTGCGCTGGGCCGTGCTATCGTTCGTAACCCCAAGGTCTTCCTGCTTGACGAGCCTCTGTCCAACCTGGATGCCAAGCTGCGTACCGCCATGCGTTCGGAGCTTTCCAAGCTGCACCTTAAGCTCGCTACCACCTTTATCTATGTTACACATGACCAGACTGAGGCTA
>CAYTKK010000153.1:0-3005 GCA_964438355.1 uncultured Lachnospiraceae bacterium | reverse complement strand
GATGGTACTCGTTATAAGCTAAAACAAATTTTATTCAAAATGCTAAAAGAAGCAGAAATTGTAGATTCTGATAATTGTATTTTGACAACATTTGTGTCACCAAGAGTTATTGAAATTATAAATAATTATGATTCTAAGTATTTAGGAATATTTCCAAATTAGCAGGTTGTAAAATGAACGAAAGAAGTATAAGTGAACAATTTAATCATTTAGTTAATATTTTTCAAAGCAAAAAATTTTTAGAATGCCAAATTTTATGCAATGATGTACCGTTTTTTATTGCTGAATATAAAATATCAGATGAAAATGACGTATGCAAAATGCGTTCACAATTGATAAAAAAATTAAAAGAATCTAATATTACTGTTTTAGATATCAACATCTATGATTTATCTATTAAATATTTAAAAGAAACTGGTGATTGGGATTGGTACATAAAAAACGAACAAAGTATTTCAAAAAAACAATTAAAAGAAGATTTGCAGTCAATTTTAGATATTAAAGAAGTTATAATGCCAAGAATTAAACGTATGGTAGATAATACAGAATTTGATTTATTATTTATAGATGGAATTGGAGAAGTATTCCCATATATTCGCTCTCATTCATTATTATCAAATTTGCAAAATATAGTTAGTAAGAAACCATTGGTTATGTTTTATCCGGGTTCTTATCAACAAACTGCAACCACAGGTTCATCCTTCAAGTTATTCGATATTTGTGATGATGGACAAGAGTACAAAGCCGCAAACATTTATGAAATTCAAGGGGTGTAAAATATGAATTTATTAGCATCATTTTTTAAAAAGGCAGTAGATAGACCAATTGAAGGTGTTATCAAAGCAGATGAAGTTGAAGATTTAAAATTAAAACTTGAAGTCGAAGAATATGTTTTAACTGATGAAGTTGAACAAAAGTTAGAAAATTTCTTGGATTCATATACTAATTATGTTGGAGTAAATGGAGTATGGATTTCAGGTTTCTTTGGTTCAGGTAAATCTCATTTATTAAAAATGTTAGCGTTGCTATTAGAAAATAAAGAAATTGCAGGCATTAAAATATCTGATGAGTTTATAAAAAAATGTTCTTCCGATAATGAATTTTTAAAAGCGAGAATCAAGGCTGCCACACAAATACCATCAAAAAGTATTTTATTTAATATTGACCAAAAGGCTGATGTTATAAGCAAAACTGAAACAGATGCTCTTGTTGCAGTTTTTGTAAAAGTATTTGATGAAGCTTGTGGATATTATGGCAAACAAGCGTACATTGCTCAATTTGAAAGAGATTTAGACAAGGATGGTTTATTTGATAAATTTAAAAATGAATTCAAATCTGCATCAGGTCAACAATGGGAATTTGGCAGAGAAAGAGCAAATAGATTTTCTAATGAAATTGATAAAGCGTATAACAAGGTAACAGGTCAAAACGCTGAAAACATTCTTGATAAGCATAGAACAGACTATCACTTATCAATTGAGGATTTTGCAAATCAAGTTAAAGAATATATTGATAAACAAGAACCTAATTTTAGATTAAACTTCTTTGTAGATGAGGTTGGGCAATATATTGCAAATAATGAAAAGTTGATGGTTAACTTGCAAACAGTCGCTGAAAGTCTTGCTACAAAATGTAAGGGAAAATCTTGGGTAATTGTTACTGCTCAAAATGATATGTCAAAAGTTTTAGGTTCAATGGAAAATAAACTTAATTCTAATGACTATACTAAAATTCAAGACCGTTTTAAAATTAAGTTAGATTTAACAAGTGCGGCTGTAGCAGAAGTTATTCAAAAACGTTTATTAACAAAGAATGAGGAAGCAGAAAAAGAACTTGGAGTTCTATACGATAAAGAAGTTGATAATTTCAAGACTTTATTTGATTTTGCAGATTGTCAAACATACAAGAATTATCAAAGCAAATCTCATTTTGTAGATTGTTATCCATTTGTTCCATACCAATTTACACTATTTCAATATGCAATTGAAAACTTATCGACACATGATGCATTCCAAGGTAAATATAGTTCAGTTGGTGAACGTTCTATGCTTAGTGTATTCCAAAAGGTTGCAGTTCAAGTAAGTAAATGTGATAGCATTGGAGAATTAGCAACATTTGATATGATGTTTGAAGGTATTAGAAGTTCATTAAAAACCTCTATTCAATCCTCAATCTTAAAAGCAGAACAACATTTGGATAATGAATTTGCAGTTAGAATTTTAAAGGCATTATTCCTTGTAAAATATATTAAAGGCTTTAAATCAACAGTTAGAAATCTTTGCGTTTTAATGTATAACAATTTTAATGAAAACCTTGCAGACTTAACTAAACGTGTCGAGGAAGCATTAAATTTGTTAGAGGATCAAACTTATATTCAAAGAACAGCAGATGTTTACGAATATTTAACTGATGAAGAAAAGGATGTTGAAGATGAAATTAAAGGTACGGAAGTAGATAAGGATAGTATTTCTGCTGAATTATCCAAATTAATCTTTGATGGCATAATTAAAAATACTAAAATCAGATATGGTGAAGATGGCAGAGATTACAATTTCTCAAGAAAATTAGATGGCAAATTATATTCTAGAGAACAAGAGCTTGCAATAAATGTTATAAGTCCATTAAATGATAATGATGAGTTATTTAACGATAATCAAATTAAGATGTTATCAATTCAAAATGATAGGGATTTAATTGTTGCATTAGAACCTGATTCTAAATTACGAATGGATATTATTATTTATAAGAAAACAGAAAAATATATAAATGAAAACAGAAATATGCAACAACAAGAATCTATCAAGAAAATTTTAAACGATAGAGCAACGCAAAATATTGAAAGATATACAAGAATTCAGCAGGCTGTTGCAGAACTTGTTAGCAAGGCAAAATTTTATATAAGTGGTAGTGAAGCAGAAATTAGCGGAGAACATCCTCAATCTCGTATTATAAAAGCATTTCAAGAATTAATAGGAAGAACTTATGTTCATTTAAAGATGGTTTGT
>CAYTKK010000152.1:0-3019 GCA_964438355.1 uncultured Lachnospiraceae bacterium | reverse complement strand
AATCAAAGGCTTAAGTTATCCCGAAATAGGACGAGTGCTGTCACGAGCGCAATCTTCCGTATACGAGTATTTCATCAAAATGCGGCAGAGATATACGGCGATTTATGAATAAAACTTGCCTTAATTTATTTTTTAGTAAAACACAAGTCCGGCAAAATAATCGCTGCTTCATTTTCATCTTCTTTTCCCTTCCAAGCCAAAACAAATCTAATCGTTGCTGCTGTCGGTGCATATCCCTTTGCTTTTAAGGAATCTAATTTTTCCTTAAAAGCTTTTGAATATTTGATTACCCTTACCAGTTTTCCATTTATCACAGCACAAAGATATTCTTCTTCCAACTGCAAAATGTCACCACTACGCAATTTTATAATACTATCTTTCTTATCCTTGAAAAAGTCCAGAACAATGTCACGATACGAAAGTTGCAACATAATTTCCAAAGGCTCTTCGTAAATGTTCGTATCGTATACGATATCGGTAGTGAGGTTATCAAACAAATTGTTGTTGCAGTGGATATACAGTTCTTCTTTCGCTCTCGTTAAACCAACGTAGATTTTTCGTTTTTCTTCATCGTTAACGCAAACGACATTATTTAACAGCATATATACCGTATCAAATTCACGACCTTTCGATTTGTGTATGGTGGATACCAATACTGTTCCTTTTTCTTCCGTATAAAAATCTTCGTATTTCGACTCTTTGATAAACTCTTCTAAATCCGTTCTATATTTTGTCTTATTTATTTTTTCGAAATCCAACAACATTTTCAAACAGATTTCATAACAAGAACTTTTACCATAAAATCGTTCCAAACGCTCTTTCGATTTTTCCCACAAAAGGTCCGAAATAACAGGCGTTTTCAACTCGTTATCAATTTGCTTTAGAAAATATCTAATCTCAGCAATATTATACATTTGGAAACCGTCTGTCGATTGTATAAGTTTTGCGGATATATGATTTCTATTAAGTAAACCTACTACTCTTAACGCCTCGTCATTCGTTGTAGTTAGAACGCATACAGAGCCTTTATGCTTTCTTTCAAGAATACCGCTTACTATCGGTTGTTCAAGGCTTGAATTATGCTTTGTTATTTTTACGATACCATCAAAATTTTTAACCGGAATACCGCTATCCTTTTTCATTCTTACTTGTATCGTTTTTGCGAAAGCATTTGCAAAGTTTATAATATTTTTACCGCTTCTATAATTTTCGGTCATTTCATATTTCTTTGCTCCATAATCTTCAATTAATTCTTGCAGGTATTTCGAGTTAGAACCTCTAAACTCGTATATGTTTTGGTCATCGTCTCCGACTGCAATTATTCGCATATCGTCGTTTCGATTCATAAGCGCTTTTATTAAAGCAAACTCGTTTTCGTCCATATCTTGCGCTTCATCTATAACAACAACGGTCTTCGTTATTCTTCCCAATTCCACATCACCGTTATTAATAAGTTCCGCGGCATCCTTCACTACATTTTCCGATTCTTCAAGGCTACCGATTTTACCCAATAAGTCAAAACAATAAGAATGAAACGTTTTGATTTCAACAAACGCAGCCGCATTACCTATTAACACAATAAGACGTTTTTTGAATTCCGTGGCTGCAGCACGAGAAAACGTAACCATAAGCAGTTGTTCGTGCTTTACGTCTTCAAGTAAAAGAAGCGATGCCAACTTATGAACCAATACTCTCGTTTTTCCGCTTCCCGGACCTGCTGCAACTACGATATACTTCGATTCATCGTCAGTAATGATTTCAGATTGTTTATCCGAAAGTTCTCCGAATAATTTATTGTATTTTTCGGGCGTAATATTTCTTTCAATCTCTGCCGCACGAATTCCTTTGAAATATCTTGCGATAAAACGTTTGAAGTCCATTTGAAAATAATCGTTTACAAATTGTAACGCCGCATTATAATCACGAACCATTAAATTCGCATATTCGCCGACAATATGAATTTGTTGTATTTTTTGCTTATAAAATTCACTCAACAAACGATAGTCTTCATTTTTATAACGAATCTTGTTATCCATTACAAGACGTTTAATTTCCATTCCGTTATAAGAAACCAAGAAACCGCCTTGAAGTGATAGCGCGCCTATTTTAGAAAGATATAAAAGTGCGTCTTCTATATCTGTAAGAGTTACAGGCGTATCGTATATTTCTAATTTCGGTGTTTCTTTATATGCTTCATATAAACCGACCAAAGAAAATTCGACAAGAGCCTCTTCATCTTGCTTAACGGGCGATTTTGCGCTCATATGATATAACTCTTCGACAATAAATCTGCAAACGTCGTGTCTTTTATCCAATTTGGCTAATAGTTTATCAACCGCAATGGCAGGAATATAGTCCGTTCTGTTTTGAGAGTTAAACTCGCTCTTGCACATATATCCTTTTATAGTCCAAAAATAATTGATAGTTCTTATGTTTTTTACGGTTGACGCTTTAAAGCCTTCTTTAATGGCAGCATCGTTTAATTCTTTTAAGTTAAAACTACTACCTTCTGCTTCGATATTAGAAAGAATAAAGGATTCGAGTTTCATAAACTTTTCAAGAATAAGCAAGGCTTTATTTTGAGATTCCGTACGTTTAATATACGCAGTCATATCTTGTGAATCTTGAAGAAGTTTCATTTCCCGCATTCGATTAACAAGCGTAATTACTTTTTCTTTCTCAATCGCAAGATTGTCTGCTATGTAATCTATTCTCGATTCTGCGTCGTCATTACCGGCATCGGCTCTGCTTCTGCTTGAAATAAGATATTTTATAATTCTCTTTGCCGATAAACGTTCCGTTTCGTTAAACAATGAAGATGTTTCAATCATATAAGAGGCTTCTTGCATATTTTGAACCAATATGCTTGTAGCATAAACACGCGGAACGTTTCTTCCGCGTTTAATATATCCTGCGGTTTCAAGAGCCGAGATAGCGGTTTTTACCCTCGTTTCAATATCCGCCACAGAATCGTCCCAACCTGCTTGTCTTGCTATTTCCAAAGCCGAGCAACAAATTT
>CAYTKK010000151.1:0-3063 GCA_964438355.1 uncultured Lachnospiraceae bacterium | reverse complement strand
TGAAAAAAAACAAATAGAAGAAAATTTGTTTTCTATTTCTGGATTTAATGATTTAACTGAATTTGGAAAATGGATTAATCCTTCAATCAATAATACTAATTTAATAGGGAGTTATCAAAAAGTTAGAAGTTAAAAAATAAAGTTCTTTTTTTACATGTTATTAATATAATTTAGTGTAGAAAGGAATGAAATAATTATGGAAACACTTAAAGTATCCAGTAAATCAAATCCAAATAGTGTTGCTGGAGCACTAGCTAATGTATTTAGAGAAAAAGGGACTGTTGAGATACAAGCTATTGGTGCCGGAGCACTTAATCAAGCAATTAAAGCAATCGCAATAGCAAGAGGCTTTGTCGCTCCTAGTGGAAAAAATTTAATATGTATACCTGCTTTTTCTGATATAACTATAGAAGGAGAAGAAAGAACAGCAATTAAATTAATAGTAGAGGCAAGATAGCCTCTTTTTTTTTAAGAGTTGGTTAAAATCATTTGATTTTGTTACCCATATATGTTATCATTTTTTTAGAATAGAGGTGTTGGAATTATGGAAAATCAAAAATTTCAAATTGAAGTAGATGAAATCGAAAAAGAAGCCACAATATTAAAAGTAGTAACAATAGATAATAGAAATTATGCAATTTATACAATTGATAATTCTGTGGAAACTGCAGATGTATTTGCATCAGAAGTTGTAAAAGATGAAGAAGGCTATGATAAACTAATAGACATTGAAGATCCTAAAATAAGACAAGATGTTTTTGAAATAGTGAATATCATATTTTCATAATAGGAAGTGATTTATATGCCAAATATAGAAGAATTAGAAAGCAAACTAGCAGCTTTAAAAGAAGAAACAGAAAATATAACTAAGCAATTAGAACTGGCTAGAGCTATAAAAGAAGCACAAGATGCCAAAGCTGAAGCGGAAAGAGCAATAGAAGAAGCCAAAGAAAAAATTGCTGCCGCAGATGAAATAATTAAAAATGCTATGAATAAACTTGAACCTAAGAAAGATAAAGAAAGATTAAATTTTAATGGTATTCAAAAAGCAAAAAGCACATTTTCACAATTAGGAATTGCTATTAAATCAAGAATTCCTTCTTCCGCAGATATAAAAGCTAAACTAGCAGAAGCAGCATTAAGTGTTGGATATGTAGTTAGTAATGGTATAGGCAATATAGAAAACTTTACAAGCGATGTTATAAATAGAATTAGTGAAAAAAGAACCTCTCGTAAAGAAGAAAAACAAAAAGCAAAAGAAGAATCTGAAATTGAGAGCATAGTAAATACAGAAGAAAAATCTTCAGATAATAAACTAAATTTTAGAGAAGGTGTAAAGCAAAAAGCGAGTAGTGCCAAAGCAAAACTTGGTTCTGTATCTAAAAGAGTATTAGATGAACTAAAAGCAAATACTAATATAGATTTAAAAATCCAAGAAACATTTTTGAAAGCAGATATTTCAATTACAAACGCTAAATACAAAGTGGAAGATAAAGTTCAAGATCTAAAAGAAGGCATTAGAAATATTCCATCTAACTTAATAAATAAGTATAGATACCACAAGGAAAAAATTGCAAAGGAAAGACAAGAAAGAGCACAGCGTATTGAACAGTTAAAAGAAGAACGTGAATCCTTAAAACAAAATGTATATGAAATGTATCCAGAAGAAGAAACAATAAAAATGGCAAGATAACAAGTATATTTTTGCTGTTTTTTTTATATAATAGTTATGTAACCTCTATAAAAAAACAAAAAAGCTATTAAATTCCAACAAATTTTCAACAAAATTCAAAGGTGAAGTAAAGTAAATGTTGGAAAAAATTAAGAGAAAATACAAGTTATATAATTAATTTGTATTTTTTTATAATCTTTTAGATAAGAAATAATCTAATCTGTAATTATCTTGAAGATTAAAATTAGAATTATCAATATTATGTTCAACATTGTATTTTAGATTATTATTGATAATTTTATTTGATTGATTTCTAAAATTTGTTATAAACTTTTCTAAATTTAATTTTTTATAAGTACATTCACCATTTTTAAATCGGTGATAAATTTCTTCTGTTAGTTTGATATTATTAGCTTTCATGGTAAGTAATTGAACAATATTTTCTAAACCTTCTTCTGAATATGAATGTGGTCTAGAAGTAATAAATTTAGCATATTTATTTGATATATGACCTTCCATAGAACAAGGGCATTTATATAATGGATGTTTTTGATTAATGATACCTTCGATATTATCTATAAGAAAATTTTGAACTTTAATCATTTCTTTCTTTTGTTCTGGATATTTTTTTATTTGAGCACTAACAAGTAATTTAAATTCATCAATCATCTTGTTTCTTAAATAAGAATCTGCAATAGAAGTAATTAAAGGATCTTTCTTGAAAATGTAAGACAGTTTTTTATTAAAATAATGAAATGGATCAAGAACATAAATTGCCTTAGGAAAAGCAATGTCAAAACCTTTAATCCAAGATCCACCATCACCAGAAACAAATATCGTGGGATCTTTATTTAACTCATATTTATTATCAAGGTATTTATAAGCCTCTTCCCATAATTTATCAGTTTTAAGAATAGAGGAAGCAATATAATGTTGTTCTTTTAATTGTTTCTTTTTAACGAATTCTTCTTTGTGACCTTCGTGAGTGAGTATAACAGGAACAATTCTATTTTTGGTTCCTTTTTCTCTAGATTGAAGGTTAGCATGAACTTCATCAGCTTCAATGTAAATAACATCAGGTGTTTCTTTCTTTTTAATATCTTCTTGATGATTATAATTAATACCTTTAATTTTAGAAGAAATAGTTTGTCTAGAAATAATATAATTAGGGATAGAATTATTACTAGACCAAGAATAACCATTATCTAAAGCATTATTAATAAGTTTGGTTTCAGCAGCTAAAGTCAGTTTAGCCCATTTAGAAACACCTAAATAATCTTCTAAAAAACTATAATATTCATATTTACCGTTTATTTTATTTTTAGATTTATAATAAGTTTTATTAAAAGTTAATAAGCCAATAGAAGTAATTAAAGTTCTTTCTCTAGTTT
>CAYTKK010000150.1:0-3141 GCA_964438355.1 uncultured Lachnospiraceae bacterium | reverse complement strand
AGGAAAAAGTTTATAAGCTTCGTGCTTAAATTTCCTATTGCGATTATAGCAGTATTTTTCGTAAGTTCGCCGTATTTGCTACTCATTTGCTCCTTGCCCTTGTTGCGATTGCCCTTGTTTTTTATAGAGCCTCTTCGCTCGATTGTACGCGCTTTGTTTTTTGTTCCTAAGTCTTGTTTTTTCAAAAAACGTCACGACAAACGCTCTATCTTTCGCGATAGAACAGCCGACGACAAGCCGTTTTCAAACAGCGCATATGATAAAAAACATTTTTATCCTCTTTTCTTATCATAACACATAGCAATGAAAAAGTCAAGGTACGCGATAACTTTATCCGCTCGACCTTTGCGCTACGTATGATATTTTCCGAAAAACAAATCCCCTTCTTTCCGATACGTTTTTAAGTAGCGTTTAACTTTCGAACGTATATCAAGTAACGAGGGGATTTTATTCTGTTCTATTTGCGACTATCGGTTAAATTTTGCATTAAAGACGCAAAAACGACCGACAATCACGGGAGTATTAAGATTTTTGATAAAACTGTTTTTATTCTTTTTCGGTAAAGACGTATTTGCCCTCGCCTACGGTCGCGCTTTTTCCGCCGGGTAAGAGAATTTCTGCCCTGCAGCCGTTAGGAATTACTATTTCGTACTCGACGGAACCGTCGGCTTTATAATTCCACTTCGACGAAAGAAGTCCGCTATGCGTCTCTATCGAACATTTAACGTGTCCGAGTCGGCGGTCGGGATGCGGCTGAACGGTTACGTGAGTATATCCCGCACCGTCGTCGGCGGTCTTAATTCCAGCGCTTACCCCGAATATCCAGTCGTATACCGAACCGTAAGCGTAATGGTTAAAGGAATTCATATCGGTCGACCAGAAATCGCCTTCGTCGTTTACGCTGTCCCAATGCTCCCACATAGTCGTTGCGCCGTGATTTACCGAGAACAACCACGACGGATTTTTCTCCTGCAACAAGAGATCGTACGCAACCGACGAATATCCGTTTTCGCTTAGCGCGTGCAAAATGTACGGCGTACCGACAAAACCGGTCGTCATACGATTGTCGTTTAAGCGGATAAGTTCTACCAGCTTTTCGGCAAGCGCCATTCTTTCCGCTTCGCCCTCATACAAGCCGAACTTCAATATCAGCACTATCGCCGTTTGCGTCATATTATTGACCTTACGCTTCGTGTCGAACGCGTCGGCTTTCGGATAAATTATCGGCATTCCGTCCGACATAAACGCTTCTCTAAAGCTTGCTTTAATGTTTTTAAGAAGCTCCTCGTACTCGGTCATATCCTTGCCGAGAATTTTGCCCGCCTTTATAAGTAGCGACGTCGAATAAGCAAAATAAGCGCTAGCAATCAAATCGGTTTGCGTTGCTCCGCGATATTCGCCCTCGCCCGCGTCCATCGCGAGCCAGTCGCCGTAGTGATATCCGCCTACCCACAAATACTCTTCATTCCCGAAAGAGTGAATATAATTTACCCACTTTTCCATCATCGGGAAACAGCGCTCCAAAAGAGCCTTGTTTCCGTAAGCCGCATATACCTCCATAGGAACGATAACGCTAGCGTCTGCCCAAGCCGCGCTTTTACGCTCCGAACAGCCTTTAACGTAAGGAATTACAGGGAATATGGCGCCGTCGTCGAACTGGTCCACAGCCATATTATACAACCATTTGTCAAAGAAGCGCTCCGCGTCGTAATTTATGCACGCCGTGCGGCAAAATACCTGAGCGTCGCCCGTCCAACCGAGACGCTCGTCACGTTGCGGACAATCGGTGGGAACATCCACAAAATTGCTGCGCTGTCCCCAAATTATATTGCTGTAAAGCTTGTTAACCTTGTCGTTTCCGCACTCGAAATATCCCGTTCTCTTCATATCCGAATAAACGGCAACCGAGGTAAAGCAACTCGTATCTACGTCGTCAAACGGCCATTCGTCCAAACGAATATACCTGTATCCTTGGAAACTGAACGACGGCTTCAATACGTCCTCTTCTCCGGAAAGCGTATACGTACAAATGTTTTGCGCCGTGCGATAGTTATCGGTATAGAAGTTTCCGTATTTATCCAGAACCTCGGCGTGCGAAATGCTAATTTTATCTCCGCGATTGCCTTTTATTTTTATCTCTACATAGCCGGCAAGGTTTTGCCCGAAATCAATGACTTTTTCTCCCTTTGGAGTAATAATCAACTCGACCGCCGCAACTCTTTCCTTTTCGCGCACGAACTCGCCAATTTGTGGCAAAAGCGTTGCTTCTACGCTGTCGACGCGAGCTTTACCCAAAAATCTGCGCTCGGCGGTAAGGTCCACGGTTTCTCCGTCGTAAATGTCGGAAAACAATATGGGAGTAGTGTACGTTTTCCAATCGGAATCGCCGCATACGACTTCCTTTTTTCCGTCGTTATATTCGAGTTCAATGTTAATAAGCACCGCGGGATTTGCGTGGTAAATGTCGTTGTCGTGCTTATATCCCATTGTGGCGCTACCCGTCCAACCTCTGGCAAGACGAACAGTAACTTCACTTTTACCACCAACAAGACTCGTTATGTCATATTCCTGATATTGAAGCATTTTTTGAACGCTCGTCCAGCCGGGAGCAAGTACCGCGTCGCCGACCTTTTTGCCGTCAACGTACAAATTATACGCTCCCACCGCCGTAACGTAAGCCGTAGCGCGTTTAACGCCGCCGAAGTCTATCGTTTTGCAAAAGTCTACCGCTCCATAGAACGCCGCCGGCGACTTTATCCAACTTTCTTGCATCGTTTTTTCCTCCGCTCATAGCGCTTTGTTCGCAGATTATGTCCGACGAACGCTCGCGCCGAAATTGTATTCGTAAGTACATTATACCTTTTATAAATTCAAAATGCAACTAAAAACTATATACGCCTACACAATTATATTTCTCAACACAAGTTGTTTTATTGTAAATAACGCCGCGAAAATTGCTCGCCCTTGCAAATCACCTGTCTACATAATAACTACAATCATTACTTGCACAACCGCTGCCGTACAATAACTGTTCGCAACAACAAAAACACCACTCGCCGAAAAATACCGAATGGTGTTTTGTTTTAAGTTAATTCCCTATAGGGAGTAATTACTTAATGATGGTAGCGATAACGCCCGAAC
>CAYTKK010000149.1:0-3185 GCA_964438355.1 uncultured Lachnospiraceae bacterium | reverse complement strand
TCGTCTGATCCAGTTTCTTTGTTGTCTTTTGAGTCAATGAATTTACCTTTTTTATCGACAGAGAAATATCCTTTATGAGTTTCTCCAGCAGTAATTTTCTTCAAATACTTTATGTATGGAGTTTCAAAAAGGGTGATATATTCGTTAAGAATTTTTGTGTATTCTTCTTCAAATATTCTTGCGTATTCGCCTTTTTCATCAGCTTGGTCATAATCTCTATATTTTTTAACCTCGTCAATGAAGAATAGCGACAAACACTTGATGCCTTTTTCATAAAGTCTTTCTTCTTTTTCAAAATGCGATCTAATGGTTTCTCTTATTTGAACTCTACGAATATCTTTGTCTGATACATCGCCAATAACTTCGCCAATCTTGATTTGTATGTCGTTTAGGAAAGACACTGTATTTGTAAATGGATTGATTTCAGTAATAGTGTATCCATTTTTGTATTGTTCCAATGGTGACATATCTTTTCCAGCAGAAATATCATAAAGATTTCTACCAACTTCCAAGATTCTTGTTTCTCTGTTTATGCCATTTTTGTAATTGATTTCGAATTCAATTTTTGCCATAGGTGGCTTGTTTTTAGAAAGCACAATGTCTTGCAAATACAAATATCCGTTTGTCCCACGCAAGTTCTTTATTTCAAATCCTTTAACTTGAATTTTCTTAACAAGTTTCTTGTTGTATGCATCCAAAGCATCAAGCGAATAAACTAAATTATTGTGCTTTTTATGGGTAGCAGAGAAATTCATATTGAATAGAGGATTGAACTTTTTAAGTGAGGTTTGCGTTGCTTCGCCACCAAGTTTTTGTGGCTCGTCAATGATAAGAATTGGTCTTGTTTTCGCAACAACATCAATAGGTCTTCTTGATTGGAATTCATCAAGCACCATGTCAATTCTTCTCGCATCAGCACCACGTGCATTAAATGCTTGGGCATTGATAATCATTACATTAATATCGCTACTTGATGCAAAGCTATCTAGTTCGCTAAGTCTTTTACTATTGTAAATGAAATATCTTGCTTTCTTGCCATATTGCTCCATAAAGTGTTCTTCCATCATTTGAAAAGACTTTTTAACACCCTCACGAATAGCAATGCTAGGAACTACAATAATAAACTTACTCCAACCATATCTTTCATTAAGTTCAAAGATAGTCTTGATATAAACATAAGTTTTTCCAGTTCCTGTTTCCATTTCAACATCAAGAGAACATCTTCCAAGCCCACTTACAAGTGTTTCAGATTCTTTATAATTGCTATCTTGCTGGATTTTTTTGATATTAGCAAAAATTTCTGCATCATCTAGCATTATTTTAGCATTTTCAAAACCATCATCATTTTCTTCGTAAGCATCAAAAATTGAAGCCTGACTAAGCCCATCAGCCTTTTTCTTAATACCTAAATCTCTTGTATATCTAACCATATCTGCATAAGGTTGTCCTTTGAAAACCTTTACAATGTTATTTACAGCATCTTGCTGATATGGTTGTGTTTTGAATTTAAATTTCATTTGCTTCTCCTATTCAAATTAAAATACAATTTCAATCACTGATTATTTTTGCATTCGCATCTACTATCCCTTTTATCAAAATTAATTAATGAGTCGTTTATTTTAACCAAACATTCTTTAATTTTATTGTAATGCTGTTCGGTTATATCCCAATTGCATGAAGCAGTTACCACCATATCTCTTATATGTAATTTGTTACGCAACTTTATTGCTTCATCCAATATCTTCATTTCTTCAATATTTAAGGTTAATATATTAAATTCTTGTAGTTTCTCTATCAATTTATATAAGTTTCCATTTCTATAATTTTTGTTTAACAATTTCTTGCACTGTTTTCGTTTTTGACACACCTTACAATTATCTGAATATCTATCTGCAATTGTTCTTACTAGTGCTTCAACAACAATAACTAGGTTGCATTGCATATAAAACAGCATTATTTTTTCAACTGTTCCATAAATATTAAACAATGACTTTTGGTTATTCAAATATTCATCATATTGCATCAAGCAACTTAAATTTTTTCTTAATTGATAATTTTTTATTGTAAAATTCCATTTATAGTATGAACTAATGTCGCCAGTTCTACTGATGGGGGTAGCTGGTAGATTTATTAAGTTTTCTTTTCTATATATTTTATTTAATTCTTTGCCATTGTTTCTACGATAAAAATCTCTACAAATTTTCATATTTTCCATTAAAAGATCAGAAATTTGGCGATTGTTATCAACAATTTTTTTTAATGATTCAACTTCATCTCTGTTTTGATAAACTATAGTTTTCATTAAATTATCTTCCTTGTAGTCGTAGGTGAGAATGTTTCAAAGATTTGGTCAAAGTTTACTGCAACACTGTCGCTTGACATTGAAGAATCTCTGAATACTGCGTAAAGTGGTTGCATTTTTGCAATTTCGGTAACCACGTCATCAGTTAGGTTTTTATCAAAACAACATACCAAGTTACCATCGTTTACATTAAAGACTTTCTTCCCATGAATATCTAAAACTTTAATTTCGCTTGAAAGCAATACGCCCATATCAAGCATTACTTGGAATAGCAAATCTTCAGAAGTTCTATCTTCTTTGATGTTATCTTCAAGTTGAGTCAATAAGTCTTGTTGCATCTTGTTTGGTGAATAGTAAATATCTTTCATACAACTGCTATCAAGTTTTAACACTCTAAATCCTGTGTCAAGATTAGAAACCTTATTTTGTATATCGTTTTGAAGTTCATTGGATTCTTCAATAAAGGATTGTTGTGTTGAATGTTTTGTTACGGTATTTACTATATTCTTAGTAGAAAGCCAAGCTTCTTTTATTTGAGTACCTGCTCTACGAATTCTTTCTTTACCAATTTCACATATATTTTTATATCCTGCTTTATATGCCTCTGATTTCTCATCGCACTTTTCAGGCAGTTGAACGCATATAAATTTTCTATTTCCGCCATCTTCTGCATTTAATTGTATAACTGCATGGGCAGTTGTCGCCGATCCTGAAAAGAAATCTAGAATTATATCATTTATATCGGTTGAAATATAGATATATTGTTTAATTAATTCAATTGGTTTTGAATTGGTAAAAACTTTATTATCAAATAATGTTTGCAGTAAACGTGTCCCAGCTCTGCCATCTATATTATCAATAACAGTTCTTATAAGTTTACCCC
>CAYTKK010000148.1:0-3260 GCA_964438355.1 uncultured Lachnospiraceae bacterium | reverse complement strand
CAGAAAAATGATTTGTTTCGGGGATTCGATTACCCAGGGATATGATGCACGCCATTCATTTCTGACATATCCCAATCAGCTTGCGGACGCTTTTGATGCGGAGATGGTCAATAAAGGAATCGGCGGGGAAGTATTCAGGCCGGATTTACTGGCAAATGCCGATCCCGTACAGCCGGATCTGCTGACAATTGCATACGGAACAAATGACTGGTCCAGAAATTTCTCCCGGGAAGAATTGAGACATCATACGGACCTTTTTTGCAGAAGATTAGTCGAGTTGTATCCTGATGTCCCTGTTTTCGCAATTCTTCCTTTGTGGCGGAGCGATTTCGGATGCATTCGGAATGCCGGAACATTCGAAGATGCCGGAAAAATTTACCGGAGTGTATACGAGAAATATTCCATAATCCGGATCATAGATGGTTTTTCTCTGATTCCGCATGATACTTCCTTGTTCAGCGATGGATATCTGCATCCAAATGATTCCGGTTTTTCGCTGATGTCGAAAAATCTGATCCGGCAAATACAATAGTAAATCAAAAAGGAAAGCGGATTGCGGGAGATGCGGAGCTGGAAAACGGAAAGACGGTTTCCGGTAAACTTGGAGTCGATGAACAAGGATTTGAGGTGATTCCGTTGTTGGCTTTTCAGCCTCGGGAATGACATGGGGTTATGGCTCCAGCCTGCGATACCATGATTCCCAGGGAGAATTTTCTGTCTCCGGTGATGAGGAGTATCCTGTTAATCTTTCCCTTTTTTGCCTGTGCCTGATTGAAAATAAATGAAACAATATTATATTACAGCTTCGGTCGTTTTTAATTTTATCCGGCAGATTTGAATTTTCATAAATAATTCAACATAAAGGAAAAAGCAGAATGTCAAAATTGATGCTCGGACTTCCGAAAGGCAGTTTGGAACAGTCCACCGTGGACATGTTCGCAAAGGCAGGCTACAAAATTGAAATCAGTTCACGTTCCTATTATCCGTCCATCGACGATCCGGATATCGAATGTATGCTGATCCGCGCTCAGGAAATGTCCCGTTATGTCGAGGAAGGAATTCTTGACTGCGGACTGACCGGTTTCGACTGGATTCAGGAAAACGGTTCCGATGTGATCGAAGCCGCGGAACTCGTTTACGGCAAAGTCGGGCGCAATCCGCTCCGCTGGGTTCTCGCCGTGCCGGAAAACTCCGGAATCCACTCCGTGAAAGACCTTGAGGGCAAACGGATTTCCACGGAAGCGGTCGGCATGACGAAGCGTTATCTCGCAAAGAACAACGTCAACGCGACCGTCGAGTTTTCCTGGGGCGCAACCGAGGTCAAGCCGCCGAAACTTGCCGATGCGATTGTCGAGATCACGGAAACCGGTTCCTCTCTGCGTGCGAACCACCTGAAAATCATTGATACGCTCTGTATCAGCACAACCCGTTTCATTGCCAACAAAAAGGCGTATCTGGACCCTGTCAAGAAAGAGAAGATCGAGAATATCGCGCTCCTGCTCAAGGCTGTGCTCGCCGCGGAAGGCAAAGTCGGCTTGCTGCTGAATGCGAAGAAGGCTGATCTTGACAAGATTCTCGGCAAGCTTCCGGCTCTTGAACGTCCCACGATTTCTCCGCTTTCCGATTCCGAATGGGTAGCCTTGAATACGATTGTTTCGGAGCATGTGGTTCGTGAACTGATTCCCGATCTCAAGCATCTCGGCGCCAGCGGCATTGTCGAATATCCGCTGAACAAGATTGTGGAATAAAGTTTCTGATTCCCATGAAAAAGCCCCGTGGAAAAATCCTGCGGGGCTTTTTTTTCGGCAGGCTGCCGGTTTTTTATGAAATGAAGTTGGTTCCGATCCACGGTTCCTGCGCGGGACGCGGGACATTGGACTGTGCGGCTGTTTTCAGCAGATACGCCATATTGTTTCCGAGCGTGCGCATGGTCTGCAATCCTTCCAGATCACGGCGGACCTCATCCGGGGTGAAGCCGTGTGTTGAGTTCCAATACTGGCTCGAAACAACCGGCATCTGGCAGATCGTAAAGTATTTGTTCAGTCTGTCGAATGTTGAACTTGCCCCTCCGCGGCGGCAGTTGACCACACATGCGGCAGGTTTATATTGAAAATATTCCGTCGCGGAGAAAAATGCCCGGTCGAGAATTGCGCAGAGACTTCCCGGAGGGCCCGCATAATAGACGGGCGCCCCGATCACAATTCCATCACACTCCTTCATCTTTTCCACGAAATCCGTGTAAAGCTGATCCTTGAACACACAGCGCGTTCCGTTTTCACGGCATTTCCAACAGGCAATGCAGCCTTGCACCGCCCGGTTGCCGATCCAGAAGATTTCGGAATCGACGCCGTTGTTTTTCAAAGCTCCGGCAACTTCCGAGAGCGATGTGAAAATACAGCCGTCCTTGTGCGGACTCCCGTTGACCAGTAAAACTTTCATGATATCACCTCCATTAAAGAATAGATTTTCCGAGTTCAAATGCTTGCCGCAATGATTCTTTTCCCTCAATATCACCGACTTTCAGGACGCCTCCGGCGATCAGGCAGCCCAAATCTTCCCAGCCGAGGAACCCGAGAAGAGACTTATAGTAGTTGACCATCGGAGCCTCGTTCTCCTTGCCGGTTCCTTCGGCTGCCATCAGCAGAATTGCTTTCTTATGCGGCGTTGCCCAGTCCGGGTCGGATTCCGTAACTGCAAACAGACGGTCGAGAGCACATTTCAGCTGTCCGGAAAAGCCCCAGTAATACATCGGAGAAGCAAATACCAGAACATCAGCCGTCCGGTATTCCGGATAAATTTTGCGCATGTCGTCTTTTTGAATACAGGGATCATCCGGATTTTTTCCGCCGGCAAGACATCCCTTGCAGCCATGAATCGACATCCGGTCGAGATCGAACCGGACAACCGTATTACCGCTGGTTTCCGCTCCTCCGGCAAATTCCCGAATCAATGCCGCCGTATTGCCGTTAGGACGGGGGCTTCCATTGAGAACAACGATTTTTCTGCCCATTTTCAACTCCTGCTTGTTTGTGGTGATTGTCACTGTTCCTTGATTTGAAATTGCAGTTAATATAATTTGTTGATTTTATTTTGTCAAGAATGCACTATTTTGTATCATAATATCTTATATGTGCTATACTATCCTTATGGTTAGTATTATTTTCATACTCAGGACTTGCCTTTTTGTGTATGGCGGGATATATTAAAAAAAATGATTTTTTTTACGATATGGAAGGATTTGCGGTAATGGATAGAAAGAA
>CAYTKK010000147.1:0-3317 GCA_964438355.1 uncultured Lachnospiraceae bacterium | reverse complement strand
AACCGGACAACTTCCGGTAAGTTAACATGAAATATAAAAAAATCAAGCAGTTTTCCCTTCGATTTCAATTTCTTGCAGAAATTATTGCATTGTATGAGTCCGTCTTGAAAAAACATATCGAAGTTGTCCGGTTTGTCAATCATCAAACCGGACAACTTCCGGTAAGTTAACATGAAATATAAAAAAATCAAGCAGTTTTCTCTTCGATTTCAATTTCTTGCAGAAATCATTGCATTTTCGCGGAAATGCTGTATCTTTCGGTATCAGGTCAGTGAGAACAGAAGGAGTCGCCGTTGAGTGCCACATTACAGGAGGTCGCGCTTGCCGCAGGAGTGTCTGCGCAGACCGTTTCGAGAGTAATTAACAATCAGCCGCATGTGAGCGAGAAAGCGCGGAGAAAAGTGCTTGAGGCGATCCGGCTGCTCGGTTATACGCCGTCGGAGTCCGCGCGGATTCTGCGTTCCGGCGGGAGAATGAAGCTCGGCAACGGCATGATGCGGCTCGGCCATATTGTTCCACCGCTCGAAAAGGATTACTGGCATTTCGAACGTGAGCGTCTCCTGTTGACGGAGGCGTTTATCCGGGGCGGCATGATTCAGACCTTCTGCCTGACGAGCGATGTCCTTTTGAAGGATGAACATCTGTTTCATTATGTGATCGATCCGGCAAAGGTCGATGCCTTGTTCATTACGATGTGCAGTGATGAACTGCAAACGGCTCTGGACCGCCGTCTGCCGCAGGGATTTCCGATTGTGACATTCAACCGCGAAAACTGGCACGGACAGGTTTATATCGACTTCGAGAGTCAGATGGGGAAGGCGCTGGAGTATCTTTATGAGCTGGGGCATCGCCGGATCGGGTTTCTGGGCGTGACTTCTCCGTGGAATGGAAAGTATGAATGCCGTTACCGGTGTTATCTTGACTTTATGAGAAAGCGCGGCTTGGATATTGCTGCCGGCTGGGCTCCGTCCGGCGGGGATTTTCATGACTCCTTGTCCGGCGCACATCTTGCGGAAAAGCTTCTTGCCTCGGAATGCCGTCCGACGGCGCTTGTCGCCGCGTCAAGTTCGATTGCGATTTCCGGCGCGAGTTTCCTTCTGAATCACGGAGTCCGAATTCCGGAAGAGCTTTCCCTGATCGCGATCGGTTCGAACATGCTGAACCGTCTTTTCGTGCCCTCCATCACCTGCTTCGATATTGATTATTCGCTGGTCGGAAACGAGATCGTGAGACTGCTGAAAGAACAGCGTGAAAATCCCGCCTTTCCGCCGATCACCGTGAAAATCCCGAATCGGCTCCTGGTACTGAAGTCCACGATGGAAAATCGGGCTGTCAGGTGATCCGCAAGGCGTTATGATCGGAAAACGTACTATTATTTTTGGATTTTTTATCGGAATCTTCCGTTCCGGGTATTGACAAATCAAAATTTTTCCTTATAATTAAGTATATGAAAATTTAATATTAAAAAATCATATATGGAAAAACGATGGCGGGAATGCTGAAAATCATATCGGAACGGGCAGGAGTTTCACAGGCTGCGGTGTCGCAGATTCTGAACCGGCGCCCCAACGATTACAGCTCGGAGGAAACGAAGGAACGTGTGTTCTCGATTGCCCGCGAACTTGGATACAAGCAGAAGTTCGGACATAAGCTTCTGCGCGGAGAAAAGACAAAGACCGTGGCGATTGTCCTTTCCATGCAGCGCCTGATCTTGGAGGAACAGAACCAGCGTCTTGTCCTGTTGCTTCTGGACAAATTCGAGAGAGCCGGATATGTGACATATCTTCAGACGATTGCCGGGGATGAGGAAGAAAATCTGAAAATGGTCCGGGAGCTGATTCTGCGCGGAACCGATCATTTTGTCTGGATCGGGAACCCGAGCGGTTTCAGGGCGATTGAGGAGGAGATTTTATCGAACGGGCGCAGCGTCATCGGTTTTGCTTCAGGTTTTCAGCGGAACCTCCAGAATGACAGTCTTTACTCGATTGATGTCACATTGCGCAGGTTTCTGCAGGAGGGGCGTTCCAACTTCAGGCTGCTGCTGGGCACTCCGAATCAGGTGGAACGGGTTCAGGTTGTCTGTGCTCTTTTCCCTGACCTGTCCTATGAAGAAGTGCTGCGGCGGTATATTGTTTTTCTGAATTTCAACGGAGAAGTGGACAGCATTGACGAGCTGACCGCGATGGGATATGAGAAGACGCGCGAGATCATGACCGCCGATCCGTCGGTTTCCGCCCTGATGTATCTTTCGGACTATTTCATGCTGGGCGGCATCCGCTATCTGCACCGGAACCATTATGCCATCGGAAAGGACATCGTGCTTTGCGGTCATAATCATATCCATGCCGTGCGGAACCATGTTTTCCCGCTCTCCACGTGGGAGATCGATATGGAGACGATTTCCTCCATTCTTTTCCGGGAATGCGCGGGGAGCGGCGGAATGCAGAAGCGGATTCCTTCAAAATACATTGCAATCAAAGGAGATGAGTAAAGATGAAAAAGTATTGGTTATGGCCGGCGCGACTCGGAAGTGAAAATAGGGGAGCGGTTGATGAGCTGCCGGTCTCTGTCTTTCTTTCCGCGAGAGAGGAAAAAAGGGATTTTACCCTGATAGAGCTCCTCGTTGTAATTGCGATCATCGCGATTCTTGCGGCAATGCTGATGCCGGCTTTGAGCAAGGCGAAAGCAATGGCGCAGAGCGCCAGCTGCAGCAGCAATCTGAAGCAGTTTGGCACGGCTCTTATGGGATATCAGGTCGATTATAATGACTATAACTGTTATGCTCATTACGAAAGGAATAAATATTATGCGAGTTGGTTTACTTTGCTGGCGCCTTACTGTGGAATGAAGAACGTGCCGCGGGATGACGGCAGAATGGACAAGTGGAATGTCAAACTTTGGCAATGTCCTTCGCAGAATCTTTCTCAAAGCAGGCATTACTGGGGATACTATTATTCTTATTGGGCTAATGCAACCAGCAGGAACGGGCAATACAGCGGTTCCACCATTTTCGGCATGATGACGGCGGGCGCAACATACGAAACACTGAAGATTTCCCATCTCAAATCCCCGAGCAGGGTAATCGGGCTTCTGGACTGCAATAAGAGTTCGGCAGGGGCGCGCACTCCGTATTTCAATTACTGGTACAGTACATCATATTCGAACAAACTCGACTATGAGAATGCGGGTTTTTCGCTCCGCCACTCCAATAAGGCAAATGCCATGTTCATGGATGGGCACGCCGCTTCTCACAGTGCGACTTTTCCCGCTACTTTCAATAACGAATGGTGGGGAGCCCGTTTGATAAAATAACGTGA
>CAYTKK010000146.1:0-3319 GCA_964438355.1 uncultured Lachnospiraceae bacterium | reverse complement strand
GACAGCCTTTTTTGCACCTTTTTTCAAGATATAACAACCTCTTAGGAGGGGCTTGTTATATCCGTTTAACTATAGAGACATGATATCAAGTATGCGCCTTTTCGTGTAAATCATTATACAAAAGTTTTCGGTGTTTTGTCAAGGAATATTTGAGTTCTTTTCGTTGTTTGGTCGGTGACGGTTACGATGTAGGCGTACAGGTGGCTTGTATGACGGTTACGTTTACGATTTTGCGGCTGTGATGATAATAATTTTGATAACGCTACGTTTGGTTTTGACGACAATTTATGAATTTGTTGAAAAAAACGACATTTTTATTATTGATGAGTGGATAAACAAGCATGAGCTTTTGTAGTTAAAATTGTGAGAAATTTGCGAAAATGCGACAAAGAATATTTGCGACAAATTATTTTGGTTGCAATTTTTCATACGATGCGCTATACTATAAAATGGATAACAACGGATTGTTCTTGCAACGTGGCGCTTTTTCAAACGGATACGAATTTCGGCGCTATGAAAGGAGAGCTTATGGAAAAACAATATTCGCTCGGTATAGACGTCGGTTCCACGACGGTAAAGTGTATTCTTCTTGCCGAAAGCGGGGAGATCGTGCATTCTGTTTATGCGCGTCATTATTCTAAGGTCAAGGAAACGGTAATCGAGCAGTTAAAGAAAATTTTCTCGTTTTTTACGGGAACGTTTAAGGTAGCGATGACGGGGTCGGCGGGTCTTGGCTTGTCCGAGAAGGCCAAGATAAATTTCGTGCAAGAGGTTTATTCTGCTTCGCTTGCCGTGCACAAAATGTATCCCGAAGCCGATTGCGCGATAGAACTTGGCGGAGAGGATGCGAAAATACTTTTTTTAAGCGGCGGCACGGAGCAACGAATGAACGGCACGTGTGCGGGTGGAACGGGCGCGTTTATAGATCAGATGGCAACGCTGTTAAAGGTTAGCGGAGACGAATTGGACGAACTTGCTTTACAGGCAGAGCGCGTGTACCCGATAGCCTCCAGATGCGGTGTTTTCGCAAAAAGCGATATCCAGCCGCTTCTTAATCAGGGCGCGGATAGGCGCGACGTGGCGGCGAGTATATTCCAAGCCGTTGTAGATCAAACCGTTGCAGGTTTGGCTCAGGGTAGAAGAATCAAGGGAACCGTACTTTTCTTGGGCGGACCGCTACATTTTTATAAGGCGCTCGGCAAAGCTTTTAAGAATACGCTTAACCTTGACGACGAGCATGCGATATTTCCGTCGCTTGCGCCGTGTTTCGTAGCGTACGGAGCGGCGTTGTATGCGGCAAAGAATGCGTTTAGCGAGGACGGAAGAGACGTTTTAGACAGACTTTTATCGTGCAAAACAGAATCGAGCGTACGGTCTCTTAAGCCGCTTTTCGAGAACGAGAGCGAATATGCGGCGTTTACGGCGCGTCATAAAACCGCTCGAGTTAAAGAGGGCGATCTTTCGTCGTATCGAGGCGAAGTGTATCTCGGCGTCGACGCCGGCTCAACCACGACTAAGGTCGTACTTATCGGTAAGGACAACGAACTTTTGTATTCGTATTACGGCGAAAACAACGGTAAGCCTTTGGACGTAGTTGCGGAAAAATTAAAGGATATATATTCTCTTATGCCCGAGGGCGCGTATCTGCGCTCGTCGGCAGTTACCGGGTACGGTGAAGAACTGATAAAGAGCGGACTTAAATTGGATTACGGACTGGTGGAAACGGTTGCGCATTTTAATGCCGCGGTGGAGTTTTGCCCCGACGTGGACTTTATAATCGACATCGGTGGGCAGGACATCAAATGTTTTAAGATTCGCGGCGGAGCAATCGACAATATAATGCTCAACGAAGCGTGTTCGTCCGGTTGCGGGTCCTTTATTCAAACGTTTGCAAACGCGCTCGGTTACGGAGTTGCCGAGTTTTCCGCGCTGGGACTTTATGCGAAAAACCCCGTCGATCTCGGGTCGCGCTGTACGGTGTTTATGAACAGTTCCGTAAAGCAGGCGCAAAAGGACGGAGCAAGCGTGGAGGACATATCTGCCGGAATTTCGGTATCGGTCGTAAAGAACGCCGTTTATAAGGTAATTCGCGCGCGTTCTATAGAGGAACTCGGTAAACGAGTAGTGGTTCAGGGCGGAACGTTTCTTAACGACGCGGTATTGCGCGCGTTTGAAAACGAACTTGGATTAGAGGTTATTCGCCCCGTAATTTCCGGACTTATGGGCGCATACGGTGCCGCCCTGTTTGCGAAAAAGAAGTCTACGGATTCTACGTCGACAATTAGTGCGGACGAGCTTGAAAAATTTTCATATACTTCGTCGGCTGTTACGTGTAACGGTTGTACCGCGCATTGTAGATTGTCGGTGGTAAAGTTTTCTGACGGCAGAAGAAAAATTTCAGGCAACCGTTGCGACAAAGGCGCGGGCAAAAGCGCTGCGGAAATACTGCCGGATATGTACGGCAAAAAGTATGAATTATTGCGTTCGGTCGGATTAAAAAATCCCGAAAAGCCGAGGGCAAAAGTCGGATTGCCGATGTGCCTTAATTTTTACGAGCAGCTCCCGTTTTGGCGGACGTGCCTTGCTCGGTTAGGGTTCGAGGTCGTACTTTCGGACGAAAGCAGTCGAAAATTGTATCTGGACGCACAGCACACCGTTCCGTCGGATACGGTGTGCTATCCCGCAAAGCTTGTGCACGGACATGTGCTAAACTTGCTCGATAAGGGCGTAGATTTTATATTTTATCCGTGTCAAAGTTACAATTTTGACGAGCATGGCGGAGACAACCATTATAATTGTCCGGTGGTTGCATATTATCCGGAATTGCTTGCGGCAAATATCGGCGAACTGAATCGCGATAATTTCGTTTATCCGTATATGGATATGGGTAGCGAGAAAAACGTAGCGAACGTCGTATATAAAAGTCTAAAACGTTACGGAATTACTCGGCGCGTTGCGGCAGAAGCGGTCAGACTGGGGTTTGCGGCGCAGGAAGAGTACAGAAAACGTGTTCGTGAAGAGGGGCAAAAGCTTATTTCTTACGCTCGCAAACGAAAACTTCCTATAATCGTACTTGCCGGGCGACCATATCATATCGATCCGGAAATAAATCACGGAATCAACAAACTGATTTCTTCGCTCGGCGTAGTGGCGATAAGCGAAGACGCGGTTTGCGAGCTTGCCGATACGCCCAAACTTCACGTACTTAATCAGTGGACGTATCATTCCCGAATGTATCGTGCCGCGGCGTACGTTGCCACGCAAAGCGATATGAATCTTGTTCAATTGGTATCGTTCGGGTGCGGGATAGACGCGATTA
>CAYTKK010000145.1:0-3325 GCA_964438355.1 uncultured Lachnospiraceae bacterium | reverse complement strand
GGGCATAGTCCTTGATGTTCTGCGAGCCGGGGACGACCTGCCCGATGGTGTGGATGTAGTCCTCACCGCCGGAGCGGTCGTATATGCCCTTGCGCACCAGTGTATCCACCAGCGTGACGAGATCTATGTCGTTGTCGGTGAGGAACAGCTCGTGCATTGCAAGGTATATCTGCTTGTGCTCCTCGATATAAAAGTCCTCTGAGCTTATAAGATCGGCGACCTCGCGTATCGACTCGGGGTCGATCATTACCGCGCCCAGCAGCGACTGCTCGGCAAGCAGCGAAAAGGGCAGCTTGCGTATCAGCTCCTCGTTCATTTAAGCTCTCCGGGCTCAGCCCTCACACACCAGCACATTGATGCGGCCGGTCACGTCGGTGAACAGCTTGACGTCAAGCGTGTAATTGCCGTATGCCTTGATGGGGTTGGCCACGTTGATTTTGCGGCGGTCGATGACGATGCCGTGCTGCTTCTCGAGCGCCTCGGCAACGTCCTTGGGCGTGACCGAGCCGTAGAGGCGGCCGTCGGCGCCGGCGCCCATCTTTATTTTTACCAGCACGCCGCCGAGTTTTTCGGCCAGTGCTGTCGCCTCGGCGCGCTCCACCTCGATGCGGTGTAGGCGGGAGGCCTCGCGGTTTTCTATGTCCTTAATGGCCTTTTTGTCTGCGGGAACAGCCAGTCCCTTGGGGAACAGGAAGTTGCGGGCGTAGCCGTCCGACACGTTCACTATCTGATCCTTCTTGCCCTGTCCTTTTACGTCACAAGTCAAAATTACCTGCATTGTTATATCCTCTCTTTCGGTTGATTGTCATTTTATGTCGTTGAGATAGCCGTCGATCGCGTTTTTCAGCAGCTCGCAGGCCTTATCCATGATGCCCTCGACGGCGGCGCCCGCGGCGTCAAAGTGACCGCCGCCGCCCAGCCGTTCAAGTATCAGCTGGACATTCATCTTGCCCGACGACCGCCCCGATATGCGTATGATGCCGCCCGTCTGCACCAGTGCAAACGACGCTTCCACCTGCCGCACGGCCAGCAGCCTGTCTGCCGCCTTGGAGGCCGCGACGCGGTCATACTGCTCGTTGCCGCTGCCGTTGCTGCGGGTTATGGCGATGGTGTTGCGGTATATCTCGATATCGTTGCTGAAGCGAGCCTCGGCAAGGAACTCTTCAAGATTTTCGTCAAAATAATTGCGTGCCGCCTCGCTCCTGCCGCCCTCGTTCTGGAGATAGAGCGCCGCCGAGAAGGTGCGCGTGCCCGTCTCCTTGGAGAAGTTGCGGGTGTCGAGCATGATGCCGGCCAGCATTGCGGTGGCCTCGTCCTTGAGCATGGAGCCGTTCGGGATGCACTGTTCGAGCACCTCGGACACCAGCTCACAGGCGGAGGATGCGGAGGGGTCGATATAGTTGACCAGCGGTTCGAAATCGAATTTTGCCGACTGGCGATGGTGATCTATGATGGCGATGCGCTCGACGTTGTCGGATATCTCGGGCGCCTCGACGATGCCGAGGTTGTTGGCGTCGCAGATGACCAGCAGCGTGTTGGGGCGCACCAGATCGAGCCCCGCCAGCGCGTCGACAAACATGTCGCGGTACTCATCGTAGCGCGTAAAGCGGCGTTTGACGACGTTCAGGCTTTCGCTCTTGGGGTCCGACACTATCTTGACCGGCACGCCGCAGAACATGGACAGCCTTGCGATGCCGATGCAGGCGCCGATGCAGTCGAAATCGGGGTTTTTGTGCCCCATGACCAGCACGTTCGAGGATTCGGCGATCTTGGCGCACAGCAGCGTGGCATTGACGCGCGAGCGCACGCGGGTGCGCTTCTGCTGGCCCTTGCTGCGTCCGCCGAAATACTCCATCTCGCTGCCGCGGCGCAGTGCGACCTGGTCGCCGCCGCGCTGAAGCGCCAGCTCAAGCGCCTCGGTGGCCGCCATTTCGCGCTCGGCGAGCGTGCCGGTGCCGGCGTAGACGCCCATGGAAACGGTGACGGACATGTTGTCGTCGCCAAGTCTGACGTCGCGAACGGCGTCAAGTATATCAAATTTCGCGCGAACGCACTCCTCGAGCTTTTCCTGCGATATCATCAGCAGATATTTATCGCGGTCATATTCGCGCAATATGCCGTCCAGCCGCAGCGACCATTTTTTGAGTATGGCCTCGACGTCGTTGGCGGCGGCGCGGTAGCTGGCGTGGATATACTGTGCCAGCTCCTCGAGGTTATCGATAACTATATATGCGACAACGGGATTTTCGCGCTCTATCTTTTCCTCCAGCGCGACCTGCTCGGTAATGTCGTCAAAAACTATCATGTGGCAGCCCGCCCCCTTGACGGTCATGGGGTAGCTGCGTGCGATAAAGCGGCGGCGGCGGACCGTCACCCGCAGTCCCTCTCCCTCGCTCGCGGTCAGCTTGCCGGGGCGGTCGAGGCTGATGGCCAACTGCCCCTCGGGCTCGCTGGCCTTGATTATCTCCTGCGCGGTGGCCGAGCAAAAGTCCTCGATACGGCCGCCGTATGGGAAATTCTGACCGAGCAGCTCCTGTAGGCTGTGATTGACGGTGGTGATGTGTCCGTCCTCGGCGACGACGGCAAAGGGCACATCGATGGCCTCGCGGAACATCTGGTACATTTCGGTATTCAGCGCGTCGGCGCGTCGGCGCTCGGCCTCGACCGAACGCAGCTTGTTTCTGACCGCCACGAAGCCGAACACGGCGACATAAATATACAGCACGGTCAGGATTATCCCCAGCAGCAGGGGCGAAAAATCGGTGAGCGAGGTCAGGACGGTATAGACCGTCAGCAGAAATATGCCGATTATTATACATATGGTCAGCGGAATACGAATATCCGCGGCCTGAGGCGGAAGCTTTCTTTTCACGGTAGTCCTCCTTTGCTTTCAAACGTCTTGAGCACACTTTTGCCATTATCCTATTATGACATTATACCATAGTTTTTTGTTTTTGTAAACAATATTGTTGAAGGATTTGTGAAGAACAGGTCATAACTATCGGAAAATTTGCTTCAATTATTGATTTAGAGACAGAATTATGGTATACTGAAGGGCAAGGGAGACGAAATGAGGCTTGCTTGACCGCTTTCGGCCAAAAAGCAGCCCCTCAAGGCCGTCTCTCGGTACAAATCAAGGAAAAAGGTAAAAATATGAACATCAACGTCAAAATAAAGCTCACGCGCGGCGTTCCCGCGCCCACCTACGCCACCGACGGCTCGGCCGCCATGGATCTGCGCGCCGCGCTCGAGGGCGGCAGCGTCACCATACACCCCGGCGAGCGCGTCCGCATACCCACCGGCATCGCCATCTCGCCCGAGCGGC
>CAYTKK010000144.1:0-3326 GCA_964438355.1 uncultured Lachnospiraceae bacterium | reverse complement strand
AATATTATTAAACGGGATTGCCGTATTGTCCTGCAACAGCAAAAAGTAGTAAGGAATCTGATAATTCTGAAGAGAATCTGGTCCACTCCGGCCAGATACGCCGTAGTAATAACAAGTGCAACGATAACAAGAATGGTTGACTCAAAAAGCTGATCCCTCGTAGGCCAGTTGCATTTTCTCATCTCTTCCACTGTATCAAAAATGAAAGATCTAATTTTGTCTATCCAGATGCCCATTATCGGCATGATCCTTTCCCGGTCTTTCAGTTTTTTCATTGCCTGCGTCCGGCTCAGGCAAAAAATGGCAGGGGCGGTGGGGCTCGAACTCACGACCTGCGGTTTTGGAGACCGCTGCTCTAGCCAACTGAGCTACACCCCTGCGAGTTCCGGCTCTTTCAACGCAGCAGCCGGGACCGCGTCAGGCGACCTTACTTGGTCTCCTTATGCACTGTGTGCTTACGCTCAAACTTGCAGTATTTCTTCTTTTCAAGACGACCGGGAGTATTTCTTTTCTCCTTGGTTGTCGTATAGTTTCTGCGTTTGCACTCGGTGCATTCCAATGTAATGATTTCACGCATCTTGATTCACCTTGCAGAGTCTCTTTCAAAACTCATGCTGTTAACCGCAGTCTCCGGTCTCCCGGAGAACTGCGATCGCGCAATCGAAATTCTATTAAGCGAGAATTTCCGTTACGCGGCCTGAAGCAACGGTGCGGCCGCCTTCGCGAATAGCGAAGCGCTGAGTCTTTTCCATTGCAATCGGGGCGATAAGCTCAACTTCGATAGAGACTTTGTCACCGGGCATAACCATCTCGACACCTTCCGGAAGCTTGATGATACCGGTAACGTCCGTTGTTCTGAAGTAGAACTGCGGTCTGTAGTTGGAGAAGAACGGGCTGTGACGTCCGCCTTCATCTTTGGACAGAACGTAGATTTCAGCAGTAAATTTCGTGTGCGGAGTAATGGAACCCGGCTTTGCGAGAACCTGTCCGCGCTCAACTTCTTCTTTCTTCGTGCCGCGAAGGAGACATCCGATATTGTCACCGGCCTGACCTTTGTCAAGCTCTTTGCGGAACATTTCAACGCCGGTGATCGTGGTCTTGGCAGTCGGCTTGATGCCGATGATTTCAACCGTATCGCCAACCTTGACTTCACCGCGCTCGACTCTTCCGGTAACAACCGTTCCGCGGCCTTCAATAGAGAAGACATCTTCGATCGGCATCAGGAAGGGCTTGTCAACTTCGCGCTCGGGTTCCGGAACCCATGCGTCAATTGCATCCATGAGTTCCTGAATGCAGTTACACTCGGGAGCAGCCGGATCAGTCGCCTGAAGAGCCGGATAAGCAGCGCCTTTGACGATCGGGGTATTGTCGCCGTCGAAGTCATATTTGCTGAGAAGTTCACGGATTTCCATTTCGACGAGATCGAGAAGTTCCGGATCATCCACAAGGTCAACTTTGTTCAGGAAGACAACGATTTTCGGAACACCGACCTGTTTTGCAAGGAGGATGTGCTCGCGGGTCTGGGGCATCGGACCGTCAACAGCGCTGACGACGAGGATTGCACCATCCATCTGAGCAGCACCGGTGATCATGTTCTTCACATAGTCCGCATGACCGGGGCAGTCAACGTGAGCATAGTGACGCTTGTCACTCTGATACTCAACGTGAGATGTTGCGATTGTCAGAATCTTCGTGGAGTCACGACGTCCCTGAGACTCAGATGCCTTTGCAACCTGGTCGTAGGGGATGTAGTCTGCAAGACCCTTGAGGTTCTGCACGTGGGTGATCGCCGCTGTAAGCGTCGTTTTACCATGGTCAACGTGACCGATTGTGCCTACGTTAACGTGAGGCTTCTCTCTAAGAAATTTTTCTTTGGCCATCTCGTGTCCTCCTTTTGATGACTTCGCCTATGGCATTGCCTTTTACTATATTGTTAATTCCGTTTTTTATTTCTAAAATTCAAAATCAAGCAGTAAACATGGAGCCCACGACCGGGATTGAACCGGTGACCTCGTCCTTACCAAGGACGTGCTCTACCAACTGAGCCACGTGGGCGCTCCTTTTTCCCTATATACTAACAAATCTTTACGTTTTACCGCAAAGCATCAGCAATAGCAGAGCCTTTAATATAGCTCATACAAATTGCATTTCAAATGATTTTCATATCTTTTTTTATGATTTTTTCTATTTTCTCAAAAAAGATGCTTCCATAAAATAGGAGTGCCAAGGAAGAAAAACTGAAAAAGCAATATGAAAACCAAAGAAAAAGATGAAACAAAAAAATGGTGCTCGAGGGGAGACTCGAACTCCCACGGATCGCTCCACTAGCACCTCAAGCTAGCGCGTCTGCCATTCCGCCACCCGAGCACTTCGTCTTTTAACGAAGAACAGCCTTTACTTTACGCCATTTCTTCGATTTGTCAAGTAAAATTCAAACTTTTTTCTATATTTTTTCATTTTCATTCCCGGCAAAACCAGAAGCCCCAAGAACAGAATCTACCCGAAAAACAAAAAACGCAAGACTTCACCACATCTCACAAAATCTCCTACCCATGATATTTCCGCCCCACACCGGAACAGATCACTTTAAACCAAACGGCAGGAAACATCCATTCCACACGCCCTCTGTCTTTCCGATAATTCCACTCAAATTTTTTCATTGAGTCCGAAAGCGACACCAAAGAGATAACGTCTCCATCGCAAAAGAACCTGCAAACCAGAAGTTCATCCATATTTTTCATCCGCAATACAGCAAAATCACCATTCCTCACACGCTCATCCGCAACACAAAGCAATATTGCCCCGGGCGGATAAAATGAACTTTGATCACAGTATTCCAGCCTCACCCCGAAATGTTTTTTCCGGACATCACAGATAAATACCACACTTTCAGCAGAAAACTTTTCCGCAAACACCTCCACAGATTCTACAACCGCATCATAATACATCATATCACTTTCCCGAACAACAGGCACGGAAACCATGCGATCCTCCGCAAATGCGCCACTCAGACAATCCGAATATTTTTCCCGAATCATATTCAGCTCCATTTTCGGGAGATTTCCAGCCAGATAAGACTCTATTTCCGGGTATACACGCCCGCGCCACAGATCACTGTTGATGCTTTTTGTTTTTCCATTCAGCCAAAACAAAACAGTACTGTGCGCAACCCCGATCCGTTTACTGAACGCAAGCAACCCACCACTCTTTTCCACAGCCTCAGCCAAAGACCTGCGAATCATATTATCAATCAAACGCATAACATTTCTCCGAAAAAATTCCATCCATATCATCCGGGCAATATAATTAAAATAGCAATAAACATT
>CAYTKK010000143.1:0-3391 GCA_964438355.1 uncultured Lachnospiraceae bacterium | reverse complement strand
CTCGTTTATAGCAAATGTAAATAAGGACGCTAAAGACGCCGAAATTGTATTTAGACCTTATAATTCGCCTATGTTTACGATTCGAAAGGAAAGCGATGGGTACAGCGTAAACGAAGAACGGCTATTTTACGATATTTATGCCGGCTTGCGGCGAACCGATAACGTGACGGTGGATGTCGTCGCGATAAAAAAGACTCCGACGGTGACGGCGGAGGAATTGTGCGAGTATACGAATAAACGCGCGTCGTTTTCCACCGGATATTCGGCGTCCGGAGAAAACCGTAAGCACAATATAAGGCTTGCTTTATCCAAGATTAACGGTAAAAGAATAAACGACGGCGAGGAGTTCTCGTTTAATTCGATTGTCGGAAAGCGAACGGTGGAACGCGGATTTCAAGAAGCGAAGATAATAGTAGGTGGCGACTATACCGACGGTGTGGGAGGCGGCGTATGTCAGGCGTCGACCACTGTTTATAATTGCGCGTTGCTTGCCGGGATGACGATAACCGCGGTTGCGCCGCACAGTTTGCCCCCGTCGTACGTTCAACCGTCGCTTGACGCTATGGTAAATTCGGGGAGCAGTGACCTTAAATTCAAAAACTACACGGGCGGTCCGATATTTATCAAGGCATACGGTACCGAGTCGGCTGCATTTGTCGAAATTTACGGAAGGAGACCGGATTGTACGTACGCGTTGGAGAGTAAAGTAGTTTCGCGCGGTGAAGTTCCCGGCGATAGGATTATTAATGATTACGAGAATAAATACGTTACTGACGATATGCAAAGCGGAGAAACGGTTAGAGTTTCTTACGGAAATGCTTGCGTAAGCAGCGAAGGATATCTTACTAAAAAAATTAACGGACAAATTGTCGAAAGGAGGCTTATTCGCAGAGATGTTTACAAAGCTCGAAGCGGTATAGTCGCCGTAAAACCGTAAAAGAGGTTGACAAAAACGCTACGTCGGATTATAATTATTTTTAAGCGGCGCGGTGTTTTTTCTAGGCTCCGTGTCGACGTAATAAACAAAAAGAAGGGTAAGGTATGAACTTTACGAATTATCTGCTGGCTGCAGGCGGTTTTAACTGGTACGGCTTTTTAATCGGAAGCGGAATGGTTATTTGCATTGTGCTGGCGTATTTGTTCGGTAAAAAACGCGGTTACTACAAGGACCTGGTGCTCGATATTGCGGTTTGTTGCATTCCTCTTGCGATTGTCGGAGCGCGAGCTTTTTATATAATCTTCGATCTTATCGAAAATCCGAACGCTAACTGGACGTTTGCCAAAATAATAGGACTTGAAGGCGGCTTGTCCGGACTTGCCATATACGGCGGCTTGATAGGCGCCGTTTTGGGGTCGTTTATTGTGCTTGCCTTGCAAAAGAAAAAAGAAGTATGGGAAAAAACAAGTTGGCTCGGTATGGCTGACCTGGGATTTTGCCTTATAATTCTCGGTCAGGTAATAGGCAGATGGGGCAATTTCGCCAATCAGGAGGCGTACGGAAATATAGTTACCGATCCCGCTTTGCAGTGGTTCCCGTATGCGGTGTTTATAGACGCTCAAAACGCTTGGTTCCAAGCGACGTTCTTCTATGAATCCGCGTGGAATCTAGTTGGTTTTGCTTTCCTTGTTTGGGCGTATATGGGCAAAAGAAAGTCGTTTGACGGATTTATTTTCTCATCGTATTGTATTTGGTACGGACTCGGTAGATTTTGGATCGAGGCGTTACGCTCGGATAGCTTGTGGCTTATCCCTAACGTAATAAAGGTTAGCCAATTGATTAGCGTGTTGATATTTATTTTCGGTATCGTGTTTATTTTGGCACATTGTTATCGTGCCAGAAACGCAGGGAAGAGGCCGTTCCTTTTCGTGAAAGAAGATGAACTCGGTTCGGACGTGTACGGCTACGAGGATACTATTTTGTATCGTCGTACGCTTGCGCCGGAGTCTGTACGTAATCAGCCTAAGCAAAAGAGTTTCTTTTCGGGACTCGTCGAAAAGTTTAGGAATAAAGCCGATTCTGTTGACGATGAAAGCGTTTCGGACAAATCTTGCGAAGAAATAACCGAAAAAACTCAACGTTGTGCGTCGGACAAAACTAAAATCGACGATAAAAAGGAGAATGAAGATGAGTAGCGAGCAGGAATTTGAAATAACGAAAACTCAACGTCTTGTCGGTAATTTGATTGCGGGCGGGTATACCGCGCTTTGCGGAATTTTATTGCTTGTTGTCGGACTTAACGATTTCGGTTTTACGGTTGGTCAGATTGCTCTTCCGACCGTACTGTTAACGATAGGACTTATATTTTTTACCAATTCGATAATACAAAAGAACACGGTGTCGCTTTGGATATCGTTTGTGTTTTTCGTACCGTCGCTCGTGTCGTATCTAAACAATTTTACGGCACTTACATACGGACAATTATATCCGTTATATATTGCGATTCCCGCCATTGCTTCGCTTTTTACAATGATGATGTCGCATGCGTATAAGGCGCACCTTAAGACTATTGCTTTTTTCGGTGCGATAGCGGTAGTATTTGCGCTTCAAAGCAGTGGACTGCTTGCGTGGGGCGTAGTTATTCCGCTTATGCTTATTTGTATCGGAATAGCTATCGTGCTTTTTGCCTTGACGATTAAAAAAGAAGAGTAAACGATTGTTTTTATCAAACTAAAAATTTTTTTGACATAAATGGAAGTATAAAAATGAACGAAAGAAATCTTACACTTTTAACAGACTTTTACCAGCTTACTATGATGAATGGCTATCTCGAAAGCGGAATAGACTCCGATATAGCTACGTTTGATCTTTTCTTCCGGCAAAAGGGACAGATCAATTACGCGGTTGCCGCAGGACTTATGCAAGCAATCGAATATATCGAGAATTTGCATTTCGAGCCGGAAGACATCGAATATTTGCGCTCACTGAACACGTTTACCGAAAAGTTCCTCGATTATCTTGCGAACTTTCGTTTTACTGGCGACATCTACTCGGTGCGCGAGGGCGAAATCGTGTTCCCTATGGAACCTATTATGATAGTGCGCGCACCGCTTATACAAGCGCAACTTGTCGAAACGGCACTACTTAATATCATCAATCATCAAACGCTTATAGCAACCAAATCGTCGCGCGTAGTCACCGCGGCGGGAGAGGGTAAGGTTACCGAATTTGGACTTCGTCGCGCGCAAGGACCGGACGCGGGTATATACGGTAGCCGTGCCAGCATTATCGGCGGAGCAAGCGCTACAAGCAACGTGTTGTCCGCGCAGATGTTCGGTATTGCTCCTAAAGGGACGCATTCACACAGTTGGGTGCTTTCGTACGATAACGAACTCGATGCGTTTAATGCGTTTGCAGACATTTATCCGGATTCGTGTTTGCTTCTCGTCGACA
>CAYTKK010000142.1:0-3401 GCA_964438355.1 uncultured Lachnospiraceae bacterium | reverse complement strand
GATGAAAAGATAGAATTACCAGAAGGAATAAAAGTAGGAGACTATGTAAACTATAAGCCGGACAATGGAACATACACAGTAGCAAGTGGAGAAAATGGTTCAGGATATACATCAGAACAAAGTTTTGAAACAGAAAGTTCATTATTATGGAAAGTATGGTCAATAGACGAAGAAAAAGGAACAATAGAGTTAATATCAGCAACAGCAACATCAAAAGTATTATATTTAAAAGGAGCAGATGGATATAACCACGCAGTAGATATATTAAACGATTTGTGTAAAGCCCTTTATAGTAATGAAAATGGAGCAACAGCAAGAAGCATAAATGTGGACGATATAAATGCAAAAACAGAATATGATTATACAACGTATAGTAGTAGCACATATTCATATGGAGACCCAATAAGATTAAGTAATTATGGAACAGGTTATATGAAATATCCAAATTTATATAGTCAAGAAAAAGGATATGGAACAGCAAATGAATTTTTACAAAGCCTAGGAGAAAGTACAGGATTAAATGATAGAGTAACAAATAATGGAGTAACATCATATAGCACAGTAACAGGTTATACAAATGGAAATACAGCAGGAACAGACCCATATGTAACATACACATTTTATTATTATAAACCGGAAAGCTATTTAAATAGTGTAAATACAGCACCAACAGGGTTAATAAATTTAGGAACCAGCTATTGGTTGGCGTCTCGCTGCGTGTATGCCGACTCTAGCATTGCGTATTTCAGCGTGCGCCTTATGAACTCTGTTGGGTGCGTGAGCTTCAGCAGTTTGTTCAACTCTTACGGTGACACGTTCACTTGTAGTTACGCTTGCCGCCCCGTAGTTTCCGCTTCTAATGTCTTATTAACTTTAGACGAAGAAAACACAACAGAAAGTGTAACTTATTGGAATATCAATTATTAAAATTATGGTTGCGCCTTGAGACGGCCTCTGGTCGTCTGGGCGCTGGGGGGATAAGGAATTGTCAAACTTTGAAAACACTGTAAAAGTATTTAAGGAAATTCATCCACAAAATGTTTTGCTGTTTCGTTTTGGGAATTTTTATAGAGCCTATGGTAGGGATGCTGTTATTTTAGCATATGTTTTTGGATACCAATTAACAGAAGTACAAAATATGAAAACTTGTGGATTCCCTAAGGCAGCATTAAATAAGGTTATGACAAAAATTGAAGAAAATAGCATAAGCTATATTGTTCTTAATAAGTGTGACCAATATGCTGTGGAAAATGAAGAAAATTTTAAATCTAAAAATAAATATATGGTAGTATATGAAAAGGCAAAAAAGTATTTATCAGTAAAAAATAAAATTGAGAATATTTATAAAAATTTACTGGAAAATATTGCAAAAGAAGACATAAAGGAAAAAATAAAAAGAATAGAAGAAATAGTTTATGGATAATGAAAAATTTAAAATAATAAATTTAGTAAAAGATTTAATAGTGCAAATAGATAAAAATTTGGTTAATTTTCCAAAAAAAGAAATAGAATTAAAAAGGGAAATAAAAACAACATCATACAATTTACTTTTACTAACATATGAAGCAAATAATACAGATAATAAAGAACACAAGCACGAATTGCAAGAAAAAGCAGTTGCATATGTGAAGTATTTAAATTTCTTTTTTAATTTATGCTATGACAAACAAATTATAAATAACAAAAAATATTTAAAATTTGGCGAAAAATTAGATATAATTGTAAGGTATTTAGTTGCTTGGAAAAACTCTGAGCAAAAAAATATTAGGGTCTAGTTGTATGGTTGGCGTCTCGCTGCGTGAATGCAAACTCTAACAATGCGAATTTCAACGTGCGCATTATGAACTCTGATGGTAACGTGAACAACAACAATTTGTTCAACTCTAACGGTAACACGAACACTAATAGTTACGCTTGCCGCCCCGTAGCTTCTGTAAACTGAGGTTATGCAATTAATGATTGCATAAGAGATAATATAGAAACAAACTGTGATCCTTTAGTTATAAAAAAATAACTATAAAATAAAAATAGATAAATATATTTGTTAGTAGGTTTAATCTCGAAAGGGGATATATTTTAGAACTGTTTTTAGGTGGCAAAGTTTTGCCACCTTTTATAATAACTTTTTGTAATTCTTACATAAATATTTATAAGAAATTATACTGCTAGATAAACTAGTTATTGGTATTTTTTTATTATCATATAAAAATTGCTTTTTCTTTAGCCTTCTTTTTATTGTTCTGTATTTAGAGTATTTACCATTTTTGTTTCTTCCTAAAAATATAAAATTATTTGTACATTTGTATAATCTACTTTTATGGTTAAGTGTTAATTTTTCCTTATCTAAAAATTTTTTGATTTTAATAAAACAATCTTTTAAATAATCTTTAGAAGGATGAAATAATAAGAAATCATCTTGGTATCTTACATAATATTTTATATTTAAAACTTCTTTAATAAAATGGTCTAAATCATTTAAATAAAAAATTGCCAGAACCTGGCTAGTCATATTTCCAATGCCCAAACCTTGTGGCTCACTATCTATTATATCAAAAACTATTTTTAATGCTTCTTTGTCTTTTATTCTACGATTTAATTTTGATTTTAAAATATCGTGGTTAATACTTGCAAAAAATTTGCTAATATCACATTTTAAAATGTAGTATGTACCATATTTTATTTTGCATTTACGCTGATAATCATAAAGTAATTTAAGGCCTTGCTTGGTGCCTAGTTTCTTTCTACTTGCAACATTTTCATCAATTAAACAAGGAAGTATAGCAGGATAAAGAATGCATCTACTCACAATATGGTTTATAATTTTATCTTGCATTCCTTGGCTAACAATGCGCCTTTCTTTTGGGTCGTATATTGTAAAAACATTGTATGGTCCAACAACATACTGCCTGTTTTTTAAAATATTATAAATTCTATAAACATAAATACATTTAAAATCATTAAACTGATTAATTCTTCTTTTATTTTTAGTGTTCCTACATACTTCATTAAATGCACATAAAATATTTTCTAATTTATAAGTTTGCTCATATAAATTGCCAATTCTTTTCATATTAAATTATTTCCTTGGCAGATTTTTGAAGTTCTTCTAAAAAATTATAAGCTTCTTTAACTGATAAATTGTTAATATCAAGTAGTTTAATAGAATTTAAAAGTTTGTTAATATTTTCGCTTTGAGCATAATCTGTTATTAAATAAGATGTGCTTTGAGCTGGTTCTATTATTTTTATATTTAGGTTACAGGCAGAAAATAGTTTTGAGTATTTTTCAAAACTAGAACAAGGAAATCCACATTTTACAACAGAAGGTGTAAAATTACTAAGTTTAAAGCTAAAAATATTAGATAATTTTTTTGCATCTTCATCTAAAGCAATAAAGAAAGC
>CAYTKK010000141.1:0-3485 GCA_964438355.1 uncultured Lachnospiraceae bacterium | reverse complement strand
GAACCATAAGTACGATACGGCTGACTATTCGAAGGTGGACGCGGATTTCGGCGGAGAGTCGGCGCTTGTTCGGCTTTTGAGTGAGGCAAAAAGAAACGGAATTTCGGTGATACTGGACGGCGTTTTTTCGCACACGGGCGACGACAGCATATATTTTAACAAGTACGGAAATTTTCCTTCGGTGGGTGCGTATCAATCGACAGACAGTCCGTATTACGATTGGTACGATTTCCAAGACTTTCCGAATCGTTATACTTCGTGGTGGGGAATAAGCATTTTGCCGTGCGTGAACGAGACTAATCCGTCGTATAACGAGTTTATCAACGGCGAGGACGGAATAGTCCAAAAGTATATAAAACTCGGATGCGCAGGGTGGCGTTTGGACGTAGCTGACGAACTCCCCGACGATTTTTTGGATAATCTTGTGTTGGCGGCGAAGCGAGCTCGGCCAGATGCTATGGTGCTTGGCGAAGTGTGGGAAGACGCGTCGAATAAGGTTTCGTATTCTTGTCGTCGGCGTTATTTCGGCGGCAAACAGCTGGATAGCGTTACCAATTATCCGCTTAAAGACGCAATAATAAATTATGTTTTGACGCGCTCGACAGATATGCTAAAACGAGTGGCGTTGACGCAACAAAATAATTATCCGAAGTCCAAACTCGATAATCTGATGAATGTTTTGTCTACGCACGACACCAATCGTATTTTAACGTGCCTTTCGGGGGACATACTCCCATCGGATAAGCGTGATAGAGCGGAATATAAAATCAAGAATTACGAGCAAGCAAAAAAGAACTTAAAACTCGCTTCAGTACTGCAGTATACTTTGCCGGGAGTCCCATGCATTTTTTACGGAGACGAGGCGGGAATGCAGGGGTGCGAGGATCCGTTTTGTCGTCGCTGCTATCCTTGGGGAAGCGAGGATAACGACCTTGTCGAACACTATCGCAAGCTTGGAAAACTGCGTGCGCGCACCGAACTTCAGCACGGTTCTTTTCGCATTATAAAAGCGGATAACGGAATATTCGAGTTTGTGCGCGACGAAAAACTTGCGGTTGCGGTAAACCTCGGCGATACAGAGTACTTTTTGCCGACCGAGGTCGAGGAGATTGTTTCGCAAAATAAAATATGTTCGGTTTTGCCGGGAGGCTTTGCCGTTTTTGAGATAAGCGCCGATAGATAGTGCACGATTTAACGAGAGAGCATATGATTTAGGTTTGCTAAAAATACAAAAGAATAAAGTGTAAGGAATAAAACGAAACGACGACAATAACGGCGTCGAGTCAAAAAGCAAGGACGATAATATAATATGTTGAAAAAGAGTTTGATAAAAAACCGAACTCTTTTTTGGCGTTTTTAATATACGTTTGTCGTTATCGAAAGATACCCTTGCGGCGTTGAAAACGCAATTTGTAGCATAATAATTTAATTTGCGCAAGTGAGCGTGGGTGAAGAGCGTTTTGGCTTTGAATTGTGCGTTTTTCTTTTTGAAAGGGGGGCGTCGGTCGATTTTATAAGATATAACGCGCCGCTTTTTTAACGTATGGGCGGCGTCAACGCGATATGTTTTAGTATATACCGATTATAGAGCGCGGCTTAATTGAGCAATTGCCATAACGTATGATTTTTTCGGCCACTGTAAATTTTTAATTGTACGCTGCGATTACGGCGTTAAGGTATGCGGCGAAAGCCAGCCATGCCAGATACGGAACAAGCATAAAGGCGGCAGGTTTTGAAAGCGAAAGGTCGACAACAAACAGCGCGGCGACGCTTGCGCTTATAAGGGCGAGCAATATAAACGACGCCAAATAACCTTGCGCTCTGAAAAACACGAATGGGTAAGTAAAATTAAACGCTAATTGGGAAAAATAAAGTATTAAGCTTAGGTATTTAAGCGTTTTTTGGTGCGGCGTAGGAGTAGGGCGAGTGAAAATCAAATATGAACTTACGCCCATAAGAGCATATAGTATCGTCCACGCAATCGGGAACAGCGCGTCGGGCGGTGTCCAATCGGGACGAGTGACGGCGCCATATCCATTGCCGCTTCCGGAAAGAAATCCGATAAACGCACCCGCGGCAACCGTTACGACTGCCGAAAACAGAGCGTACAAAAATTTAGGGTGTTCGTTTTCCATCGTCATCGTCGTCATAGTTTTTCCTCCGTTGATTTATGGTAGTATAAACGCAATTTATGCATAATATTCGCTTTGAAAGAGGCAATTTTTACGTTTAATAAACCCTTGCTTTTTTGCACTCGCGATGTTATAATAATATAAAATCGGTTTTGTGCGGTTGCGCGCCGGAAACCGGTAAAAGAGGAGGAACAATCACGTGAAAATCAATTTATCGCTTTTGCCGAAAGAACTGTATATGCAGACGTTAGAGGTATTGCCTATCTTGAACGTCAAAATAGCGGAAGACGGATTGTTGGTGGAAGCCGTCCAAAAGGACGATTCGCCGATAATTATCGAGAGCAACGGCAAAAAAGCAACGATTACCTACGGCAAACGCAACGAATATTTTCGTGCGTTGATGCTACTGGCAAAGTCGGGCGGGAAAAGCGGAAAGATAGAGCAAAAAAACAGTTTTACCGAGTTCGGAATTATGCTGGACTGCTCGCGTAACGCCGTCAAGAGTTTGCCGCATTTGCGCCTGCTTGCTCGTCATTTGGCGCTTATGGGATATAATCAATTCCAGTTATACGTAGAAGATACGTACGAAGTGGAGGGAGAGCCGTATTTCGGATATTTGCGCGGACGTTACACCGCCGCAGAGATGAATGAACTTGATGAATACTTTGCGTCTTACGGTATTGAAATCGTTCCGTGCATTCAGACGCTGGCTCACCTTAATCAGATATTCCGTTGGGACGAGTATAAGAAGATAAACGATATAAACGATATTCTACTTATCGACGACGAGCGAACGTATGAGCTTATCGACAGAATGTTCTCGTCGCTTTCGAAGGCGTTTGCTTCGCGTAAGATTCATATCGGTATGGACGAGGCGCACGCGGTCGGACGCGGCAAATACGAGGATATGCACGGCGCTGTCGAAAACAGAAGCGCACTTATAAACAAGCATCTTAAAAAGGTCGTAGAACTTGCCGAAAAGCACGGTTATTCGCCGATGATGTGGAGCGATATGTACTTCCGTCTTGCAAATAACGGCTCATATCGCGAGTATGATTGCAAGCCTATTGACGAACGCATTCGCAATACCGTACCCGAAAACGTACGTTTGATTTATTGGGATTATTATGCTTCCGAGCAGTCCGATTACGAGAAGATGATGGATAGGCATTTGGAGTTTAATCGTGAAGTCGGTTTCGCCGCCGGCGCGTGGATGTGGTCGGGATTTTCACCGCTTAACGCGCTGTCGATAGGGAACTCCGCCGCCGCGTTTGCCGCTTGTAAGACAAGAGAAATTGATAAGGTCATTGTAACGATGTGGGGCGACGACGGCGGCGAGTGTGCAGATTTCGC
>CAYTKK010000140.1:0-3514 GCA_964438355.1 uncultured Lachnospiraceae bacterium | reverse complement strand
CGACGCTCCCCACCATCACCTCTAAGGCAACGTTCCTCAGCACCTACAGCTTCTTCGACACTCTGGCAGTTGGCTTGACCTACGACCAGACGAAGAATGTGACCATCGGCATCTACAAGGACAAAGAGTGCACGCAGCTTGTCGATACTTGGACTGCTGACAGCGGCAAGTTTACCACCACCTATAACGATCACTCCATGACCGTCACCCTCACTTCCGCAGGTCTGGCGGCTGTCAACGGCTCGATCGGCAATAACGCAAACGGTAGCATCTACTCTGGCTACTCCAACTACACCCTGCGCCTGACCTACTCCGCAACCATCAACTCCGACACTTCTTTCGTCTACGGCGAAGAGGGCAACCGCAACAAGGTCGTTCTGACGTGGAAGCGTAGCTCCGCTGACTACTACGACACCCTCGTTGATGACTGCCATGTTTACAGCTTCGGCATCGATCTGACGAAAACTTTCTCGGATCAGGCAAGCAAGGACGCAGACGCAGCGGGCAAGTTCGACGCTGTTTCTTTCCGCATCTTCAACACCACCGACGGCTACTTCCTCGTTGCGGAAAAGAACGTCGAAGAGGGCGTTTACTACGTCACGGGTCACACCGACATCCAGAAAGATGCTACTCTGTTCGTCCCCATCAAGAGCGGTGACGACTACGGCAAGATCATCATCTGGGGCGTTGAGGACGACGCGTACACCATCGATGAAGTCACCACCGCAAACGGCTACACGCTGATGAAAGGCACGATCCCCATGGAGATCACCGCAACTGCAAACCTCAAGCATTGCGGCATCTACGCTGAGGACACCGTAGGCGTGCTCCAGAACGATCCCCGCTACGCTTTCGGCAATGTTCCCCTTGCAAATATCCCCCAGAAAGCGCTTGACCACGTGGGCTACAGCGTGAGCGCGACTGTCTCTGGCGACGCAATCACCATGCGTGCCGACGATACTTCCGTCAACGCCGCCGCACAGCTCAAGATCCTTAACACTCCTGGTATGCAGCTCCCCTCCACAGGCGATCTCGGCACTTGGATGTTCACCGTCTTTGGCGTGCTCGGTATGTTCGCTGCCGTAGGTGTGGTTATCTTCTTCTCCCGCAAGCGCACGGCATAATTCTTTCCCCTTAAACTAAATGAGGGCGGGATTTTTCCCGCCCTCAAAAAATTAAAGCGGGAAAGACCCCGCTTTAATCGTAATGACCTTTGCAAGAAATAATCAGAACTTTGTTATCTTCAACCGCATAAACCACTCGATGCTCCTCATCGATCCGTCTACTCCAAAAGCCAGTAAGATTTCCTTTTAAGGGCTCTGGCTTTCCGATTCCCTCAAAGGGATTGCGGCAGATATCTTTTACAAGTTGATTGATTCTTTTTAGGTTTTTCTTGTCGTGAGATTGCCAATAAAGGTAATCTTCCCACGCATCAACATCCCATTGTATGATTCTTGTTGGCATGGTTATTCCTCAAGCAAATTGTGTTCGGAAAATTTTAGCTCACCAGACTTGTATGCTTCCATTTTTTTCTCTAAATAACGCATATTGCTTTCAGAGTAAAAAGGATCAACAGTAAGCTCAAAAGGAATACGCTTTTCTCTGCTGACTTTTTTAGCAAAGACGGTGAATGCAGCACTCATGGAAAGCCCCAGTTCAGCACAGACCTGTTCCATACTCTTCTTTGTATCTGCATCCAATTTGAAATTAACATTAACTGCTGCCATGTGCAACACCCCTTTCACAGATATTATATGCTAACGTAAAGAAAAATACAAGAACTTTTATTTACAAAAGCGTAAATAAAATAAGAAAACAAGAAAAAGGAGGAAGCTCCCATTGAAGCATAGAAAACTGGGCATCGCCCTTGGCGTGCTCTTTTTTGTCGTCGCCCTCGGCGTTACCCTTTATCCCCTTATCGCCGCAAATTACAACGAAAAGCATCAGTCCGAATTGCACACGTCCTACGATGCAGAAATTTCGCAGGTCGAAGATGCATCCCTGCGCGAAGCAAGGGAAGCGGCGAGTGCGTACAATGCGGACATTTCCGCGCTGTCGCTCATTTATCCCTACTCGCAGGACGTGCTTGACCGCGCTGAGATCGACTATGCAGATCTCTTGGATCTCACAGGCGGCGGTATCATGGCGTACATCCGCATCCCAAAGCTTGATCTCAGCTTGCCCGTCTATCACGGAACGAATGAGTTGACGTTGGAGAAAGGCATCGGGCATCTGCTCGGCTCGACGCTCCCCATCGGCGGCGAGGACACCCACGCGGTGCTCACAGGACACTCTGGACTGTCGTCTCAGCCGATGTTTTCCAACCTCGCAGATCTCGTGATCGGCGACATCTTTTACATTGACGTGCTCGGCGAAACGCTTGCCTACGAAGTCGATCAAATTGAAACCGTGCTCCCCACAGACAGCACCTATCTCGGTGTAGAAAAGGGGCGCGACCTTGTTACGCTCGTGACCTGCACCCCATTTGGCGTGAATACGCACCGCTTGCTCGTGCGCGGTACGCGCGTGGAGATCCCGCAGGAAAGCGCCGATGAGCCGACCCCGACCGAAACGCTCGAAACAGACACGTGGACGCAGAAATACATCGACGGTATCCTGCTTGGCGTTGAGATCGCGGGCGCGATCTTAGTGATCGGCGGTGCAGTCCTCGTGATCTGCAAGCTGAGAAAGCGTGGCAGACATGAAAAGAAATAAGCCCATGCTGATCTTCGGTTGCTTGCTATTTGTTGTTAGCGCAGCCGCTTTTTTATACCCTTACATCCACGGCGCACAGCTAGAGCGGGCGCAGAATAGCAGCATCCAGAGTTTTTACCAGTTTACTTCACAGAAAAAATAAGATCCCAAAGCGCCGTCGGAAGCGCCTACGGAAGAAACGTCGGAAGAACCGACGGAAGCACCTTACCCGCTCCTGCGGGAAGCGTGCCTAGCTTATAATATGGGATTGTACCACGATAAGCAAAGCACCCTCGCGTCAAACGCGTCGCTTGAAGAAGCGGGATTCGACCTGACCCCGTATGATCTTGAATCAGATGTGTTTGCTGTCCTTAAAATCGAATCCCTCGATATTGAAATGCCGATCTACCTTGGCGCGAATACGGAAAATCTGTCCGCAGGTGCAGCTGTGCTCGGACAGACAAGCTTGCCCATCGGCGGGAAGAATACAAATTGCGTGATCGCGGGGCATCGCGGATGGCAGGGTGCAGATTATTTTAAGCACTTGCCAGAAATTGAAGTCGGTGCAACGGTGGAAGTGACAAATCTCTGGGAAACCCTCAGCTACAGCGTCACCGAATGCAAGCTGATCCTGTCCTCAGATTTTTCGGAAATCACCATCCACGAGGGCGAAGATCGTTTGACCCTCTTCACCTGCGAGTATGGCGCAGAGGGCGTAAAATACCGATATCTTGTAATTTGTGAGCGCACGGACGGCTGATCCGCAGCCGTCCACATGGGGCAAAGCAAGGCGCAGCGGGAGCTTCGGCAAAGCCAAAGC
>CAYTKK010000139.1:0-3656 GCA_964438355.1 uncultured Lachnospiraceae bacterium | reverse complement strand
AGGATATTTTTCAATATAAGTTTTTTCCGCAAGCGCTACTTTTTCGGCATTTCTTCCCGTAAAAATTACGTTACGTCCTTCTTTTGCAAACTTTTCCACTATGGCAGTCCCTGTGTTTATGCAGGCACCGGTTACTAAAACAAATTTTTTCATATCTATCTCCTTAAAAACAAAACACAGTTTTTAGCGGGCGTGTTACCGAATTATTTCAAATAAGAAAGTTTGATTTAATTTTGCTTCTAATAACACCGAACAATCGACGGTTTTTAATTTTTCTTTGGTAATACAATCGATTAATTCGCAATTATAAGGCATATTTATCGACAACGTTCCGTCGTGCCGTGCAGTTACCGATAAATACTTTTCATTAGCGTAAACGATATTTCCGGCACTGTAAATATGTGCGCCCGAATTATTTACCAAGTTAAAAATTTTTGAATCGTCAAGAGTTATTTCAGCCGAACACATATCAATATTTTCACTATATTTACCTGTGATAATCACTGTTTTACCCTTCTTTTTTAGTGAATTTACTAATTTTTTGAATTTATCGGTAATTACGGGTGCGGTAAATATAACGGTTTTATACCTTTTTAAATCCGCCGACTTTAAGTTATCCGAAATCAACAAATCGTAAGGTGTGCCCAAATACCCGAATGAAATCATTTTATCGTAAACACCTTTCCAAAATACGTCGTTTCGTGTATAATATGATGAATTTTCATCCAAAACGACGGCGACTTCACAAGTATTTTCTACTTTATTAAAAAGTTCGTTTTCATAAAGGTCGTATGTTTTTTTAATCAATTCCATATAAGCGTCGTACTCATACCAACCGCCGAACATATCGAACCACCAAAAAGCGTTGCGAGAAATAAAAACTTTCGCAAACGAACGCAACATATTGTAATATGAATTTTTTTCGTCAGGACCAAGCCAAACGGGTCCTTCGTAATAATCAAGTTTATGCGGGAAAAGGTGCGGTACGTATTTTGAAAGAAGTTGCGTTTTATGCGTTCTTACGTCCGCCTCCATAAACCAAAGTTTTCCTGCTTTTCTAGCCGATTCCATAGGTGCGTGATAAAACCAGTCCTCCGCATTAGCCCTTTCCAAAGTATAAGCGAAAGGCGAGGCAAAAAAATCAACGTTTTTGCTTTTTAATAGTTTGGAAAAAGCGCAATGTCCCCTATAATAATCCAACTGTGCAATATATCCCGAAAAACATCCCGCAAAAATATCTCCTTTAAAAATGCGTTTTACATAGGCGCAAAAATAATCGGCGGTTTCAGCGTACGCTTGGTTCATACAAACGAAATAATCACGAGTTTTTTCTTTAATTTGTCCGTTAACTTCAAAAAATTCTTCCGCCGTCGGCAAACTGACTTCGTTGAAATCAAAATAATCGGTATTCCACGCTTTATTCAAAACGCCTATTTTCGTGTATTTATTTCTTAAAAAAGAAATAAAAGCGTTTTTTGCAGGAGCGGATATATCGCCGACCACGCCTTTAAAACACGGCGCAATCCATTCTTCCGTGTGCATTGCCGCAGGTTGCCAAGCGATAACGTTACCGTTATATCCTGCCGTCTCTATATGCCGTTTTAATGCGTCCAAAAACTTACAGACGTCGATTCGCCATTTTTTTGAAAAAATCGACTGCATCAACTGCTTTCCGTCAGTGAATAACGTAAGTTCTTCAGGATTTCGTTCTCTCCACCACTTGGGCATATTCAAATTGATACGCAACATAATTTTTACGCTTCTATCCCCGGTTTGTTCGAAAATACGGGAAACATCGCTATCTAAAGACGAAAAATCAAAAGTATTTTCATCCTTCCACATACCGGGCGCAAAGCCTGCCGATAGTCCCGCTTCTTCGTTTGCAGGATAAGAACTTGCTTGTACTTCCAAGCAAAACAACCTAACGCCGGCATTATAAAATGCCCCGTACGTAGCGTTTTGGGTTAAATACGTCATATACGCTGCAGGCGTAATTATTTCCCCGTCTACGCAAAAATTAGGTACGCCGTTAATTATTTTTATTTTCTTCATATTACCACCTTGCCCCACTTACTACAAGCGATTTATAAAATTAAACGAAACTTTTTATCTATTTACTTTAATCTCTACGTTATTCAACTTCCACCCCGAAACGTGGCGCACGGTCATAGGCACGTAGTCTTTACAATCGAACGACGCTGCGCCGTGATGTTTTGCATCGGGGAATTCAGAACCGTCGGTAATTTCAAAATCACAATCGTTAAAGCGTACGTTTTCGATAATACAATCTTTTCTGCCACGCAGTGTGAAAAAATGCGGTCCTTTTGCGAAAATATTAGAAAAAGACAAATTTTTAACGCTTTTGATTTTTGCGTTTTCGTTTTCCGCAAGTAAAAGCAATATCGATTCGAAGCAAACTTCGTTCATCACGATATTGTTAAACGAAATATTTTCAACAACGGTTTCTTCACGACCTACGTCCGTAAGTTCAGGGCGTTTTCCGTGACGAGGAATAAGCAAACTGATACCTACGGTTACATCCGTCATAACTAAGTTTGAAAACGTGCAATTTCTAATAGTACCGTCGTTTATCCACGCTATGCGCACTCCTGCCGAATAACTGGTTAAATTACAATTCGTTACGCAAACTTTTTCACATACTTTATTTTCTTTTAACGACGCACTGTTTGCCCGTACCACTATACAATCGTCGCCGCAAGTTATATTGCAATTCGATATGGTAACGTTTCTGGAACAATTTACGTGAACGCCGTCGTTGTTAGGATAATTTACGTCCGCAATTATTTTTATTTTATCTATGGTAACATAATCGCAATCGTGTATCCAGTACGACCAACCTGCAGGTTGATTTCTCATTAAAACGTTTTCTATTTTTACATATTTGCAACCTGTAAAAAACACCACTCTCGGCGGCGTAGGTCCGTCAATGCGTTCATACTTCCAACCTATTCCGTCGTCTTTGCGCAAACGAACAAAATTATGTCCGTTGCAATCTATAATCCCGTCGCCCGTCAAGGCTATATGCTCACATTCGTCGGCAAAAATAAAACAAGCGTTCCTTGCTCTCGGTAACATAGGCGTGTTTACGTGTTTTACGTTTTGCCTTTCAGGAAAATCGCCGATATCGGCGGAACCCAACAAAATAGCGTTTGCCGATATGTGCAATTCTACAAAACTTTTTAATTCTATAGAACCGCTTAAAAAAACGCCGCCGCAAATATCTACTCGTCCGCCACCGTTTTTTGCGCACTCGTCTATCGCATTTTGTATAAAACTAGTATTCAACGTTTTGCCGTCGCCGACTGCGCCGAAATCTTTTATATCATAAACCGTACGATTCATTTTTCACCTCTATTATTCTTTGTATATTCCGTTAATAACTTCTCTTAAATATTCTTTTTTATTTTCTTTTACCGAAATCAATCGGTGCTTTCCGTTGCCTTCGGTAAAAATTGTTTTCCCCTTATCGTTTACGATTACCGAACCGTAACCGCCGACGGTAAAACATACTTTATATAATTCGGTAGCATATAAAAGCGCAATAGGGTCCCAAGACGGACATTCTTTACCCTTTCCGTGTAATTTATACATTTTGCACACGGGATTATCTTCTTGCTCCATCAAGCCGCTACCCG
>CAYTKK010000138.1:0-3685 GCA_964438355.1 uncultured Lachnospiraceae bacterium | reverse complement strand
TCAACCGGCTCTCTGCCCTCGCTTCCGGAAATGTCCACGACGTGGACGATAAGCCGTGTACGGTCGACGTGGCGAAGAAATTCGGTACCCAAACCTACGCCCTCGCTTGCTCCGTCGATAAGTCCCGGAATATCGGCAACGACAAACGAATTGTCATAATACCTAACGACCCCGAGATTGGGCGAAAGCGTCGTAAAGTGATAATTGGCTATCTTCGGACGCGCCGACGATATAACGGACAAAAGCGTTGATTTACCGACGTTGGGGTAACCGACCAAACCGACATCCGCTATCGTCTTAAGTTCCAACGTTACCGCATGCTCGTCCGTTTTTTGCCCCATTTGCGAAAAACGCGGAGCTTTTCTTCTAGACGACTTAAACCTAGCGTTTCCCTTTCCGCCAAAGCCGCCTTTAAGGACGATTACTCGCTCGTCAGGCTCGTACATATCGGCTATGATATTTCCGCTTTCTTCGTCCCTAATAACCGTTCCGCGCGGTACTTTGATGATAAGCGGCGGCGCACTCTTTCCGTGACTAAAACGGCTTGAACCGTTTTCGCCGTTTTCCGCACGATAATGCTGGGCGTACTTAAAATCCATAAGCGACGAAAGCGCGGTATCGACCACAAACACGACGTCGCCGCCTCGTCCGCCGTCGCCACCGTCCGGACCGCCGTCAGGAACATATTTTTCGGTATAAAACGACGTACAACCGTTGCCGCCGTTGCCTGCCTTAATGTAAATTTTTGCTTTATCTATAAACATTTCTTCACGTCCTTAAAGCGCTCGAGGATTGCCTTCGCTGCCTTGCGCCCCGCGCCCATCGCAAGAATTACGGTTGCAGCGCCGGTTACCGCGTCGCCGCCGGTGTATACGCCGTCAAGCGAGGTCATCATATTCTCGTCCACCACGAGTATTCCTCGTTTTGCCGTTTCCAAATCTTTACAGCTATCCTTTATAAGCGGATTCGGACTCGTCCCGAGCGCAACGATAACCATATCGGTATCAATCGTAAATTCACTGCCGTCTATCGCAATCGGACGACGACGACCGCCCGCGTCAGGCTCGCCAAGTTCCATCTTTACGCACTTGAGTTTTTTTACAAAACCGCCTTCTCCGATCATCTCGACAGGCGCGGTAAGCAATCTAAATACGACTCCCTCCGCCTCCGCATGGCGAATTTCTTCTTTTCTTGCGGGCATTTCCTCCATACTTCTGCGATAAACGACGGTTACCTCCTCTGCGCCCATTCGAAGCGCGGTCCTAGCCGCATCCATCGCTACGTTTCCCGCGCCGATTACGGCGACGCGCTTTCCCTTTTGCACGGGAGTTTCACTGTCGGAGTCAAACGCACCCATAAGATTTATTCTGGTAAGGTACTCGTTTGCCGAAAAAACACCGTTTAGGTTTTCGCCCGGAATACCCATAAACATCGGCAATCCCGCGCCGCTTCCGATAAATATAGCGTCGTTTTCCTCTCGCAGTTCTTCAATCGTTATACTTTTTCCGACCACGGTATTTATTTCGAATTTTACGCCCAAATCCTTAAGCTTATCCGCTTCAGACGAAACAAGTTTCTTCGGAAGTCGAAATTCGGGGATTCCGTACGCCAACACGCCGCCAATCTTGTGAAAAGCCTCGTATACTGTTACGTCCACACCCGCACTCGCAAGTTGAGCCGCACAAGTAAGTCCTGCGGGACCGCTACCTACAACGGCAACTCTTTTGCCTGTTTTTTTAATTTCAGTCGTTTGCGACGGACGAGTTAACATATAATCGCCGACAAACCTCTCGACGCCGCCAATCGAAACGGCTCCGTCGATTTTTGCACGCACACAACGCTTCTCGCACTGTTCTTCCTGCGGACACACTCTGCCGCATACCGACGGAAGCGAGTTGGTCGACTTAATAACGGCACCGGCTTCGTCAAAGCGTCCCTCTTTTACCAACGCCAAAAATTGCGGTATCTTTACGCCAACCGGGCAACCCTGAGTACAAGGTGCCGTGGGGCAATTCATGCATCTCGTCGCTTCATCGCGAGCAAGCCGAGCGTCAAATCCGAGAACCACCTCCGAAAAATTATGCGCGCGCTCTTTTGCGTCCTGCTCGGGAATAATATTGCGCGGTTTCTTCTCTATAGCCACTATCTTTTACCTCCCGTCAATCTGCAAACGTGCTCGCGTTCTATTTCCTTATACGCCGAAAGCCTCTGCATAGCCTCCTGCCAGTCGACTTCGTGTCCGTCGAACTCCGGTCCGTCCACGCAGGCATATCGCGTTTGACCGCCCACCGTCACTCTGCAACAACCGCACATTCCTGTTCCGTCCACCATAAGCGGATTCATGCTGACAATGGTTTTGACGCAATAACGCTTGGTAAGTTCGCAAACGGCTCTCATCATCGGCATCGGACCTACAGCCATAACGCAGTCGTATTTGCCTTCCGCAAGACGAGACTCCAAAACTGTCGTTACAAAACCTTTTATTCCACGCGTTCCGTCATCGGTAGCAATATACAAATTTTTCGACGCTCTTTCAAATTCGTCCTCGTACATAAGCAGTTCGCTTGTCCTTGCGCCCAAAATCACATCAGCTTTTTTCCCGACAGACGCAAGAAACTTCGCTTGCGGATATATGACGGCGCTTCCGATTCCGCCGCCGACAAGCGCTATATTTTTATACTCCGATAAATCGGTTGGCTTACCTAACGGACCAACAAAATCGCTAATCGTTTCGCCCTCCGGAACGCAAGCAAGTTTCATCGTGGTAGCGCCGACCTCTTGTACCAAAATCGTGACCGTTCCGTTTTCCTTATCCATATCGCAAATGGTAAAAGGAATACGCTCGCCGTGTTCGTCCACACGCAATATTATAAACTGTCCCGGGCGAGCATGCTTTGCTACTTTCGGCGCGTCGATGACGTATTCGTTGACTCTTGGCGCAAGAGTGCGCTTCTTGATAATCGTATACATTTTCTTAAGTTCTCCACGTGGCGTACGATATCGCTTAATCGAATTACAAAGCCACAATAAAATTATTTTTCTGAATTATAATTACAATACGGCTTCAGCGAACACCCGCCGCAACGAGGCGAACGCGAACTACACCTGTACCTGCCGTGAAAAATAAGCAAGTGATGTGCCTTTAATCTGTCGTCAGACTTTATAACGAGTTCTAAATCTCGTTCTACGTCGCGAGGCGTTTTCCCTTCAGACAATCCCAATCTATGAGACGTTCGAAAAACATGCGTATCCACCGCTATTCCGTCCCCGCCAAAACACACCGAGCTTACAACGTTTGCAGTTTTTCTACCAACTCCGGGGAGCTTGATAAGTTCGTCGAATTTTTGCGGAACTCGCCCTCCGTAATCTTTTATTATCGCATTAGACGCGGCAATAATATTACGCGCCTTATTTCGATAAAAACCGCAACTGAAGATAAGCTTTTCCAACTCATCGGCACTCATATCGGCAAATTGTCGCGGCGTCGAAGCGCGAAGAAACAACTTGTCCGTAACGGAATTAACTCGTTTATCCGTACATTGCGCGCTTAAAATGACTGCGACCAGCAATTGAAAATCCGAGTTGTAATTCAATTCGCAATGAGCATTAGGATATTCCTGTTCCAATAGCGTCAAAATTTCGCTCTCTCGCGACAAAATAGTTATCCTCCGCATAATTGACCATA
>CAYTKK010000137.1:0-2500 GCA_964438355.1 uncultured Lachnospiraceae bacterium | reverse complement strand
CGCAAACTTTACACCGTGGACACCAAGGGTATTACCATTTGCAGTTACAATATCGTTCGCGAAATAGGCGACCTTTCGAAAGCAGGCGCTTCGGCGGAAGAGATAGTCACTTGGGCAGAACGCGAGGTCGATAAATTTGCCGTATACTTCTACGCCGACGACCTTAAATTCTTCGGCAGAAGCGGCAGAGTCAGCGGACTTACCGCGTTTATGGGCGGAATACTGGGCATTCGACCCATTATCAATATGAACTCTGAGGGCGTAATGGACTCGATTGGCAAGGCAAAAGGTCGCAAAACGGCGGCAATAAAACTACTCGACTACGTACGCACTTTGCAAGACGATATCAAGGCGCACCGCGTAATCATCGGTCATACCGACGCATACGAGTTAGCGCTCGATATCGAAAAAAGACTTAAAGCGGAATACGGCGACGACCTGAATACCGAAATCGTAGTCGTCAATCCTACCGCAGGCAGTCACTGCGGACCCAACGCGGTGGGTGTTTGCTTCCACTCCGTACACAGATAACAAAAACGGCAAGACGGCGTTTGCGCGCTTGCGGAGAAAAAACGCGGCGGCGAACCGAAAAACTCAATGCTCGTCAAGGATTATTTTATGGTCACAATCAGCTTAGTCAAAACAAAAAAGGACATTAAGGAATTTATCGAGTTCCCTTTGCGGCTTTACAAGGGTAACCCCTACTTCGTACCGCCGCTTTACGGCGACGAAAAGGCGTTGTTCAAAAAGGACAACACCTATTCGGAACAGGCGGAATCGGTATTTTTCATCGCGAAAGACGAAAACGGCAAAACGGTAGGACGCATTCACGGCATTTTACAACGCGTAAGCAACGAAAAGTGGAATCAAAAGCGCGTACGCTTTACTCGCTTCGACAGCATAGACGACCAACAAGTTGCAGACGCACTGTTTGAAAGCGTGGAAAACTGGGCGCGCGAAAAAGGAATGGACACTGTCGTCGGTCCGCTGGGATTTTCCGACCTCGAACGCGAGGGACTTTTAATCGAAGGCTTCGACCAGTTGTCCACGTTCGAGGAACAATACAACTTTCCCTACTATCAGCGCCTTATCGAAAATCGCGGCTACGTAAAAGAAGTCGACTGGCTGGAGCGTAAGTTGTACGCGCCCGAAAATTGGGATGAACGCGTATCGCGAATATCCGGAATGATGATGAAAAAGTTCGGACTTCGCTTCGGTACGGCAAAAAACGCTCATGACTTCGTCAAAAAATACGGCGATAAATTCTTCGAAATCCTCGATAAAACATACGTAGGAATATACCAATCGGTACCGTTTACCGAAAAAATGAAAAAATCGCTTTTGGCAAGTTTCGAACTAATCATTTCGCCCCAATACACCGCGGTAATACTCGATAAGGACGATAATGTGGTCTGCTTCGGAATATGCTTCCCCTCTATCGCAAAAGCCGTCCAAAAAAGCGGCGGCAGACTTACTCCGGCGGCAATCGTGCGCCTTCTTCACGCGATTCATCACCCAAAGGTCATCGACCTCGGTCTTATCGGCGTTCTTCCCGAATATCAAGGCAAGGCAATCGCAACCGCGATTATCAACGGTGTGCACGATATGCTGAAAAGCGGTATCGAATACGCCGAAACAAATCTCAATCTCGAAACAAACGCTAACATTCAAAATCAATGGAAAGTATTCGACAGCGTTATTCATAAACGCAGAAGGTGTTTCGTCAAGCAGCTGTGACGGTGCCGCACACAAAAAAGCACACTCAAGAAAAATGGCAACACAAACAACTGTCACGTTAAGTAACGGTTAAGATAAAAACACTTAACCTATTCTCGGTCGAGTGTTTTTTCTTGTTAAAATATAATTTTTACTTTACATAAATATACGCTTGATTCCATAACACATATACTTTAGGAAATAGCTACCTAAACCTTGATAATTAGCCGACGCTACATACGCTTGCGTACGAAATGTCGGTCGTAACATACACGACGAACGAGCCTTCCGCAACCTTCGCTCCGTCACTAGCCGCAACGTCCTCGTAATAAATCGTGTACTTGTTCACCTCGCTTACGGCGCAAACCGCAACTTTACCCGTCTTGCCGGTCAAAGAAAAACCGATAGCCGGGACAACTGCTCCCGAACGCTTCGAGCTGAACGAATAAAGTCCCGTACAACCGCAGTCGTACATATCGTCGTCAAGCGTCCTGTAGGAAGCAATCTCCAACTCCTTAAATATCGCGACAACGCCGTCCTTGTTTATCTTAAGCGAGTCGTCGGCGCCAAAAAACATACTTTTTTGCGTAAACGTCGCGTCAACGCAATTACCGTCTATCGTGTTAACGACGTCGGCGTCGAACGCCGGCGTATAAGCGTAAAGGGGCATTTCGTCGATTGCTTCCGTTTTGTCGCTTTCAAGAGTAATTACCCTATAAACTTCGCCGTCGCGAAAATAATTTTTGTCATCGGAGGGTTTATACTCTTCTGCGCAACCGCACAT
>CAYTKK010000136.1:0-3738 GCA_964438355.1 uncultured Lachnospiraceae bacterium | reverse complement strand
TACGCCGTTATAAATTTGAATTTGCGCCTTTTGAGTTGAGGGAGGGAATATTTTTTTTGACGTTACGAACGATGTTTGTTAAGTGGTACGCCGTGGAAGTTCTCGGATAATTTACCGAAAATACGGCGGATTGTTTATTTGGGATATATTGTTGACAACAAGGGAAAAAAGTCGTATAATGTGCGTAGTTTAATAGATCCGGTAGGTGAGGCTACCGTGGGGATACGGACTGCTACCGCGAAATAGTGGAGACACTATTAGAAGGTTAACAGAACACGTCGAAGCCAAGGCGTGTTCTAACGCAGTTACATTGCCCCACGGTGCTAAAGCCAGAATGGTTGCTTTTTTATGCATTGTTTTGACCTCCTGCTGTATATGCGGGAGGTCATTGTTTTTAAGGAGGTCATAATTATGAAAGAAATAAGAGACGTTTATGAAAAACTTACTTGCTACTTTCAATCGCGAAAGTTTGCCGACCTTCGTGCGGCTATGCTCGATATCGAGCCTGCCGACATAGCGCTTTTTATGGAAGACAAATTAAGCGATAAAGAACAATTAATGTTCTTTAGATTGTTACCGAAAGAACTTGCTTCCGATGTTTTTGTCGAAATTGACTCGGACACGCAAGAGGCGCTTATAAGGGCGTTTACCGACACGGAACTTAAAGCCGTTATCGAAGATATGTTTTTAGACGATGCCGTCGACATAATAGAAGAAATGCCGGCTACCGTCGTTAAACGCATACTTAAAAATTCGGACCCTGAAAATCGCAAACAAATCAACGAATTGCTGGAATATCCCGAAGATTGTGCGGGTTCTATTATGACACCGGAGTTTATTTCGCTCTCGGCAGAAATGAGCGTCGATTCGGCTTTCGACAAAATAAGAAAAAACGCCGCAAACAAAGAAACCGTTTATACCTGTTACGTAACTGACGAAAAAAAGCATCTTGTCGGTGTCGTTACTGTTAAAGATTTGCTTCTTGCCGATAAATCCGAAAGAGTGGGAGACGTTATGAACTCTAACGTAATCGGCGTAGAAACGTTGGAGGATAAGGAGCAAGTCGCGTTAAAGTTTTCCAAATACGATTTTTTGGCGCTACCGGTTATTGATAAAGAAGGTTGTCTTGTCGGTATAGTAACCGTCGATGACGCCGTAGACGTTTTGCAAGACGAGGCAACCGAAGACATCCAAAAGATGGCGGCGATTTTGCCTACGGAAAAGGAATACTTAAAGCAATCCGTTTTTGAAATTTGGAAGACGCGTATACCTTGGCTGCTTTTGCTTATGGTATCGGCGACGTTTACCAGCCTTATACTTTCTAAATTTGAAGGCGACCTTATGGCGCTTTCGACTGGTGCAGTGCTTTACGCGTTTATTCCTATGCTTACGGATACCGCGGGTAATGCCGGTAGTCAGGTGTCGGTTACCGTTATACGTTCGCTTGCGTTGGGGGATATCGAATTCAAAGATATTTTCAAGGTGCTGTGGAAAGAATTGCGTGCCTCGATTCTTCTTGCGTTAACCGTAGGCGCGGTTTGCTTCGCAAAATTAATGCTGATAGACAATCTTTATAACGAAGTCACCGTTAAAATGGCGCTTATAATTTCCGGCGTATTAAGTTTGACCATAATTCTCGCTAAAATCGTAGGCTGCGTATTGCCCTTACTTGCAAAAAAGCTAAAACTTGACCCTGCGGTCGTGGCTTCTCCGTTTTTGACGACCATAGTCGACGCGTTGTCTCTTATAATTTATTGTAGCGTCTCGATTGCGTTGTTACGATAAACGGATAAAATTGTTTTGTTTTTATCGAAAAAAGTTGTGATGCGGCGGCGTTTATGCTAAAATATACGAATGGGAGTCGGTGCAATTATGGAACTAAACAGAAACGAATGGAATAAAACGGACGTCGCCGAATTTTTAAGTTATTTGGCTTTGCTTGGGCGCGGCAAAGAAAAAGGCGCGTGGGAGAAGAGGATAGTAAACACCGCTTTGCCGTGCATAGCGGTGCCGTCATGCGAGGTCGATAGGATGGCTCGCGAGATTTTTAAGGGAAACTATGCGGCGTTTTTGGACTTGTGGATTTGGGAAAATCATACCGCGACGCTCGTGTTCGGCAAGATAATAAGTAAAATTAAAAACTTTTCGGAGCAAGTAAAGTATCTTGTTCCGTATTCGGAAAAAGCGGATAACTGGTCGACTATAGATACTCTTAAGTTTAGATTTGCATCGGGTAACATTGCCGATTATTTGGGACTGTCTAAAAAATTGTTATGTTCGAATTTTACTTTTTCAAGAAGATTGGCGCTTATTATACTTTTGAAACTTTTATCCGTTACCGATTGCACAAAGGCGGCGTTCGAAGCGTTGGACTCGTTATTTGACGAAAGAGAGTACTATGTAAATATGGCGGGTGCTTGGCTGTTATGCGAGTGTATGATAAGATTTAGGGACAAAACCGTCGAGTATTATCGCACGAACAAAACGAACGATTTTATCGTAAATAAATCAATTTCAAAGTGCCGAGACAGTTTTAGAGTTTCGGATTGCGATAAAGAATTTTTGCTCGGATTTAGGCGTACTCAGTAAACTTGTGTCGCTTAAATTGCATTTCGCAATTGTGTCTACGCGGCAATCGAGTCGCTAAAATAGTCTTGGCGAGCGATTGGCTTCGAAAGTTTTTTGTATATATTGCGTTTTGATTAAAAAAATATCGGAGAAAGAATATAACCGACAAAAGCACGCGTGCTTTTGTCGGTCTCACTTTATTCGGTCGGTCTTTTTGCGTCTAAAACATCGTTTTTGTGTTTGAAATTTTATAATAAAAGAACGAGTTTATTTGTTTGAAAACGGCTGATGATTTTCGTTGCTTGTGTTGTTTGTTTTTTGCGATTATGCGCACCGATTTTATGTGCTTAATCGTCGAACATTCCTTTATATGCTTCGAGACCCGCCAGCTCCATTATTTTTGCGATCGTGGGGGCTGATAGGGTGGGGGCAAGCGAATGAAACGCATGCATCGCTTTTGCGTCCGAGCCGTATACCATTCGACGTTTTTTTCGGACTATTCCGTGAAGTATCTTGTTCGTCATGCTTTGCGCGGACGCGGATACAAGGGCGATAAGTTTTTCGCCGAAAAAGTCGTCCGAGTCACGAAAAAGATTTGTTTTTGTAAAGCCGGGACAGACGTACGCTACGTATTTATCACTTTCTTCCGCGGCAAGCGCTATGGTCATTGCTTTAAGCGCGGCTTTGCTAGCCGAATAAGCCGCCGTTCCTGCAAGAGGGCACAGGGCGGCAGACGAACTGACGTTCACTATTCCGCCGTGCTCTTCCAGATAGGGCAAGAGTTTTTTTGTCGCGAGAAACGCTGCGGTAAGATTGACTGAAAGCGTGTACGAAAAAGCCGCCTCGTCCATGTTTTTTAGCCGAACGAAAGGCGGCATTACGCCTGCGTTATTGACGATGAGAGTTAATTTTTCGTTGCGCGACTGTAAAAGGTCGGCTACTTTGTCCCAAGTAGAGCCTTTTGAAACGTCGCCTGTTAGATATTCGAAGTTGTCGCCTAGTTCGGCTTTTAGCGCGGATAGTTTACTCTCGCTTCTCGCTATACCTATGACGCGGCAGGAAAAATCGTCGGCGAAACGAACGGACAGGAGCTTGCCTATTCCGTCGCTTGCGCCGCTTATCAGCACGGTTGACTTATATAGCCACGTTTTTTCCGGTTTCATATTATTT
>CAYTKK010000135.1:0-3754 GCA_964438355.1 uncultured Lachnospiraceae bacterium | reverse complement strand
GGAACGAAGAGTTTCGCCTCCCGCCCGGCGCGTTCTTTGGGCACTTTCTGCCGCGCGGCAGAAAGCGCCACTTCTTGCCGTCGGAAGGTGATATGTCAGCAGCCCGTTGAAACAAAACTATCTTTCAAACAGCGCTGAAGTATGCAATACCTCACCCGCCCCGAGGCCGCGAGGCCTCAAACAGCGCCCAAGTATGCCAATACTTCAAAACCAAGGAGGAACACTATGAACATAAACCTCGATAAGCAAGCCCACCTCGAGCACCACGTCGACCTGTGCGTCGTCGGCGGCGGACTGGCCGGCATGTTTACCGCCATCTCGGCGGCGCGACACGGCGCTCGCGTCGTGCTCATGCAGGATCGCCCCGTGCTGGGCGGAAACTGCTCGTCCGAGATACGCATGTGGGTGCGCGGCGCGACTGCGTCCAAGACCACGCCGGAATATACCTGCAAGCGCGAAACAGGCCTCATATCCGAGCTCGAGGAGGAGAACATTTACGTAAATCCCCGCCTCAATTACTCCGTCTGGGACGCCACGCTCTGGAATATGGTCAAATCCGAGCGCAATATCACGCTGCTGCTCAACTGCTCCTGCGCCGATGCCGAGGTCGAGGGCGGCCGCATTAAGAGCGTCACCGGCTGGCAGCTGACTACATACACATGGCATACCGTTTATGCCAAGTATTTCGCCGATTGCTCCGGCGACTCGGTGCTCGCACCCATCACGGGCGCCCGTTACCGCGTCGGCCGCGAAGGAAACGACGAATTCCACGAGACCATCGGCCCCGTGGTCGGCGACCGCAAGACCATGGGCATGTCCTGCCTCATTCAGGCGCGCGAAACCGACCGTCCCGTCGAATTTAAGGCACCCAAATGGGCAAATGTCTACCTTTCCGACGACGATTTTGAGTTTTCTCCCGACCGCGCGACCGAAAATTACGCGCATTGCTCCGCCGAGGCCAACAAAAACGCCACAAAAATGCGCCGTACACACACACTGGCCACTTCGGGCACCAATTTCTGGTGGCTGGAGCTGGGCGGCGAGAACGACAGCATATACGACACCGAAGAGCTGCGCGATGAGCTCATCAAGACCGCCTACGGCATCTGGGATCACATCAAAAACCACGGCGACCACGGCGCCGACAACTGGGAGCTCGAATGGATAGGATTTTTGCCCGGTAAGCGCGAAAGCCGCCGCTACGTCGGCCGCTATGTGCTCAACCAGAACGACGTCGAGGCCGAGGGACGCCATTTCCCCGACATAGTCGCCTACGGCGGCTGGCAGATGGACGACCACAACCCCGCCGGCTTCCGCGCGACGGTTGCAGAGCCGCCGTCGCTGATGCACCCGACACCCTCTCCCTACGGCATCCCGCTGCGCTCGCTCTATTCGGGCGATATCCCCAACCTGCTGTTCGCCGGGCGCAACCTCAGCGCCACGCATGCGGCAATGTCGTCGACGCGCGTTATGGCCACCTGCTCGCTGCTGGGGCAGGCGCTGGGCACGGCTGCGGCCATGTGCATCCGCGAGAATATCGACATGGATACGCTGGTCGAGACCCGCATCGAGGCGCTGCGCACCGAGTTGCGTGACGACGGCTGCTGGCTGCCCTTCTCGTCCCGCGAGATACCCGCGCTCAGCCGCGAGGCCAAGCTGAATATCTCGGACGACGACCGCGCTCTGCTCTTCAACGGCCTCGAGCGCCCCGATCCGCAGGAGACTGTCAACTATATCACGCTGCCCGTTGGCGGCGAGCTGACCTTTGAGTGGGACAGCCCCCGCGAGCTGCACGAGCTGCGCGTCATGTTCGACCTCGATTTCGGCCGCATGAGCGTCTCGCCCAACAAAAAAATGCGCGTTTTCGCGCAGAAATGCTGCACCGGGCTGGATTTCGAGCCTGTTAAGGTAGCAAATACGCTGGTCAAGCGCCTGCGCATCGAGGCCGACGGCCGCGAGATATATTCCGCGGATGAGCTGCATCACTCGCTCTTCCGTCTCCCGCTCGACGTCACCGCGCAGCGCCTGACGCTGCATTTTGACGAGACCTGGGGCGCGGATAGCGTTCACCTGTTCTCCTGCGATGTAAAGTGAGGTAAAAAATGAGACTTTCTACCATGACGAGCCTGGTCTATCGCCCCTATGAGGACGGCCGCACGCTGATACACGCGCTTCGCGCCGCGCATGCCGCCGGCTTCCGCGTGATGGACCTGAATATGTGCCCGCTCCAGCGCGGCGAGACCGAGCTGGGCGGAGAGGGCAACGACTGGGAGCGCTACCTCGACGAGCTGTTGAATGAGGCGTCACGCCTCGGCGTCGAGCTGGCGCAGTCGCACCTGCCCTACCCCAAGGCGCCCGTCCGCCGCAAAAAGCCGACCGACCCCGGTTGTGAGCAGAATGAGTATTTTGTCAATATGACGCTGAGAGCCATCGAGATCAGCGCCCGCGCCGGCATCAAGTGGGCGGTCGTCCACCCCGTCCAGCGCGTCACCGACGCCGACCTTGAGGACGACCTGCGCTATAACCACGAGATTTACGACCGCTATGTCGAGCTGGCGTCCGCACGCGGTGTCGGACTGGCGTTCGAGAACATGGCCGAGGTCGAGGGACGTCAGCGCAGCTTCACCACGGGTGAGGAACTGCACACTCTGGTCGAGTCCTTCGGCGGCGACGTCGCCGGCATCTGCTGGGATTTCGGCCACGCCAACCACACCTTTGTCGATCAGTGCCGCTCGCTGAAGGCCACCGCGCCTTACCTGCGCGTCACGCACCTCGACGACAACCGCTCCAAGGATGACCTGCACATCGTCCCCTATATGGGCACGGTCAACTGGGAAAAAGTAATGCGCACACTGCGCGAAATGGGCTACGAGGGCGACCTCAACTACGAGCTCAGCATTTACCGCCGTCTCCCCGACGAGCTGCTGGCACCCACGCTGCAATATGTCTACAGCGTCGGACAGTATCTTGTCTCGTTATATAAGAAAAATTAAAAAAAGGAGCAGATAAGCCATGTCCAAAAAAGTTCTTATCATTGCGGTGACGGCCACCGTGCTTATCGTTGCGCTGACCTTTTTCGCCATTTTGGCGCCCGGCAGCCGCGATGATAACGGTCCCGCCCAAACCACACCCAATCAGGACACCCCCATCGAGGGCGGCGACCCCGCCGACACCACCACCTCCGACAGTCTTGAGCTGGGCATCCCCGCCGATGTCAACTTCAACGACCGGGAGATCACCTTCCTGATCGACGACACCGCCACCATGAAGGAGTTCTATTACGATCAGGTCGACGGCGACCGCATCGGCACCGCCATCCACGAACGCAACCTCGCCGTCGAGGATCGCCTCGGCGTCACCTTCAAGTATATCGAAGAGACCGGCGGCTCGAGCAAGTATACCGCTTTCGCCAAGCTGGTCGAGAGCGATATACAAAGCGGCAACTGCGAATACGACATAATCGCCGCCTACAGCCGCACTCATCCGACGCTGACGCTGACGGGCTCGCTGCTGGATCTGACCGAGGTCGATTACCTCGATTTCGACCAGCCCTACTGGCCCGATACGCTGACAAACGAGTGCACCATCAACAACAAGCTGTACTATTGCTCGGGCGACATCTCCACCAACCTGCTCTGGATGACGATCGGCACCTTCTTCAACAAGGAACTGCTTGCCGCCAAGGAGCTCGAGAATCCCTATGATCTGGTCAACAGCAACAAGTGGACGCTCGACAAGATATTCGAGATGGCCA
>CAYTKK010000134.1:0-3786 GCA_964438355.1 uncultured Lachnospiraceae bacterium | reverse complement strand
GCAGTCATCTCCGCAATCGCATACGCTTTGCCTCTGGGACAGGTATTGCCGGTAACGATAAATTCGCCGTTATTCTCCTCGACGATCATGCGGCAACCCATAGGACAACAAATACAAATCATTTCCTTTTTCATAATTATCTTACCTCCAAGCCGACGCTGATTTCCTTAGCGCTCTTAAGCTTTGCTACCTGCTCGGCGCTGAGCGAAAGCGTTTCCATCTCGCCGGGAGTAACCACTTGCTTGTTCTTGCCCGCAACCTCTTCGCCGTCGGCAACGAGTTTTATTCTCACCTTCTTAAAGACGTTGGCAACTCTCATCTTAAAGGACATTGCCTCCGCTTCACCCTCTACCGAAACGTATTGCGGAACGGTATAACGAACGCCGCCGAAAGTGCTAACCTTAATCCGCGCGCCTTTGACGGACTTGCCTTCTAGATATTTTGCCGCGCATTCGCCTGCATGTATTGCCTCCTCGGACACGAAATCCACAAGGTCGTGTACGTGCAAGACGTTACCGCACGAGAATATTCCGTCTACGCCGGTCATCATGTTGTCGCCGACCTCGGCACCGCCCGTCACGGGGGAAAGCGGAATACCCGCCTGCTTTGCAAGTTCGTTTTCGGGCAATAGTCCTACCGAAAGAAGCAAGCAGTCGCACTTAATTTCCTCCGCTTTATCCATAATAGGATTAAGTTTTTCATCCACGGGCGCGATAACTACGCCGGTTACTCTTCCTTCGCCGCGAATATCAACGACGGTATGCGAGAATTTCAGAGGAATATCGAAGTCGTTAAGACACTGAACTATATTACGGTTAAGTCCGCTAGAGTAAGGCATAAGCTCGACAACCGCCTTAACTTTTGCGCCCTCGAACGTCATACGGCGAGCCATAATAAGACCTATGTCGCCGCTGCCCAAGATAACGATTTCCTTGCCGGGCATATAGCCTTCCAGATTTACGAGTTTTTGCGCCGTACCCGCCGAGAAAATACCCGCGCTTCTACAACCTGCGATATTGATTGCTCCTCTCGGTCTTTCTCTGCAGCCACACGCAAGTATTACCGCGCGAGCGTCGATATTAAGGAGTCCGTCCTGTTCGTTTACCGCGGTTACGCGCTTGTCTGCGCCGATACCGATAACGGTGGTGGATAACTTGTATTCGATGTTGCGCTCTTTTACCTTGCGAATAAAGCGAAGAGCGTACTCCGGTCCGGTAAGTTCCTCCTTAAATGTATGCAATCCGAAGCCGTTATGTATGCACTGATTCAAAATACCGCCGAGGTTAGCCTCGCGCTCGAGAATCAAAATATCTCTAACGCCCGCGTCATAAGCGCCTATTGCCGCAGCCAATCCCGCAGGGCCGCCGCCGATTATTACGAGTTCCTTTTTCATCTTACTTTATCTCCTTTACTTCGCCGACGATAAGTTCCGATCCCGCGCCTTTTTTGGACACCGTAGTAATGTCTACGCCCCTTTCACGCGCGAGAATTTCCATAAGTCTCGTGGTGCAAAAACCTGCTTGGCATCTACCCATACCCGCTCTCGTACGACGCTTCAAGCCGTCAAGGTCAACTGCGCCGGGCACGCGATGTATAGCTTCGACTATTTCGCCCTCAGTGACCACCTCGCAACGACAAACAACCTTGCCGTAAAGCGGATTTTCCTTTATAATCGCCGCACGCTCCTCGTCGGTCATGTGCGAGAACTGCGGAATCGCCTTGCGCTTTGCAACGAATTTCTCGTTCTTTTCAAGAGAATACTTGTCCGCGATAAGTCCCGCCATATACTTTGCAATAGCGGGTGCGGAAGACAATCCGGGGGATTCGACGCCCACGCACGCGTAAAGTCCGTCAACGTCCGTTTCTCCAAGCGTAAAGTCGCCTTTGACGGAATGCGCACGAAGTCCGGTGAACTGCGTAATTACGTTGCGCTTATTAAGCGACGGAACGGAAAGCGCCGCTTGTGAAAACGCAGTAGCCAGTCCCTCGTACGTCGTCTTAACGTCGTCTTTGTCCTCTACATCCTCCGCCGTAGGGCCTACGATGATATTACCGTGAGCGGTGGGCGAAACCAATACGCCTTTACCCATCGCGGTAGGGAGCTGGAACAGCGTTGCGTTTGCAAGATAACCGCAACTTTTATCCATAAGCATATACTCGCCCTTTCTAGCGACGACTTGCTCTTTATTAGCGGAAATGCTGTTGTGGATAACGTCGGAATAAACGCCCGCGCAGTTTACCACAACGTCGCACTCGTAATTGCCGTTGTTTGTAACCACTACGAGTTTATCGTCCTTTTTCTCAAGCCTTTCAACCGTAGTTTCGAATACGAATCTAGCGCCGTTCGTTGCGGCGTTCTCCGCATATGCGATAGTCATTTCGTAAGGTCCGACAATTCCGGACGTGGGCGCGTACAACGCGGATACTACCTCCGCAGAGACGGATGGCTCCATATCGCGAACTTCGTCGCCGGTAAGAATTTTCAGTCCCTCGACTCCGTTTTCGACGCCTTGAGCCAAAAGTTCCTCGAGTTTTTTATTGCCCTCTTCGGAAAAATTAAGGACAAACGCTCCGTTATTGCGATAAGGAAATTCAAGTTCCTTAGCCGTCTCGGCAAACATTTTCGAACCGAGAACGTTAAACTTTGCTTTGTTCGTACCCGGATGAGCGTCGAAGCCGGCGTGAACTATTCCTGAGTTTGCCTTGCTGGTACCGACGGCAACGTCGTTTCCGCGCTCGATAACGGTAACGTCCGCTTTATAAGCGGTCAACTCGCGCGCCACCGAGCAGCCGATTACTCCGCCGCCGATTACGATGATTTTTGTCATTATGACCTCCACTAAATTTGTTTTTTCGTAAATAAGTTCCCGAACAAATAAAAAAATCGCAGCGACAAAAAACAACCGTTTTTTGTTCTCTTACCGCGACTCTTTACTCTCTTGCAATAAGGCGAAACGTTTTAAGGTTAAAACTCTTCTATTCGGACGAACATAATTTTATATCCAAAGAGAAAAAATGTCAATAATTTAAGCGCCTTTTTGCCTTTTTATTTGAATTTTTCGTTCCACAACTCGTGCACCGAGGTGGAAACCGCTATGGCTCCGCAATCGAGTCCGCGCTCTACCTGCGACGAGCGCGATACCAACCCGCCCAGAATTACGTTTTTACATACCGGCAAGAACTTTTCTACCATCTCGGGCATCAATCCGGGCATGATTTCCACCGCCGTAGGCTTAAGCCGCTCGACGTTGGATACAGCCGACTCCAGTCCTTGAGAGTCAATAAGAAACACTCTGTACACGCACGCGAGCGAAACGTCCTTCGCCGCCCTTATAAGCGCCGCTTTAGTGGTAATTATACCGTCGGGACGAATCTGCTCGGCAAGAAAATGAACAGCCGCTTCGTCTTTTCCTATCCCGCCCATCAGGTCGATGTGAAGAAAAATGCTTTTCCCGCTTGCATGCGCACGCTCAACCATAGACTTTACGTAACGCAGGTCGCTTTTAAGCAAAAACACCACGGGGATTTCGGTCTCCAGCGCCGCCGCGAGTCCGTCCTCGTCTTTAACCGCGGCAATTACGCCGCAATTCAAATCTTTTTCCGCGTCGTTCATTTTTCTTCCTCCGACAACGTAAGCTCGTCATACTTAGCATAAATATCGTCAAAGCAATCCAGTCCGAGTTTTTTCCTGATTTTATCGCGTTGCCATTGCTTTATGTTATACGGGTGAATTATCGGAAACCATTTTATTCCCTTACAAAAATGTTTTACGACCGTATCGCCTTT
>CAYTKK010000133.1:0-3856 GCA_964438355.1 uncultured Lachnospiraceae bacterium | reverse complement strand
AAAATAAGCAAAAAGAAGAACGCGAGTACGAGTTGACCGTGGGCGCTACCGAGCGCCTTGCGGATATTTTGGGAATTAAAAGCGCGCATCGGATAGAATGTTACGATATTTCTCATATAAGCGGGACGGATAAGGTTGCCTCGCAGTCCGTGTTTGTAGGCGGATCGGCTGCAAAGCGCGAATATCGCAAATACGCCATTAAAACCGTGGAGGGGTCGGACGATTTCGCGTGCATGAAGGAAGTTCTTTCGCGCAGACTTTCAAGGGCGCTTGCCGGCGACGAACGATTCGACGTGCTTCCCGATCTTATAGTGATAGACGGCGGTAAAGGACAGCTTTCGTACGCGCAAGCCGCGATGAAGGAACTTGGCTTTAATTTGCCTATGGTGGCGCTTGCCGAAAAAGAAGAGGAAATATATACGCCGTTTTCCCCCTTACCCATAGTGCTCGAGCGCCGCGACAACGCGCTTAAACTGCTACAAAGAGTGCGCGACGAAGCTCATCGTTTCGCGGTTACGTATCATCGGAAAAAACGTTCGAAACGGCAGTTGTCCGAACTTGAACAAATAAAGGGCGTGGGCGAAAAGAAAAGAGCGATACTGCTTCGTTCGTTCGGCTCGGCGGAGGAAATATCGAACGCCGGATTGGAAGCGATTGCGTCCGTCAGCGGAATAGACCGTAGGACCGCGCAAAGCGTATACGATTATTTTCAAGGAAAAAAGAACGATAAAAGTTAAAAGCGCTTGAACGAAACGCCGTTATGATGTATAATTGTGTTGTAAAGAAAGCGAATTATCGGAGAATAAGCGAATGAAATACAAATTGATTTTTACCGATTTTGACGGGACTTTTCTAAAAGACGATTTGACCTTGGGCGAACGTTCGAAAGCGGCTGTACGCGATTACGTCGCTCGTGGCGGGAATTTCGTTATTTGCACGGGTAGACCGACTCATTCCGTATTTCCGTATTTACCCGAACTCGGGATTTCCGGGCAAAAGGTGAGTGCCGTCGGCTTTCAGGGCGGGCACATCGTTGGGCGCGACGGTGAGTTTATTGACGCGAAATTGCTCGATAATCGCGCCGCGCGCAACATAATCGCGAAGTGTTACGAACTCGGCTATTACGTGCACACTTACGATTTCGATTACGTCTATGTCGAAGAATACAACGATATAAATCGCGATTACGTTTACTTTACGGGAGTCAGATTAAAACGCGTCGGCAATCTTGTCGATTATATGGACGCTCATCCGGATTTTAATCCGGTCAAGGTGCTTGCCGTTATTCCAAAGGAAAAAATGGACGAGGTCGTGAAAATATTTGACGATGAAAAACTTGACGGAGTGCGAGTTCATCCCTCGTCCGACACGTATCTTGAGTTTGTGCCGCAATGCGGAGGCAAGGGCAATTCTCTCGTCGAGGTGGCGGATTTACTCGGCGTTGACGTAGCCGACACCATAGCCGTTGGCGATAATATGAACGACCTTTCGATGATAAGGGTAGCGGGACTGGGCGTTGCGGTTGCCAACGCTCGAGCCGAACTTAAGGCGGAGGCCGATTATATCGCGCCGAGTAACAACGACGACGCAATTTGCGACATTATAGAAAGGTTTTGTGCAGATTAAGATGCGATTATAATTTACTTTTGTCGCGAAAACCGCTACAATAAAAACCTATTTTATAAAAATACGACAACAGGAGAAACAAAAAATGCGGAAAAAACAGCTTATCGAGCTTCAAGAAACCGAAACCGACGTAAAAGTCACTGATTTTTGTGAAAGGTTGAGCTTAGATGTGATTCATTCTTGCGCTAGCGGAAGTATGCACATCGCGACGTTTAACATCAGTCGCCCCGGACTTCAGCTAGCCGGATATTACAAGCACTTTTCTAACGAGCGCGTACAAGTTATCGGTGAGCAGGAAATGTCGTATCTTTTGAATATGACGCCCGAAAAAAGAGCGAAGGCATGCGATAAATTGTGTCAACACGATTTTCCGTGTTTGATTATAACCTCAGTTACGGCGCCGCCCGACGAACTGGTTGCCGCGGTAAAAAAATACGACCGCAACTGTTTTCATTCGGCGATAAGAGCGACTGCTTTTATTAACGAGGCAAGCATCTACTTTAACGAATTGCTTGCGCCCGAAATTACGATACACGGCGTTTTGATGGATTTATACGGCGTGGGCGTACTTATCGTCGGTCACAGCGGCGTAGGTAAGTCGGAAACGGCAATCGAGCTTATTCAGCGCGGACACAGACTTGTTGCCGACGACGCGGTAAATATCAAGAGAATATCCGACAGACTTGTCGGCGCGTCGCCCGAGGGGATACGATATCTTATGGAGATGCGCGGCATAGGAATAATAGACGTTCGCGCGATGTACGGTACAGGTTCTGTCAGACAAAATAAGGTTATTGATTTGGTCGCCGAATTGGAGCCGTGGGACGATAAAAAGGAATACGATCGTCTTGGCGACGAGACGCACACGTATAATATACTCGGCGCGGATTTGCCCAAATACGTAATCCCGGTAAAACCCGCGCGTAACCTTTCGGTTATTTTGGAGGTCGTGGCTCGCACGCACAGGCTTAAGTCGATGGGATACAATCCGCTCGACGAACTTCTAAGCCGCGTTACGAACGGTTCGCGCGAGTAAGCGAGAGCAAATGCTGTTTGTAAAATCGCATACCGAAATAACGCGGTGAAGTGTGAAAAGAATTGACTTCGGTTGCGAATAGTAGTAAAATATAATTGCTCTTGTTGCGGGCGGGCGAGTTTGCCTTTTGTGGGCAATAACGGCAAAATAAATATGTTATGAAATCGGAGGAGTACTATGGACCTAAAAAAAATAGTGTCTGATATGGAGAATTGCGAATGCGGACTCGAGCATAAAATAGATCTCGAAACGTTGGAAGTCGGCGAGGGAATTATCGTAAAAGTCGGCGATATTCTTAAAAAAGGCGGCTTTCCGACCAAGATACTTATGGTTGCCGACGTTAACTCTTATCGTGTCACGAGCGGACTTTACGAGCGTCTTGTAGGAGAAGGCTTTACGGTGGAGCTTCGCGTGTTCGACGATAAAAAAGTCGCTTCCATCGAGGACGTTAACGAGCTTCGCACTATATTGTCGCACGCGGACGGATTGTTGAGCGTGGGTACCGGCTCGATAAACGATATTTGTAGGTATTCGTCGTATTTGGAAAACAAGCCTCTTGCGATCGTTGCTACCGCGCCCAGTATGGACGGATTCGCTTCGGACAGCGCTCCTATTATGTTCGGCGGCTTCAAGATTTCCGTGCAGTGCCGTCAACCCAAGATAATTATCGCGGATACGAAGATACTTGCCGAATCGCCCGCGGTTCTTAAGGCGGCAGGCTTCGGCGACGTTATGGCAAAATATATAGGAATTGCCGACTGGAGAGTGGCAAACATTCTTCACGGCGACTATTATTGCGAGCGAGTCGCTCAGTTCGTACGCGACGCCGTAGCAAAGATGGTTGCTCTTGCGGATAAGGTTCAGACCAACAATCCCGAGGCGGCAGGCGCGGTTATGGAGGCTTTGGTTCTTACCGGTTGCGCTATGCAGCTTGCAAAATGCACTCGTCCGGCTTCAGGCGCAGAACACATCATTTCTCACTATTGGGAATGCAAAAAGCTTCAGCGTGGAGTTATTTCCGACTTCCACGGAAAAAAGGTGGGCGTGGCTACGCTTGTTTGCTCGACGATGTATCATAACCTTACGCGTCTTGAAAGCGTAAAGGCGAAAAAGGAAACGCTCGACTGGGAGGCAATCGAGGCTCATTACGGCGAGGACCTTATGGATGACGTAAAAAAGCTCAATTTGCCCGAT
>CAYTKK010000132.1:0-3871 GCA_964438355.1 uncultured Lachnospiraceae bacterium | reverse complement strand
CATTCTATTTTTTCAGGAAGCATATAAAATCCGTCAGGTTGTTCTTGCCACTCATAAGTATTTTGTTTTTTATTAAAATGTATGTATTCTTGGCATTCATACCCATTTTCATCAATATAATCGTGGACAATAGCAAAATCGCAACTATGCAATATTCTAGAATTTTTCTTATCTTTAACCTTTATGGTAATAACTCTCTTGCTATCCTCACTGAAATCATAATTAAATTTTTTTGAATGCTTATCAAATCCCAAGCGTAAAATTTGTTTAATTTTTTTTGCAGAGTATTCATTATCGTCATCATTAACTCTAATATTGACATCGAAATCATAACCTGTATTTGATTTTTCATCACGAGTTATCATATTCCTTGATGCACTTCCAATAAAATCATACCTAAAAGTAAAATGCTCTCTCACTTCATCTTGAACTAAATTAATTAATTCAATCAATTCATTCTTTACAGGTTGGTATTCTTTTTTTGTAACATACTTAAAATTACTCATATTGTTATCCTTTCTGATCCCAAGCCACCCATTTATTATTTATTCTAATAAATCATTATATTTTATCACTTTTTTGCAACATGTCAACATTTAAGCATCAAAAAAAATCCCACCCAAGTCATAGAACCAAGTGGGATAATTCTTATTTATTCTTTAAAGTATTTATAGTTGCTTCTATCATTGTAGTAAGCCAAGAATCTAAAGAACCATAATTATTTTCTATGAATTCTTTTACATCATCAGTCATTTGAGATAATGCTATATCTTTTGCTTTAAGTAATGCTAGTTTTTGACTCGCTTCATCAAATGATCCATTTTTCTTTAAAGTATCTACATAAGTTTGAAGTACAGCCTTAACTGAATTAACTACTATTTCTGTAGCATTAGATAAAATTTGTTTAGCATTCTCATCTTTGATTTTTGAATTTAAATAACTAATTAGCCTAGCACCTGCATAAGTTATTAATGGTAAAATAATCGATGTAACTACTACTGATAATATGTTTAATAAAATATCATTCATAATGATGTCCTCCATGTTTTGTAATATCATTTATATGCTCAGTTATTCTTTGATGAGCTTGAGCAACGCTCTCTTCAACCTTAACGATTTTATTTGATAAGGATGAATATCTTTCTTCAAGTCTATCTAGGTTCTTTTCAATCCTATCAATTGAAGATTTAATATAACCAATTTCACTTAAAAGGACACCCTCTGATTTTGCTTCAGCTTGAGTGTCCTTTTTGTCATTTCTTTTAAAAGCTAAATATGCAAACAATATACTAGATAATGTTCCTAAAACACTAATAATTGTTAGCACTATATCAGTTCCGTTCATTACTACACCTCCTCCAAATCTTCATAATAAATATAAACAGCATTAGGATAATTATTTACTCCTGACTGTTTTGTAAATTTTAATGAACCATAATTACCTGCCATACCAATTAGTACCTCAGATGTTTGTCCATAGTTTGCTGTACTTCTAAGTGGCAAATATCCATAAGTCCAACTTAATAAACTCGAATTTAAAGTAAATGTTCCACATATCTGAGAAAAACCACCATAATTCATTGTATCAACTGTTGCAAAAACAATATAAATCATTGAATTATACGGAATATCAGAAATATCAAATTCCACGCTATCAAGACTCTCATACGATGCAGTTTCAAATAATTTATATTTACTCTTTAATTTTTTTGTAACAGTTCTAAGTCCAGGTTTAATGTAGGTTGGAGTAAATCCAGAAGTTAATGTTATCGATGAAGTAGTTTTCTTATATTTAGCAATAGGAAATTGATAAATCGTTCCAGTTCTGCTTAAGTCTTGCTGAGTAAGTGTAGGATATGATGTAGATGTTGTTTCTATTGTTTTTAGATTAACTGTATTTGATGATAAATTTACTTCAACAACAACATAACCATATTTAGTAGAATCGAGTGAAACATAAACTTGACTACCTGCTTCAACATAAATTCTTCTTCCATACACTTGGACATATCCATCTTGAAATGTAATATAATTATTTGCTACAGATACACTACATTCACTTCCAAGTCCTGATATAATTCCAGCTGGTATAAGTCCTCCTAAGTGGTGATTTAAATCAGCGTCTTTTTTTGATGTAACACTTGCTCCATCAAATGTAATTTTTTGTAATGCCATTATTTTTACCTCCTATTTTTTCTCTAAAAGTTTTATTTTATCTGTAAGTTTTATTCGATACTCACCAAGTGTAACTGTGCACTCATAAAGATTTCCTTTAAGTGATAATTGAGTAACCATTGTTGAATAAGTCTTTTTCTCAGTAATGAATTCCACATAATCTCCTAAACATAAGTTTTTAAATGGAACTACTATCTTGTTATCCATACTGATTTTAAATTCAATATTATGTTCTAAATTACTTTTTAATAATTCACTTGTCGCTTTTGTATATAACGATGAGTAATCATTATCAGAATAAAACTGACTGATTGATTTAACATTTTTATATCTTCTTTTATCCGTTGATGAAATACCTATTGTTCCATCATTATATAAATAATAAATAACAGTGCTTTTATAAGTGGCATTTTCACTACTTGGATAAAAGACTATTTTATTTGAGCCCTGTTTATTTGAATCAGTGATTTCTAAATCTCTAATACTTGGTAAATTACTTTTAATTTTTAATCCTTTTGTAACACCTACAATATCAACATTAATTCCCTGAATTATTCCTTCAAAATCAATATCAAGTGAATAAGAAAATCTAATGCCATATCTTTTAGATAAAACTTCACTTATTTCAGTAATTGACACAAGTTCTGTCCCATCATAAGTTAATGTACCGTTTATCACACTTGACTTTCTTATATTTAAATAACTCAAATTCTGATAAGAATCGACATTATTCTTAAATGCATTTTTTATTAGATTCATTAGAAACACACATAAATCTCCACTATAAGATGACACAGGTACTTCAATATCAAAAAGTGATGAGAAATCATTTACTTCAATTTTAGTAACATATTCTTCTTCATTTGATATTGATTCTATAATTCCTAAATAAGTAAAAGGTAAGCCTCTAACATAAACAATATCTCCTATTTCTGCATTAACTGAAGATTTATTAATGTTAAATATCGACTTTTGATAAATAACTGAATCTACTATTATTTCAAAATCATCATTTATTAAAGCGTGGTATTTAACTTCCAAAGTTCTAATATCTAATACAACTAACTCCATATTAATTTCCCTCAAACATTTCAATAAAAGTAATTTTGCATTTTGTTTTTTCACTTACTCCAGCATCAAATTTAATAGTGTAAGTGCCTATTGGTAAATATAAGAAATTATCATAATTAAAATCTTGATTACCATAAATATCACTAACCACTCCATTTGATGTTAAAGTCATCTCTTGTTCAGTAGGAATAGCATTTACAACAATTACATCAGTTATAGAAGTTGATTCAATTAATAACCTCATCTGACTTACTACTTCATTATTCTTTATAATTTGAACAGTAGGATTTTTACATTTACCCGTTATTTCAATTTTAATTGGTGCTTTAGTGCATCCAGAATTAACAACAGTTATTGAACCATTATATGAAATCGAGTAAGTATAAGGATAAGTATATGAATAAACCTTATTTTGTGTATTTTCATTCACACTTATAGTGCTTGTATTTCTATTTAACCACATCGATAATTTATCAAAAGTAACATTACATTGAAGCACTCCACTTTCAAGTTCGGTTTTACTTAACGATACTAATTCAACATAACAATACTTCAAATTATCGGCTTTATAATAAAGTCTTAAATCGCCACTATTCTTTTTCAAATAATTAATAAATTCAGTATA
>CAYTKK010000131.1:0-3873 GCA_964438355.1 uncultured Lachnospiraceae bacterium | reverse complement strand
TCGTTAAACTGATGGAAGAAAAGGGTATCGGGCGCCCTGCAACATACGTACCTACCGTTACGTTATTATTGTCTCGCGAGTATATCGTTAAGGAAGGCAAGTATTTGAAATCGACGTCATTAGGCGAAGAAGTTACGGATATGCTGGTGCGCTATTTTCCTGAAATTATGGATGTTCAGTTTACTGCGAACATGGAAGAAAAGCTCGACGATATAGAATTTGGCGGTAAAATATGGCAGAATGTTGTCGGGGAATTTTATGACGGTTTGGAAGATAAAATCGCAGCTGCAAACGGCGATTCGTTTTCGTTGAAAGCAAAGGACGAGGTATCTGATATCCGATGCGAAAAGTGTGGCGCGCTTATGGTAATAAAAAACGGTAAATTCGGTAAATTTTTAGCATGTCCGAATTTTCCGAAATGTAGAAATACCGCGTCGCTTGATGGCGGAAAATCATTTTCTGCACCTGCAGATACCTCATTTTCATTGCGTCCTGAAACGGAAAAAGTTGAAATTAAATTGGATAAAGTTTTGGATGTTGCTGTGGACGATTCTAAGCAACCGGTTGCCATTTGTGAGAAATGCGGAAAGCCTATGGTTGTAAGGACCGGTAAGTATGGCGAGTTTTTGGCGTGTTCCGGTTATCCTGTGTGCAAAAATATTAGGAACTTGGAAAAGAATGCGGACGGCGGAGATTACGGAAATTGTCCCGTTTGCGGAAAACCGCTTAAAAAAGTTATAACAAAGCGTTCTGCTTTTTACGGTTGTACCGGTTATCCCGAATGCGATTTTATGTCTTATGATATTGTCGCAAAGGAAAAATGTCCTGAGTGTGGAGCATATATGATTATCAAGCGTGGGAAAGACGGCGAGTTTTTGCGTTGTTCAAATAAGACATGCGATTACAAAAAGAGAGCGGACAAGCAATGAGCGATACGAAAATTATCGTTATCGGCGGTGGATTGGCAGGAAGCGAAGCCGCGCTTCAACTCGCAAAGCGCGGAATAAAGGTAGAACTTATCGAATGTAAGCCGATAAAGCGAACAGCGGCGCATCATTCCGACAAACTTGGCGAATTGGTGTGCAGTAATTCTTTGAAGAGCGATTTGCCGACTACTGCTTCCGGAATGCTTAAAGAGGAACTCCGCATTTTGGGGTGCGAACTGATTGCTATTGCTGATGCCGTTAAGGTTCCTGCGGGTAGTGCTCTTGCTGTTGACCGGGAAAAGTTTTCCGATGCCGTTACGGCCACCGTAAAACAAAACTCGAATATAACCGTTTTGTCGCGCGAGATGGTTGATTGGGATAAGAGTGCGTATACCATTATAGCTACGGGACCGTTAACGCTTGCGCCGTTTGCAGACAGGCTGACGGCAGAATTTAACGAAAACGGACTACACTTTTTTGATGCGGCAGCTCCTATTATTGACGCGGCAAGCATTGATTACTCGAAGACCTTTTCTGCCGATCGTTACGGAAAGGGTGAGAGTGACTATGTAAATTGTCCGATGGATAAAGATAAGTACCTTGCGTTTTATTCAGCGCTCGTAAATGCCGAGTGTGCGGTGTTAAAGGAATTTGAAAAATCCGATGTTTTTGAAGGCTGTATGCCTGTAGAAGCGATGGCGAAACGCGGAGTCGATACCTTGCGTTTCGGACCTATGCGTCCGGTCGGATTTCGCGATAATACCGGTAAACGTCCGTATGCGGTTGTTCAGTTGCGTCGAGAAAACACGGCGGGCGCTCAATTTAATATCGTAGGTTTTCAAACGAACTTAAAGTTTTCGGAGCAGGAACGAGTTTTTAGAATGATTCCCGCCCTTGCTAATGCCGAATTTGCCAGATACGGCTTTATGCATCGCAATACTTATATAAACGCGCCGCATATTCTTAATAAGAATTTTGCTACGAAGAAATACCCGAAAACCTATATTGTCGGACAGCTTTCCGGAGTTGAGGGGTACGTCGAGAGTATTATGAGCGGACTGGTTTCGGCAATCAACGTATCGCGTGCGATTAACGGTAAACCCTGTGCTGCTTTTCCGTTGACTACTATTACCGGAGCGCTTGCCGCATATTTGGAAAAGGAAAATACTGATTTCCAACCTATGAATGCAAACTTCGGATTACTGCCGCCGCTTAATGAGAATATTAAAGATAAAAGCAGAAAAAAATTGATGTTTACCGAGCGTGGTTTGGCGGATTTGAAAGCTGCATTAGACGCCATTTTGTAGTTAGTGTTTCTTTCTTTTTGAAAACTCGCGTTTACGGTGATTGAATCAGGCGTCTTGTTTTATGTGCGTTTAGTTGTTAAAAACATTGAAAATATAAAAACAAGGCAAACTTTTCGGACTTGAATTTACTATGTTTGATATTTGATTGCTTTATTTTCTTGGTCGTGTTACAATTAAAAAGTAAGTGTGTGGTTTACGACTTGGACTAAAATGTATATTAAGGAGTGTATTGACAATGGAAATCAGAGGAACTACGATTGTCGGCGTTTCCAGAAACGGAAGCACCGTAATTGCCGGCGACGGACAGGTTACGGGCGGGCAAACTTATATAATGAAGGGAAACGCGGTAAAGGTAAGACGGCTGTATAACGATAAGGTCGTCGTCGGGTTTGCCGGTTCTGTTGCTGACGCTTTTACGCTCACCGAAAAGTTCGAGGAAATGCTTTCCAAATACGGTGGAAATCTTATGCGCAGTGCGGTTGCCCTTGCGCAACAATGGCGCGGTGATAAGGCGTTACGTCAATTGGAAGCGATGATGATTGTTGCGGATAAAACAGATATGCTTGTGCTTGACGGAACCGGTAACGTCATTCAACCGGAAAACGGTGTTTGTGCTATCGGAAGCGGCGGTAATTACGCACTAAGCGCGGCTCGCGCACTTATTCGAAATACCGATATGAGTGCACGTGAAATTGCTACGGAAGCGATGAAAGTAGCGAGTGAGTTGTGTATATTTACTAATGGAAACATAACAATAGAGGAGGCTTAGAATGCAGCTTACACCGAAACAAATAGTATCTGAGCTTGATAGATATATCATCGGTCAAGGCGAGGCAAAGCGCGCGGTTGCGATAGCTTTACGTAATCGTTATCGTCGTTCGCAACTGCCGGAAGAAATTCGAGATGAGATAACTCCAAAAAATATAATAATGCAGGGACCTACGGGCGTAGGAAAAACAGAGATAGCTCGTCGTCTTGCGAAGTTAGTAAAAGCGCCGTTTGTAAAAGTCGAGGCAACTAAATTTACGGAAGTTGGCTATGTCGGGCGTGACGTGGAATCAATGATTCGTGATTTGGCTGAGGTTGCTATTCGGCTCGTTAAAGACGAAAAGATGGCTGAAGTTGAGGAAATATCCAGGGGTGTTGCCGAGCGCAAGATAATTGACGCGCTTGTTGTATCGCGTAAAAAGAAGAACCCCGACCAATCGGAAGACGTTATCAGAGCTCAGGTTCAGGCAGAATATAACGAGGGTAAATTAGACGGTCATGCTTTGGAGATAGAAGTTGACGAATCGAGTAAGCCGATGGAACTTATTCCCGGTAGTGGAACGTCAATTAATATCGGAGATATTCTTGGCGGAATAATGCCCAAAAAGAAAAAGCGTCGTAAGGTGACAGTGAAGGAAGCTGTTAAATATTTTACCGAACAGGAAGCCGAAAAACGAATTGATATGGACGCAATAACTACCGAGGGATTGCGTAGGGCAGAGCAAGAAGGAATTATATTTATTGACGAAATAGATAAAATAGCAAGTTCGGGTGGTGGTCACGGATCTCCGGATGTATCGAGAGAAGGCGTTCAACGCGATATTTTGCCTATTGTGGAAGGTTGTACCGTAATGACTAAATACGGTGCGGTT
>CAYTKK010000130.1:0-3963 GCA_964438355.1 uncultured Lachnospiraceae bacterium | reverse complement strand
GAAGTAAAAACGCATAACTGCGAATTTTATAGCTTTGATTGTTGTAGTTTTGCGGTAAAACAAGGGACGAATTATTTGAGCCTGTGTAGCCTATTAAATAATTTATTCCTTCATCGTCCGTAATGAACTGATAGCCGTTCTTTGTTACGATTTTGCTTGTGCCGTTATGCACACACAAAGCGCTTTGTCCTGCGTAGCCGTTATCGTTCTCCCCTTTTTTGATGTCCAAGCTACTCTTGTTTATTATTTCTACAAGGCGCGGACAGGTAGTAAACGCCGAATTTCCGATACTCGTTACGTTTTCGGGTATAGTCACGCTTGTTAGACCGAAGCAATAGGTGAACGCGCTGTCACCGATGGTCGTTACGTTACTTCCGATAGTTACGCTTGTTATAGCTGAAGAGTTGAACGCGCTCTCCCCTATATTCGTTATACTGTCCGGCATAATTACGCACGAAAAGCTTGTTGCATTTCTGAACGCTTCATAACCTATACTCGTTACAGGTTTATCGTTGTAAGTGCCAGGAATAACGAGAACGGTATCCGTACAAGTACCTATCCCGGAAACGGCATACGACTCTCCGTCGGGGTTTAACGTGTACGCCAACCCTTCGCTGGGGACATTGTATTCGGGCGTATCGGATTTCCACTTCGCATACACCTTTAAGTTGCCGGTGAGTGTTTCGTTAGCCAGCGATTCGGACGTAAAGGACTGCTCCCACACGTCCTTGTCTAGATACCAACCTTTGAACGTAAATCCGTCTTTGGTCGGATCGTCGGGCATCTGAATGTTTTCGTTGCCGTTTGTGCTTACCGTATCGTAAATTGCGCCGTCAACGATAAAATTTACCTTAAATGCGCTTTCGCCGCATGCAGATAGCGTGAACGCGCACGTAAGCGCCACGGCAAAACAAAGAACGATTGCAAATAACTTCTTTTTCATATTGTCCTCCCACATTTCTTCTTGATTTTTCTGCTTAGCGGCGATTACTGCCACTCTACTATGTTGCCGCTTTCGTCATAGTGCCAGTAATTACCGTTTTCCGTCGGCTGATTCTCGCTATAATAATACCTCGTCGCGGAAGTTAATTTGGAGTTGCTCGAACTGATGATTATTTCGTCCCATTCGGAAGCAGTTCCGTTATAGTATACTTTTTTAAGGCTATTGCATCCAAAAAACGCATTATTACCGATACTCGTTACGTTTTGCCCTATCGTTACGCTTGTTAAATCATAGCAAAACGAGAACGCCTCTCTACCTATACTCGTTACGCCATTACCGATTGTTATGCTTGTTAATTTTTTACAATCACTGAACGCGCTATCGGGTATGTCGGTTACGGTATCGGGCAGGGTTACCGCTCCGCTTATTGATTCGAGAACATATACTAATTCCGTTTGCGCCTTGTTGTAGATTATGCCGTTAACGCTAGAGTAACGCTTGTTGTTTTCGCTTACAGTAATGCTTGTTAAAGCGCTACAAGCAATGAACGCTTTGGCGCCAATGTTCGTTACTCCGCTTCCGATTGTTACGTTCGTTAATTTGCTGCAATGATAGAACGCTCTATCGCCTATACTTGTTACGCTATTAGGTATATCTATGCTTGTTAAACCGGTACACATATAAAACGCAAACCCACCTATACTCGTTACGCTTTCACCTATCGTTACGCTTGTTAAACCGGCGCAACCGTGGAACGCCCATTTCCCGATGCTTGTTACGCTAGCACCAATCGTTACGCTTGTTAGTCCACAGCCATTGAATGCATAATCGTTTATCTTAGTAGCCGTCGTAATATTTGCTTCCGTTACTAATTCATTGTTTATATATAAGTTCTTAGCGTAATATAACGGATTGGAAGAATTATGATCGAACTCTATTTCTGCCCATTGGTCGATTGTTCCTGTGTAGTATACGCTTGTTAACCCTTTGCAACCATCGAATACGGAAGCGCCGATATTTGTTATGCTGCTCGGTATCGTTATACTTGCAAGAGCGGTACAATCGTTGAATGCGGCAACGGCGACGACTTTACAATTTTCGTTTATTTCGCAAGTGGTAATATCGGTTGACGTGGCTTCGATAAGCGCAAAATAAAGGTTATCGCCGCTAGCGAGATATTTGGCGTTATTATACGTATTATACGTTAGGTTAGTGCAGTCGGAGAATGGTTGATGGCCGATACTCGTTACGCTATTAGGTATATCTATGCTTGTTAAACCGGTGCAACCGCGGAATGCTTGATAGCCGATAATCGTTACGCTATCCCCGATTGTTGCGCTCGTTAAATCCTCACATCCCTCGAACGCCCAAACACCTATACTTGATACGCTGCTACCTATCGTTACGTCCGTTAGACCGGTGCAACCGGAGAACGCGTAATTGTTTATCTTAGTAGCCGTTGTAATATTTGCTTCGGTTACTAATTCATTGTTTATATATAAATTCTTGGCTTTATATAACGGATTGGAATAAGAATTACTAAACTCTATTTGTACCCAGTTGTCGATTGTTCCCGTGTAGTTTACTTTCGTTAAGCTGGAGCAATCCTTGAACGCGGATTCACCGATACTTTTTACGCTGTCGGGTATCGTTATACTTGTCAGGTTGGTGCAACCGGAGAATGCATATTTGTAAACCGCATAGTTTTTACCGTTATGACTTTGCGGCAGTGTTAGCGCGGTGTTCGTGCCAATGTAACCAAGCAGATAATTGTTTCCGTCCTTGTCGGTGATAAATTGAAAGCCGTCCTTGTTTACGATTTTGCTTGCGCCGTCGTGGACGTACAACGCATAATTTGCTACAGCGCCGTTACTACCGTTTTGTATTATATCCAAGTCGCTTTTGTTGATTACTTCTACCAGCTTATAGCAATCTCCGAACGCATACTCGCCGATTTCCTCTATATTCTTAGGTATGGTTATGCTTGTTAGGCTGGTGCAGCCATGGAAAGCAGTCCAACCAATGGTGGTTACGCTGTCGTTCAGTGTTATGTTTTGTAGATTTGAGCACCCTGCAAACGCGCTATTAGAGATGCTTGTGAGGTTATCGGGGATAGTTGCGCTTGTTATAGTACTGTAAGCGAACGCAAAATCGTAGAGTTCGTAACTTTTACCGTTATAATTTTTCGGTAATGTTAGCGCGGTATTCGTGCCTATGTATCCGAGAAGATAATTGTTTCCCTCTTCGTCGGTAATAAATCGAAAGCCGTCCTTGTTTACGATTTTGCTTGCGCCGTCGTGAACGTACAAAGCATAACGACCTATGTAGCCATAGTCATTACTTTTCTTTTCGATATTTAGGGTGCTCTTATTTATTATTTCTACAAGTTTATCGCAATTCCCGAACGCATACTCGCCGATGCTCGTTATGTTTTGCGGGACCGTTATGCTTATTAAATTTCTGCAATCGTAGAACGCTCGAGCGCCGATGCTCGTTACGCCGTTACCTATGGTTACGCTTGATAATCGGGTGCAATCGTAGAATGCGGCGTTACCGATGCTTGTCACGCTGTCGGCTATTGCTACGCTTGTTAGGTTATCGCATTCGTAAAACGCTCGGTCGCCGATGGCGGTAATTCGTGCTTCTCCTATTTCGGACGGAATTACGAAGGCGGAGAGCGTTTTTCCGTAGTCGGTTAGTCCGGTTACCGTGCCGCCGTCCAGTGTGTATACCGTGGTCCAGTCTATATTTTCGATTTCATTGTTTCCGCTGTTTCTTTCGTCTCCGCACGCCGAAAGCATAAACGCGCATACAAGCGCTACGGCAAAACAAAGAACGATTGCAAAAAATTTCTTTTTCATACTTTTCCTCCCATATTTCTTCTTATTTGGTCTAGCGGCGTTTACTACCACTCTACTATATTTCCGCTTTCGTCATAGTGCCAGTAATTACCTTCCGTCACCGCGTTTTCGCCCTCGAACGGGTTACTTTCACTGTAATAATACCGAGTAGCAGAAGTT
>CAYTKK010000129.1:0-4108 GCA_964438355.1 uncultured Lachnospiraceae bacterium | reverse complement strand
ACCGATATGATTTTCCTTATCGACCAGCAATATTTTTCGAAAGAAAATTTTACCGAAAAACGGCACTCGGGGTAAAGTTCGAGCGTAATGCTTATTTCTCGGTCGGCATTACAGGCGAAATCGACAACGACAACATTCCGAAAATCGAAGCCGCTAGGAATATGTATTTCATTAATACGCACACCCCTGTATACGCCGTTTAGAATCGGAATACGTTTGTCCGCCTCCGAAAAATAGTTATCGCAATCGTGCAAAGCCAGTAGAACGCTGATTTTTTCGCCGTCAATACGGAAATTTATCATACTGACGTCGTTAGCGTCGAACGGAGCGGCACATTTGTTTAATTTAGACGTAAAAAGCGAGTAATTGTTCGTTTGTTTGTTACTGTTCTTTTCCATTATATTTGTTCTGAAAATAGTTTGTTGCCGCTTTTATAGGTCGTTATCCCAAAAATCTCGGCTAAGTTCCTCGTCCATAACGAAAGCGGCTACGCCCGACCAAGCTTGAAGCAGAGAACCGTCTTTTTGCGGCGGCGAGAAAAATTCTATCGGCGTGTAATTGCCGTGACGCACGTTATAGTCGAACCAGCTTTCGAGGGCGTAACGATATTCCATACCATATTTTCGTTTTGCCGCCGCGTACATCGCCGATAAATACGGCCAGTTGCCGCCGTTGTGATAATAGTACGGCTGACTCGATTTGTTTCTTGCCTCGTCGATTCGCGAATAGAACGGAAAGACGCACATAACTCCGTAGTCGCCGGCTTTTTGAGTTGAGTTGTTTCTTGTTTCCAGTACGCTTTCCATTTGTTTCAGCATTTGTTTCGCTCTTTCCGTGGGGGCGATATCGAAAAGCGCGGCAAAACAAGTATCTATGGAAAGATTTCGTTCGGTAAAGTCTTTGTCCTTGAAGTTGACGTAATGTCCAGAGTCTTCGTCCCAAAGTATATCGTTGATTGCCGTTTTGACCTTTCTGAACCACGCCCCGTACAGCTCTTTTTTGCTCTTGTCGCCCATAGCGCCGTATAAACTTGACAGACAGAATAATGCTCTGGCGTATAAAATTTCGTTGTAGGTAACGTAGCCGTTTCGGTTTACTTCGTCCGCCCAGTCGCGCTGATTGTATGGACCTTCTTTGTAAATAAGAGAGGTTTTGTCTGCGAAAGAGGAAAGCTTTTTAATTGCGTTTTCCGCCTTTTGTAAAACGGTTTCGCCGTTGATTGTCTCACTTAAAATAGCGAAATTTTTTGAATATTTTACGTAGTCGTATATCATCATCACGAAAAAAGACGGACTGTCGTAATGATTTCCCCACCACTCGGAATAGTCCGATTTTACCGCCGACGGGCAATCGCCGTTTGCGCGGATTCCTTTTGCCAGCGTCATAATCTGATTTTTCACCAGCTCCGTTTTGTCGCGGTACATCGGCAGTACCGTATAGTACGAATCGCGGTAATACGAGCGCATTGGCAACAGGTAGCGGTGCCCTGCCATAAAGGCTTTGTAGTCGCCAAGGCATTTGTAATTTTCCAAAGAACAAAAGTAAGCGCTAAAAAACAAAGCTTTTTGTTCCTCGGAAAGATTCTCGGGAACGAAAACGGAGGCTATTTCGTCGCGCATAGCCTGTTCGTAGGCTTCGAACGTCGCTTCGGAGGGGAAAATGCGCTCGGCAGAGTCGCCTAAAGAAATGAAGGTTAATACCCGTTTGGCGGGCGTAATCGTGAAATATATCGACCTGTTAAGTGAAATATAATCTATTTCGGTGTTCGCGCCGAAGTAAAAATTATCGCACGTGAGTTCGTTGCCGCCGTTGATGACGAAATTCGGTGGCGATTTGTGTAAGCATAGACTTACCGTTACGATTTCGTTCGCGTTATCGGATAAAAGAGAGTAAGCGGTGAAAACGCCGTTTACCGAAGCGCTTAAAAATTGTTCGATTTTCAACGTCGCTCGGTCGAGACGAATGGTGACGGTTTGGCTTCTTCCCAGCATTTCGACGATTTTTTCCGTGTAAACGTCGATGGGGTTGCCGTTGTTAAACAGCGAAACGCAGCTGTTTAACATATCGGATTCGTTGGCGGGAGCATAACTTGAAATCGCGCCTTTGCCATCGAAAATCACGCTAATGCGTTCGTTGGAGACGTGATAAACCGTATCCGAAAAATAATTGTCTTGAACGACGATTTTTCCGTCTTTGTAGATATGTTTCATGTTGATTCCTCGCAATAGGTAATTTTGTTATTAAAAATAAAACAATGTTGTAAGAACTTTTTTGATTGACTGATTTTCGTTCGACTTTATAAAAGCGTTTGAACGTTTGTTAAGTCGGTGCAATCATATAACGAACAAGAACGGACGCTCGTTATTTCGGAGCCTGGCGTTATTAAGTTTTTATTTGAGAAAATCGTCTTTTACCGCGTTGTAAATAGTCAAATAATCGTTTGTCAAAACGGTGTCTATACCCATTTCGAAATAGCGTTTTGCTTCTTCCGGCGTATCGGCGAAGAAAACGTTGCACAAAATACCGTGCGCGTGTGCTTTGTCGACGCTTTCTTGATTGAAATACGGCTTGAAAAGTTGAACTTTATACGCGCCTAGCGCAATCGCGCGGTCGACGATTGACAGCGGACTTTTATCGCCGTTCCAACCGACGCAAATTTTAAGGTCGGGATCGTAGGCTTTTATCTTCTTAATAATTTCGTCGTTGGTCGTCATAAAGTAGACGTGCTTTTCGCAGTCGTATTTGCGAATAAGCGCGACGATTTCCTCTATCATGGGATTTTCGAGTGCGACATCCCAAATTTTTACGTGAATGTTCATTATTACGCGTCCGGCAAATTTTTGTAAAATTTCTTCGAACGTGGGAATTTTTAAGCCTTTGAATTTTTCGCCGTACTTTGCGCCGAAGTCAAGTCGCAAAAGTTCTTCGTACGTATGGTCGTATATTTTTCCGTGTCCGTCGCTTACTCTGTCGAGAGTGGAGTCGTGACAGGAAACCAAAACGCCGTCGCTTGTCGACCATAAATCGAATTCTATTTCCTGCGCGCCGAGAGCGACAGCCGCGCCAAACGCAGGCATACTGTTTTCGGGAGCAACCGTGTTAAAACCGCGGTGCGCGCAAAGTCGTGGATATTTCATAACGTCGTCGAAGGGAACGACGCTCGCGCCGCCGTTGCGATAGAGCCAAGGTCTGCGACCCTCCTCTATGTATTCGTAATGCGATTTCGGTTTGCCTAAATACCCTGCCGGCTTATAATATTTGTCTTTCGGGTTAATTTCGCAAAAGCCTAGACCCACGACGTTTTTCATATTAAGTAAAGTCTCGCCTTTTGGCGAAACGACCATACTGCATCCGCACAGCGAAGAAGTTTCGCCGAGAGAAACGGAAGCGCGAACCAAGTACGCGTTTGTGTTGTAGCAAAGAAACTTATTGATGATCGAAAGCGCTTTGTGTGTGTCGGTGCGTTGCAACGAGCAGCCTATGATGATATCCGCGTTTTCGCGTGCGATTTTGGCAAAGTTCTCGTAAAAATAAAAATCGTAACAAGTAAGAAACGCAAATCGTAATCCTTCGAGTTCCAAAATATACGGAGAAGAAGGCTCGTAACTGTACGATACGTCAAGTTCGTGACCGCCGTCGGCGTCGGTTTTTACCTCGCTGGGAGCGGGGTGTGCCTTGAAGTACTTGCCTATGACGTTTCCGCTTCTGTCAATCGCGTACGTGGTGTTGCGTATACCGTTTTCCGTTTTGTGTCCGGCGTTAACGAAAAGTAAAGAATCGCAGCGTTTAGCCGTTTCGCTTGCTTTGCGCAAAAGGACTGAATTGTATCGCTTTACGGCATTGTAAAATCCGTCCTTTCCTTTTACGTCGGCAAGCGCGTCGCTGTATTCGGGAAGGACGATTAAATCCATGCTGTCGTCGCATTCGTCAAGCAATGACAAAAGCTCGTTAAAGCACTTGTCGATGTCATTTTCGTCAAAAGAATATTTCGGTTGTATAACACAGATTTTCATTGTTTATTTCGGTTACCTCTTTTTTGCGCCGATAGCGTCGATGCTCGCTGATATTATCGGACGCGGCTACGTTTTATTTTGAATAAAAGCTTTTG
>CAYTKK010000128.1:0-4110 GCA_964438355.1 uncultured Lachnospiraceae bacterium | reverse complement strand
TGCTATATTACAATACACCGTAAACCAGAATTAACCAGTTATTATGGCATTTTACGGCAAAATTTCAACCATTGAAGCCATATTGAAAGGTAAAAAATGAGAAGTGACATCATGAAGAGCGGCGTCGAGAGAGCTCCGCACAGAGCTTTGTTCAGAGCGACGGGTCTGAAAAAAAGAGATTTTTCCAAACCTTTCATCGGCGTATGCAACTCCTACTCCGCGGTTGTCCCCGGGCACTGCCACCTCAACAAAGTCGGCAAATATATCTGTGACGAGATCCGCAAAGCGGGTGGCGTCCCCTTTGAATTCAACACCATCGCAATCTGCGACGGCATCGCAATGGGTCATCAGGGAATGAAGTTCTCCCTCCCCAGCCGCGAACTCATTGCGGACTGCGTGGAATCCATGGCGACGGCGCATCCGTTCGATGCCATGATCTGCATTCCGAACTGCGATAAGGTCGTTCCCGGAATGCTCATGGGCGCAATGCGCGTCAACATCCCGACCATCTTCGCATCCGGCGGCCCGATGGAAGCCGGAAAACTCTCCGACGGCACCGCCTGCGACCTCATCTCAATCTTCGAAGGAATCGGAAAAATGAAAGTCGGGCAACTCGACCAGAAGGGACTCGACGAACTTGAAAAGAAAGCCTGCCCGACCTGCGGCTCCTGTTCCGGCATGTTCACGGCGAACTCCATGAACTGCCTCTGCGAAGCGCTCGGGCTCGCCCTGCCCGGCAACGGTACCATCGTCGCCACCAGCCATGACCGCAGGAAACTCTGGAAAGCCGCCGCAAAACGCGTCGTCGAGATGGCGAAAGAAAACGGACCTCTCCCGCGCGACATCGCAGACACCGACGCTTTCCACAATGCGCTGACTCTCGATATGGCGATGGGGGGGAGCTCCAACACCATTCTGCACACGCTCGCAGTCGCCCGCGAAGCAGGAATCAAGCTCGACCTTGCCAAAATCGACAAGATCAGCAAGAGCACGCCCCATATCTGCAAAGTCTCTCCGTCCTGCAACTATCATATCGAAGACGTCCACCGCGTCGGCGGAATCATGGCGATCATCAAGGAAGTCATCAAGCAGAAAGGCGTCTTCTTCAACCCCGATAAGATGACCGTTTCCGGAAAGACCATCGGCGAACTTGTCGCCGCCGCGGCAGATGCGGACGGCACCGTGATCCATACGATCGACAATCCTTACAGCAAATCCGGCGGGCTTTCCATTCTGTTCGGCAATCTTGCGGAAAAAGGCTGTGTCGTCAAGACCGCCGGCGTTTCTCCGAAGATGCTCAAACACAAAGGTCCCGCAGTAGTCTTTGAAAGCGAAGAAGACGCCGGAATCGGCATCCTTGCCGGAAAAGTCAAAGAGGGCGATGTGGTCGTGATCCGCTACGAAGGACCGAAGGGCGGCCCCGGAATGCAGGAGATGCTTGCGCCGACCAGTTATATCATGGGACGCGGGCTCGGCGAGAAAGTCGCGCTGGTCACGGACGGACGTTTCAGCGGAGGCACACGCGGCGCCTGTATCGGGCACGTCAGCCCCGAAGCCGCCGCCGGAGGAACCATTGCACTGATTGAAGACGGCGATATGATCGAAATCGACATTCCCGCCAGAAAGATCATTCTTGATGTTCCCGAGAAGGAACTTGCCAGACGCAAAGCCGCATGGAAACCGCGCAAACCTGTGACAACGTCTTCCTGGCTCAGGAAATACGCTCTTCTGGCAACCAGCGCCGACACCGGCGCCGTTCTCAGAACCGATCTTGACTAAAAATATGGAATTAAAGGGCATGGGCAAGTTTTTTGCAAAAAGTCTGTCCATGCCCTCTTTTTTCAGAAACTCTTCCGTATCCTGTGAAAGGATATAATTCCCTTCCGTTTTTATCCAGGATTCTCCCATGTCTTTTGAGGAACAACGCATTGTAGAAAGTGTTATCGGCCCCGAAGCCGACGGACTCAGGCTTGACCAGTTTCTCCGGACACGCTTCACCTACCGTTCACGCAATGAGTGGCAGGAGGCAATCCGGCGCGGAGAACTCAAGATCAACGGCCGTGAAATCCGCGCGTCGAAAATTCTGCGAACCGGCGACAAACTCTCTTTCAATCCGGGAAAAATCGAGGAACCGGAAGTCAATGCGGACTGGTCTTTGATTCATGAATCGGAACGGTATCTGGCCATCAACAAACCGGGACAGCTCCCGGCACACCCCTCCGGGCGTTTCTTCAAACATACATTATGGTATCTCCTCCGTGAAAAATACGGGGAACTTCATATCGTAAACCGCCTCGACCGCGAAACGTCCGGCATTACGATCGCCGCAAAAGATGCAGATGCCGCAAAAATTCTTTCCGGGCTGTTCGCGGATCGCAGGACAGTAAAAAAATATCTCGCATTCGTATTCGGCAAATTCCCGGAAACATTGGTTGCAGACGGCTTTCTTTCCGATGACAAGAAATCCGGGGTTCGTAAAAAACGGCGTTTTTCCGGAAAGGAGAGTTACGGCTCCGAACATGTGCGGACGGAATTCCGTCTGCTCGGAACGGACGGAGAGCTGAGCGCCGTGGAGGCGATCCCGAAAACCGGGCGCCTGCACCAGATCCGCGCGACTCTCTGTTCGCTCGGATATCCGATGGCGGGCGACAAGCTTTACGGCCCGGACGACACGATTTACCTGCGCTACATCGAATCGAAAATGACGGAAGCGGATATGGCAAGGCTTCTGATCGGGCGTCAGGCGCTCCACGCTTCGGAGCTTTCGTTCGCCTGTCCGTTTGCAAAAAGTGAAATTATTTTCAAAGCTCCGCTTCCAAATGACTTATCGGGGTTGTATTGTCGCTGTGTTGGTGTTATAATATGATATTATGAAAAATTCAGTCAAAATATTATTCGTATTATTGGCGGCCGCCGGAATGACGGCTGTGTTATCCTCCTGCGCCTGCAAGGAAATGGAGACGAACATGGCGAATCTCGCAAAAATCCGTGTCGGCATGGACAAGGAGCAGGTATTGAAGATCATGGGACCGCCCGTTGCAGATGAGGCTTACTGCAGCGACAAGGTTTTTTATTATTACACCAATCAGAGGTGGATGGACGGACTCGTCACACGTGACGAATGCACTCCAATCGCCTTTGATGATTACGGCAAGGTCATCGGCTGGGGGCCTGCCTTCAACACCGGGGTCTATGATACCAGCAGAATCAGATAACAGGCACCATAAAAAAACAGCAGGCTTGTCATGAAAAAAATTTACATTTCTTTTCTGATCGTCTTCGTCGTTCTCGCCGCAATCTTCACCATTTTCAAAAACATGACTTCCGGCGTCATCAACACCGCTCTGATCGCCGTCGGGGAAGGCAGTAACATTCAGGTGGATCAGGGTACAGCGGAAGCGGAAAAGAAAAAGAAGAAAAAAACGCCGACAAAAGTGGTCGGTGCAGGCGGCATGGCAGCAGCCGCTCAACTGCGGGTTTCCAAAGAGAAAACGGTTGCGCCTCCCGTGACGAAGCTTGTGAAAAATGCCGAAAAGCAGAAATTCAAGAAGAATATGTTCGTGCTGGACTGGGCAATCCTCGGGCCGTTCGAGCTCGGCAAGACCATGGAGGACTTCACTCCCGCGAATGCGATCAAATATGAGTGCATGAAAAATGAGGATACGCTTACAGTATCCGCCCCCGTTCCTGAAGGGACTTCATGGCAGACGGCGACGGGCCTGGTGCTGGACGGCAAGATCACCGTCAATGATCTTTATAAGAAACTGAAAGGCAAAGCCGCGTTCTATGCGCTTGCAGAAGTGGAAGTCGATCAGGATTATCCCGATGCGCTTCTCTGGATCGGCGGCAGAGACGACGTCAAAATCTGGTTTGACGGCAAAGAGGTCTTTGTGTCCGATCCCAAGACGCCGCGCCGCGCGGATGCCGTACAGGTCAAAGTGAATCTGACAAAAGGGAAACATACGGTTCTTGTGAAGTGCGCTTATACTTCATGGCAGTGTTTCTTCTATATCCGGTTCACCGACTCTGAAAAGATTCCTCTGATCCCGGTCCAGGCGCCCCGGAAGTAAGATTCTGCAAATACCGGAGGCATTCATTTCTGCTCCGGTG
>CAYTKK010000127.1:0-4170 GCA_964438355.1 uncultured Lachnospiraceae bacterium | reverse complement strand
GTATGTCCTGTCGGAGATATTATCCTGCCGGAGTTGAGAAAACGGATTCAGCGGATTACTTTACTGCGGACCGGAGATGAAATTGAATTGATTAATGACTGGGGACGAGAACTGTTGAATCCGAATGATCAGCGGATTCGCCCACGTGGAGTTCAAGTCGGAGATGTTTTGAAAATTGTTTTGAAATGATGAAGCAGGCAAGATTCAGGGAGGATATAATAAAGACAAATTAAAGCCTTTCTAAAAGAATGGTGCGATAAGATTGAACTTAGCCTTATTGTCAGACAATTCATTTTGAGATGTTTTGGTTTGTATTATTTTGATAACTTTTCAACGAGAATGGTATATTGAACACTTGTACAGCCCTGTGTGCTTGCATCAGTTTTATCCTTTGTACCATTTCGGGATGCCGGAGGCGCGGCGTTCCGCGATTCTGCGGGCGTGGTCTTCCAGAATCTCCCGGCGGGTCCAGGTGTGCGCAGGATCATGGTAAGGGGTTCCCGCCGTGGATTTCGTGGCGATCAGGAACTCTTTTTCCCGCAGAGGCGGCAAATGCTCCAGCAATGACGGCGAGGCGACCGTTCCGCCGCGTTTTCTGCCGAATGGAGCGGATTCGAAAATATGGAATCCGTTCAGGTGCAGGGCTCCGAGAAATGGATATGCCGAAGAATAGGTCGCGAGGCATCCGCCGGGATTCAGAAGCAGTTTCAGCGAGGCGATGAATTCAAAGGTCCAGAGTTCCGGATTTTTGTCCGGCGAAAAAGCGTCGAGAAACAGAAAATCGAATTTTTCCTGCGTATTCAAAACATATTGCCGTGCATCGCCCCACGCAATCGCGATCTCCGCATAAGTGCTTTGATAGCAGTTCCCGGCGGAAAGCGCTTCCAGAACATCTTTTCGCGGAAAATCCGGCAGCAGGAGCGCATTCCTGAGCGTGTTGCGGTCCATTTCCAGGGAAACAGCGCGAATCCTGCCTTTTGCCGTTCGTTCCGCCAGTTCAGCGAGCGCGGCGACGTTGTAGCCCATGCCGAAACCGATATCGAGAATCGCGACATCGTCTCCCGTTTTCAGGCGTTCTTCGATCCGGCACGGTTCAATGTATTTCTTCCATGATTCCGTCCGCGCTCCCGCGACGCTGTGGAAATGCTGGCGGTACTCCGGGTGATACAGCGTATAGGAGCCGTCTTCCGTCCTGACTGCGCGGATTCCGTCTGCATTTCCTTCCGAACGTTCCCGGAACACCTGCCGGAACATTTCGAGAAACTGTCCTTTTTTCATCCACCATTTCGGTGCGATCACTTCCGACGGTTCCGCCTCGGCGCTGAGGCGCATTACGACCGTTTTTTCCGGCAGGGAAAGAAGGAAGTCCGCAAGAGCGTCGGCATATTCGTATTCGTTGAGCGGCGCCGCTTCACCGTCGTTGAGCATCCGCGCCATCGGAGTGCCTTTCAGGATCAGCAGGTTATGCACTTTGATGCCGGAAAAGGGGAGGGCGGCAATCTGTTCCGCCGTCGCAAGATAGTCTTTGCGGTCCTCGCCGGGAAGTCCGAGGATCACATGGGCGGCGACTTTGATTCCGCGTGCATCGAGCCGTCTTACCGCATCTTCCACGGCGGCGAAACCGTGTCCCCGGTTGATCTTTTTCAGCGTGGCGTCATTGGCGCTCTGGACACCGAGCTCAACCCAGACCTCGTATCTGCTTTTCAGGGATGCGAGATATTCCACACATTCTTCACTCAGGCAGTCCGGGCGTGTTGCAATGATCACGATCTTATAATCCGCGGTGGACAACGCCTCCTCATAAAGGCGTCTCAATGTCTCAATATCCGCATAGGTGTTGGTGAAAGATTGGAAATAGGCGAGATAGGGCGCATCCGCTCCGTAACGTTCTTTGACATAACGGATGCCGCGCTCCGCCTGTTTCGCTATGCTCATGTCCGGGGACAGGTGGCGTGCGGCGGAACCGTTTTCCGCACAGAAAGCGCATCCGCCGGAGCCGTCCGGCTTCCGGTGCGGACAGGACAATCCCAAATCGAACGGAATCCGCTGGAGCGCCTTTCCGTAATGTTCCGTCAGGTAGTCTCTGAAAAAATAGAGATGCTTCATGAGGGATTCAGTGAACCGGCAGCAGCTTCTGGGCGTTGTGCAGACGCTCGATCGCCGCCTGCGCTCCGTCTTCGGCACGGAAGACCGCGGTTCCCGCAACCAGCATGTTGGCTCCTGCGGGGACAATCTGTTTGACGGTTTCGCCGTCGATTCCGCCGTCCACTTCGATATGGAGCTTCGGGTTGAGTTTTTCCGCCAGTTCGCGGATTTCCGCGACTTTCGGAATCATATCCGCCATGAATGACTGCCCGCCGAATCCCGGCTCTACCGTCATGACGAGCACGAGGTCGATTTTGTCGATGTAATTGACGAGCGCGGATGCCGGAGTTGCGGGCTTGAGGGAGATTCCCACGGAGCAGCCCTCTTCGCGGATCGCCCTGATCGTTTCATTCGGGTCGTCGTCGGATTCCAGATGAAACGTGATATGATCGGCGCCGGCTTTGGAAAAAGGTTTGATATACCTGATCGGATTGGTGATCATCAGATGGGTGTCGAAAGTGAGCATGGAGTGTTTGCGTATCGCCGCGATGACGGGCGGCCCCATGGTGAGATTCGGGACGAAATGCCCGTCCATGATGTCGAGATGCAGCAGATCGGCGCCGGCTGTTTCCACACGTTTGATTTCGCCGGCGAGGTTGGCGAAGTCGGCGGCAAGCAGGGACGGGGATACCAGAATCCTGCGCGAGTCAAAGTCAGTGACCGGTTTCTTTATCATTTGCATCATCCTTTTTCTGATTGTTTCTGTTGCAGTCGAGCCAGCGGCGGTGTGCCCAGAGCCACTGATCGGGATATTTGCGGATCAGCTCCTCGAACGCATTGGAATAGAGCTGGGTGATCTCACGGATGTCATGCTCCTTGTCTCCGGTCGGGGTATAACGGATCGGCGCGGTTCCCGTGAGCTTGAAGTGATAGTTGTCGTCCTCGCGCACGGCAAGGATCGGCAGAATCGGATGCCCGGTTTTCAAATGGAGCAGCGCGACGGACATATGTGCCCGTGCCGGATGCCCGAAGAATGTGATTTCAACTCCCTCGCGGCTGCTGGCGTGCTGGTCGGAGACGATGGCGATGGAATCTCCCCGGTTCAGCGCGGCGAGCAGCGGGCGGATTCCTTTTTCTTTGGATACGGTCGTATGTTTTTTGCTCATGCGGTGCGTGTAGAAATATTCTCCCAGCTTCTGATTTGCCAGCGGGCGCATGATCGAACAGAGATTCTGGCCGGACATCAGAGTGTAGATATTGCCGGCGAGTTCCCAGTTGCCGAGGTGCGCTGAAGCAAGGATCGCTGTGACAGGATGTTCCGGATCGATCATCTTGTCCAGTTCGGGTGAATCGGATTCATAGCGGAAATGTTCGTGATAATTTTCCTCTGTGACGATCTGATCGCATTTTACGACTTCGATAAAGACTTTCAGCATGTGAAGGAAATTCGCTTTGGCAAGCGCTTTCGCTTCGGGGAGCGTGGTTCGTATTCCGCTGTGCAGAATGTGAGTGACGGCGCGTTTGCGATGCTTGAAATCTGCCATGTAAAAGAGCTGCGCGCAGACTTTCGCCAGCGCATAGGCGTGTTTCAGGCTCAAAGCGCGGATCAGGAGCGGAATCAGCAGAAACAGGCGGTATTCCACTTCCATCAGGAATGTATTTTTTGCTTTTTTCGTATGTCCCATATCAGATCGGAGTCCTTCAAATAAACGTTCTGGAAGAAATATACACCGGGATTTGCGATTTACCAGCATGGAAAGCCCTCACTTTTGCAAATACGTGCATACCGCCTCATATTCAGCAAGATATTTTTATCGTAAAAACATGGACGGAAAACTTGAAAAATTGCTGTTCCGAGGCGATATTATCATATTTTGTTTACGTCATTATTTCAGATAACCTTACATATTCAGAGAGAGAAAGGATGCAGTCAAGCAGATGACAAAACGCACGGACATCAAAAAGATCCTGATCATCGGTTCCGGCCCGATCATTATCGGACAGGCATGTGAATTCGATTATTCGGGGACCCAGGCATGCAAGGCCCTCAGAGGGGCCGGATACGAGATCGTTCTGGTCAACTCC
>CAYTKK010000126.1:0-4173 GCA_964438355.1 uncultured Lachnospiraceae bacterium | reverse complement strand
TGGCGCATCAGGCTCAGCGTCTGCTCTCTTGCTTCGGCAAAAAGGACGTAAGAGTTCAGGTAACCGTCGGCGCGGAGCAGGAATACTTCTTGATCGACAAAGAATACTATCTTCGCCGCAAGGATTTGATTTTTACGGGCAGAACTCTTTTCGGCGCAAAGCCGCCCAAAGGACAGGAACTGGAAGACCACTACTACGGCAGTATTCGTCCGCGAGTAATCGCCTTTATGGCAGACCTCGACGAACAGCTTTGGAAACTGGGTATCCCCGCAAAAACACGACATAACGAAGCGGCGCCCGCTCAGCACGAACTTGCGCCCGTGTACACTGTAGTCAACGTTGCGGCGGACCACAACCAGTTGACGATGGAATTTATGAAGAAAATTGCCGACCGACACGGACTCACTTGCCTACTGCACGAAAAACCGTTCGCAGGAGTAAACGGCTCGGGTAAACACAACAACTGGTCAATTTCGGAAGAGGGCGGCGATAATTTGCTGTCCCCGGGAAAAAATCCGCAAGACAATCTGCAGTTTCTCGTTTTCCTGTGTGCGGTAATAGCCGCGGTAGACGACCATCAGGACCTTTTGCGGCTGTCGGTCGCAAGCGCAGGCAACGACCATCGTTTAGGAGCGAGCGAAGCTCCGCCGGCAATCATTTCGATGTATTTGGGCGACGAGCTAACCGCGATTTTGGACGCTATCGCAAACGATAAGCCGTACGATAAACGCATAGCAAGTTCGATAGACATGCACGTAAATGAAATTCCCGCTTTTATGCAGGACACCACCGACCGCAACCGCACGTCGCCATTTGCTTTTACGGGCAATAAATTCGAATTTCGTATGCTCGGCTCCTCCACAAACATATCTTGCCCCAACGTAATGATAAACACGGCGGTAGCCGAAAAACTGGACGAACTTGCAACCGCTTTGGCAAAAACCGATATGAGCGAAAAAGCGGTAAAGCAAATAATCAAGGAAAGCTACTTAAAACACAAACGCATAGTCTTTAACGGTAACGGTTACTCAGAAGAATGGGAAATCGAGGCGGGTAAACGCGGACTTCTTAATCTTAAATGCACTCCCGAGGCGCTACTGCACTACACCGACGAAAAGAACGTTGCCCTTATGGCGAAATACGGCGTATATACGCAACAGGAAATTGCAGCTCGACGCGACATACTGCTAGACAACTACAACAAGATTATTGCAATCGAAGCGCACACTATGTCCGACATTGTCTCCCGCGAAATTATCCCCGCCGCAGTCTCATACATGGACGAATTATCCCGCGTTGCATTGCAAAAATCTCAGATTAAAGTCACCGCGATGACCGAAAAAGCTTTGCTTTGCGAAATAACCGAATTGGTCGATAAAATCGCCGGCGGAAACGAAAAGCTTGCTAACGCCGCTTATGAAGCAAAAACAAATTCGGACGCCGTGGCAACCGCGATGTACTACCGCGACTACGTACTTCCCGCAATGAAAACGTTGCGCGAAAACGTCGACAAACTCGAGACGAAAGTCGGAAAGGATTACTGGCCGGTGCCCACCTATTCCGAACTTCTCTTCTCGGTATAACAATTGTTGAATCAATCCAAAAACGGTAAGAACGTTCTCGCTCTTGCCGTTTTTACTATCTCTTTTATGTTACGCTACGGCTAACGGCTTATCGCGAAATTACCGCTATTTTTACATAAATTCTGCGGAAATAATAATTTTCTCATATTGAAGTTTTGGATTACTCTCACATCGCTTTTCAATACAACTATTTCCGTGTACAATTATTTCCGTGCCGCAAAATCGAATCTTTGCGAGCAAGGCACAAACCCTTTCCTTAAAGCCTTTCCTTAAATCTTTTCCATGCAATCTTCCCGCAAACCCTTCCCTTAAAGCCAAATCTTTGCGGCGCGATAACGCAAAAAATAAGTAAAATCAATACAAAAACATTGGTCAAAAAGACGAAAAACGAGCCCCGAAAGTAACCGACTTTCGGGGCTCGTTTTTATCACAAAAGCTATTTTTTTCGTTATTTATTTACGCCTTTCCGTTATTCCTTTGAGTAGCCGACGTAGCGCACAAACTACTCGACTCAACGAGCTTATTTTAGAGGTTTAACGCAAACGCTCAACTACTGTTCGCTTATTTCCTCGCTCGCTTCGTCATCATCCTGCGCGGGAACAACAGCAATACTAACAACCCTAGCGTCGTTTCTCATCTTCATAATACGAACGCCCTTCGTATTACGCGATATCTTGGAAACTTCGCTTGCGTTGAGTCGAATGATAATGCCGTTATCGGCAATCATCATTACGTCAGAATCCGGTTCGACAAGTTTTAGATTTATAAGTTTACCGGTTTGCTCGTTAAACTTACCCGCAAGAGTTCCTTTGCCCGCGCGAGACTGAACTCTATACTCGGACAAATCGCTTCTCTTGCCGTATCCGTTTTCGGAGACGGTAAGAACCTCTCTTTCGTCATCGACTCTGATAACCGCCATATCAACCACGTTATCGCCTTCGTCGACGCGAATGGAGCGAACGCCCATGGACGTTCTACCCGTAGCGCGAACGTCGCTTGACTTGAATCTAATGCACTTGCCGGAATTTGCCGCAAGTAAAATTTCGTCGCCGTCAAAGACATTTGCAACCGCAATAAGCTCGTCGCCGTCAGAAAGCGTTATCGCGATTTTACCGACCTTTCGAATGGACTCGAATTCGCTATACTCGGTTTTTTTGATAAGACCGAACTTTGTCGCCATCATCAAAAATCCCTTTTTCTCCTCACCCTCCGGCAAACGAATAACTGCATTCACCTTTTCGTCTGGTTGAAGCTGGAGCAAATTAACCACCGCTCTTCCGCGCGCGGTGCGCTCTACTTCGGGCACTTCGTACGCCTTAATTGCGTAAACTCTGCCGCGATCCGTGAAGAACAACAGGTCGTCGTGCGTGTTCGTGATGAACATATCTTCTACAAAGTCGTCGTCCTTAGGCTTGTGTGCGGTGATTCCCATTCCGCCTCTATGCTGAGCCTTGTACTCGGTAACAGGCAACCTCTTGACATAACCCGAGTGCGTACGTGAAATGACTACGTCCTCCCTATCAATAAGGTCGCCGATATCTATCTCGTCATAATCGACGCATACCTGACTGAGTCTGGGCGTGGAATATTTCTCGCGAATTTCGCCCATTTCCTCTTTGACTATCGCGGTAATGCGCTCGGGACGAGCCAAAATGTCTTTAAGGTCGGCTATCTTAATCTCCAAAGCGGCAAGTTCTTCCTTAATCGTTTCGACTTCCAGTGCGGTAAGACGCTGCAAACGCATTTCGAGTATTGCCGCCGCTTGGCGATCCGAAAGCAAGAATTTCTCCATAAGAGCGGCGCTCGCCTCGTATTTATCCTTACTTGCCTTAATTACGGCAATTACCTCGTCAATATTTGCAAGCGCGATCGCAAGTCCTTTTAATATATGCTCGCGCTCCTCTGCCTTGCCGAGCTCGAACCTCGTGCGACGAGTTATGACGTCCTTTTGATGCTCCAAGTAATAATAGAGCATTTCCTTAAGGTTAAGAATCTTCGGCTCGCCGTTAACCAGCGAAAGGAAGGTAATTCCGTCCGACTTTTGAAGCTCGGTGTGCTTAAACAGCGTATTCAATACGACCTGCGGCTGCGCGTCTCTGCGAACGTCTATTACGATACGCAAGCCGTCCTTATCGGACTCTTCTCTTATATCGGTAATTCCGTCCACTCTCTTATCCTTAACGAGATTTGCCATCGTCTTGATAAGCTCTGCCTTATTTACCTGATAGGGAAGCTCGGTAACGATAATATGGTGCTTGCCGTTTTCGCTTTCCTCAATCTCCGTCTTAGCACGTATAACTATTCCGCCGTGACCGGTGCGATACGCCTCGCGTATGCGATTTCTGCCCATAATAAGTCCGCCTGTGGGGAAATCCGGAGCAGGAACGTACTGCATAAGCTCGTCTACGGTAATGTCGGGATTATCTATAAGCGCGTCAACCGCGGAAATAACTTCGCCCAGATTATGCGGCGGAATGTTGGTCGCCATGCCTACGGCTATTCCGTCCGAACCGTTTACGAGAAGATTAGGAAATCGCGAAGGAAGCACGGTAGGCTGCTCTAACGTGTCGTCGAAGTTCGGATACCAATC
>CAYTKK010000125.1:0-4194 GCA_964438355.1 uncultured Lachnospiraceae bacterium | reverse complement strand
ATACTAGACAGACCGTATTTTGTCAACACTTTTCGGGTATGTTTTTCAAAAAAAACTTTTCGATAACCTCAATACACATTGGTAATGACAAACAATAAGTCGTACGACTACTTAAATATATCGCCTATTTTCAGAGTCGGACAAACTCTTACTAGCAACGCATCGACCGAAAACGAATCGCGTCGCCTCATTTCACAGTTACTGCCCAAAATCAATGCTCTGAGTTCGCGAAGAATGCTATGACCGCAGTTAAACGCGCCGTCGCCGCTACCAAGATAAAAATCCACCTTTCCGTCTAGCGCCGAAACATGCGGAAATCCGTCGCCATATCCGAGCGAACATGTCGGGCAAAGCACCAGTGGCGTATGCTCTTGCGAAAGAAGTTCCACATCGTCACGGTCAAGGTAAACGCCGCCCACCACCGTACAACGTTCGAGCAATCCGAGTTTATGTAAAATTTGTACCGGAGTAAGATGAAAACGAGCTTCGAGCGCACCTATTTCGTCAAGATTTCGGTTCGCGGCAACAATCAATTTCGTTTCGCCGCTTAACACTCTTTCCGTGACAGCGTCGACTACGCTTTCGTCCTGTAGCGACGACAAAAAAATTCTTTCCGCATTAACGTCCTCCGCTCGCCCGACAAGTTTATACGTTTCCACTTGCTTCATTCCGACAAAAAGTTCGGGGCGCGAGGTTGCCAAAACGACCCTGTCCGCCCCGTTTTTTATAGCTTTCAAAACAGCATCGACGCTGTCCGTAAGCATAAAGGCATTGTAAAATTTGGTCATAGCTGCTTTACAAAATCCTTCAAATACGCCTTAAATCGCTCGCCGTATTCCGGACTCTTTAGTCCGAATTCCACCGCCGCGGTAAGAGCGCCAAGCTTATCGCCCATATCGTAACGTTTACCGACAAACTCGTATGCCCATACGCCGCTTTTAGAACAAAGAGCGTTTAGCGTATCGGTAAGTTGTATCTCGTTTCCTTTACCAGGCCTCGTGTTTCGTATCTCTTCGTAAACGCGACCGTCAAGCACGTATCTGCCAAGGCTGGCGTATCGCGACGGTATATCGCAAAGGGCAGGTTTTTCGATAATACCCGAGCATTTATGTCCTCTGCCGTCATGCTCGACAACGTCGGCCACTCCGTATTTTACTATATCGTCGCCCTCGAAATACTGAACCCCAAGTATTGTAGTTCCGTATTTTTTATAAGCATCGGCAAGTTGCCCCATAACAGGCAAATCTCCGGCGATGATATCGTCGCCCCAAGCAAGACAAAACGGCTCCGACCCGGTAAAACTTTCAGCGCACAAAACAGCATCTCCGCTTCCGCGCGGCACGTCCTGATAGCAAAACGTTATCTCTGCTCGCGAATTTATGCGCTTTAACATTTCGACATACTCGTCCTTTCCGTCGGCGGCAAGTTTATCCATAAGTTCGTTATTCGGCGTAAAATACTCGCGAATAGCCTCTTTATTTTTTCCTAGGACAATGCGTATATCCGTTATTCCGCTTTCGATTGCCTCTTCAACTATGTAAGAAAGCACAGGCGTATCAATTATAGGCAAAATTTCTTTCGGAACGGCTTTTGTTATTGGCAAAAATCTCGTCCCCATACCGCCGCACGGTATTACCGCCTTCGTTATAGAATGTTTCATTGTGAATCCCCCTAAAAGTTTACATTCGATATATCATTCTATGACACGATTCGCAAATGCAGTAACCGTTTTTATCAAGATCGGTTTTCGTGCTTTGACTCATTCCCATTCCGCAACCGCCGCAACTATCGCCCATCAGCGGAACAAGCGCCGGATATTTTCCTTCCGCCGTAACACTCTCGTAACGCTTTAGCGCCTCGGGGTCGACAGCGCTTCTTGCAGCCGACTTCTCCGCCTCGAGCGCGTCGATTTCCGCCTTTTTGGTCTTTTTCTTTTCCTCGACCTTTGCCTTTGCCGACGCGTATTGTTCCTTAGCCGTTTTTGCCGTAGACGCGGCTTTCTTATACTTATCGACGGCTTTTTCGGCGCTAACCTTTAACGCTTCGGCGCGCTTTGCAAGTTCATCATAACTGTTTAGCATATTCTTAAGTTGAATCGCCGTTTCGTTTTCCTGTTGTTCATCCAGGTCACCGCTTTCCAAAGCGTCTACAAGCGCTTGCATTTGTTTCGCTGTTTTTTCGAGAATATCCGTAACGTCGCTAAACTCTTTAACGACTCGCTCCGCCATAACCTCGCTGTCCTCGCTAGCCGCCTTACTTTCGGCATATCTGGACTTATTCACCCTCATGCTCTTGAACTCGTCGCTCTGCTTAATCTCATCGTCAAGCTTCTTGAGTTTAATGTCAAGCTTCTGGTATGCAAGTAACTTTTCTAATTCGGGTTTCATATTTCACTCCTTCCTCACGCGACCTTCGTCCGTGAGCTGTGATATCTAATTTCTCGGACATATATCGCGTTGCGATTGATATATCTCCACATCTGTCTTTGCCGCGCGCGCCTCTATTTTTAAGGTTTGCGTCAAGCGCGTAATAAAGCAATGCTCCATTGTATAATGCTGTGCCTCGATAATATTAATGCCGAGTTCCTTTGCGTACACAGCCACATGGTGTTTTAAGTCGGCGGTAACGAGACAATCGGCGCCATATTTAAGTGCCATATCTATATAATCGGTATCCGTTCCGCCCGCGCCGTTTATGATTGCGACGCGCCTTACGCCCGCAGTGGGATTACCTATCACGCGAACGTAATCGTCCTTAAACGCCTCCGCAACGGCTTCTTTAAGCGACTGAACGCTCACTCTTGCAGAAAGGTCACCCACCCTGCCGAACGCAGCGCCTCCGTTGCCGTATTCCTTCATCGCTGTTACGTTCAATAGTCCCAGTAGCTCCGCAACGAAATCGTTTATTCCGCCGTACGTAAAATCCATATTCGTGTGAGCGCAATATACCGAAATTCCGTTTTCTATGGCGCGAAGCAATTTTCTGCCCAAAACCGTGTCGTCCGATATGCGGTCGGTCGGAAAAAATATAACGGGGTGATGCGAAATTATCATCTGAGCTTTAAGGTCTATCGCCTCTTCGACGACGTCGCCGGTAGCGTCCAAGCAACACACGACTCTGCTAACGAAAGCGTTACGATGCCCGACGACAAGTCCGGAATTATCGTATTCGCCTTCAAGCACGTTTTTTTCCGGATACAATCCGTTTATCAGTTTTATAACGTCGTTTACCGTTGCCATTTCCACACCTCCTCAACCGCTTCCAGTAGCCGCTTATTGCGTTCCGTCTGTTTATATCCAAGCAGCTTTTTCTTCTGCATAACGCAAAATCGTGCAAGATCTGCGTTTTTCTGCTTGTAAAATGCCCCCATTTCAAGTTCGATAAAACCTAGCCGCGCCGGTTTGCCTTCTCGAGCGAAAATTATATCGTAAAACTTTTCCCTGTCGTACACTTTCTCGTCCGCAATGATATTATATCCGTTTTGACACAAAAATTCGCGCAGATAAGCCACGTCGTGTTGCGCGCCCAAGACAAGGTCGGGACAATAATCTATGCGAGAAAGTATGCTCGCGATAAGTCGCCCGCCCATACCGGATATAACCGCCTCGTCAACCTTACGACCTATCGAATCGAAACCGTCGCTAACCACAAAACGAGCATTGTCATCTTCGCCGATAAGCGACTTCGCCTTCGAAAGCGACTTCTCGCTTATGTCGGCGCAAATCACCGTTTTGGCTTTTTTCGACGAGAGCGCATACGCCGAAACGTATCCGTGGTCGCAACCGATATCAGCCAAGATATTACACGGAGCCAAAAAATCGCAAACAAGCCGAAGCCTTCTCGGCAAATAATTTACGTCGAACTCAGTCAATAAAATCCTTCAACCTCTTGCTACGTTGAGGGTGGCGAAGTTTGCGAAGCGCCTTTGCCTCTATCTGGCGAATACGTTCTCGCGTTACGCCGAACTCCTTGCCCACTTCCTCGAGCGTACGCGGGTGACCGTCGTCTATTCCGTAACGTAGCCTTAAAACCATTTCTTCGCGCGGGGTAAGCGTGTCGAGCACGGCTAGAAGCTGTTCTTTAAGCATCGAAAACGCCGCGGCGTCCTGAGGCGCGCTTACGTTGCTGTCCTCGATAAAATCGCCCAAATGCGTATCTTCCTCTTCGCCGATAGGCGTTTCAAGCGACACGGGG
>CAYTKK010000124.1:0-4209 GCA_964438355.1 uncultured Lachnospiraceae bacterium | reverse complement strand
GTTTCCGCCCGTACATATACCCGCAACGCCTACACGCGAAAGTTCGGCGGCGGTTATGACTCCGTTCGTAATAACTTTGACGCCTCTTCGAAGCGCTATGTGCGGAATGATACGAGCCACGGTGGACGAACTATCCATAAAAGCCGTTTGTCCGTCCTTAAAAAGACTTGCGGCTTCTTTGGCTATCAATTCCTTTACGGCAGTCCGTTCGCCTTGTCTGAAAGCGTATGGCATCTCGATGTTTTCGCTTTGCGCCCTAACAGCGCCGCCGTGGGTGCGCGTTATCAGTCCGTCCTTGGCAAGTTTATCGAGGTCGCGACGAACGGTCGCCTCGCCGACGATAAGCTGCTCGGCAAGTTCCTCGACAGACGCCGAGGTCATTCGCTCCAGTATCGACAATATTTCCTTTCTACGTTCTATCGGGTACATATTTTTCCTCCGCATATGTTCATTTGTGTTAATTTAAGTTTAACACAATGGTAAATTATTGTCAATTTATAAATCTTTTTTTCTGTGTACTTTTTTCCTTATTGTATGTTATAATGTTTTCGGCTTATGAAAGAGGGTTTTTACGGTTTTTTGTTCCGGTTGCGACCCTTCATTTTATACGCACACCGAAAAGACGGAGGTTAAAATGGACGAAAACAAAATTTTGAAAAATTACGAAGCGGCAAAGAGCGTATACGCTTCGTTCGGCGTAGATACCGACGAGGCAATAAAGCGCTTTTCCGAGCTTCGCATTTCCCTGCACTGCTGGCAGGGCGACGACATTCGCGGATTCGAGCAAGACGTATACAAGTCCGAAAACGTCGTAACGGGCAATTTCCCGTACGCGGCGAGAAACGCGGCGGAGCTTCGCGCGGACATCGAAAAGGTTCTTTCCTTGTCTCCGTCGAAGCACAAGGTCAACCTGCATTCCGTATACGCGGAGGGCGTAAACTCGGCACGCGCCGATATCGACGCAAGCGCGTTTTCCGGCTGGATTGACTGGGCAAAGGAAAAGGGTGTGGGACTCGACTACAATCCCTCGTTTTTCGCGCACCCGATGATGGACAACGGACTGTCTCTTGCAAGTCCCAAAAAAGAAGTTCGCGATTTCTGGATAGAGCACGGCGCCGTATCTCGCCAAATAGCCGAGGACATCGGTAAAGCTCTCGGCGACGTTTGCGTATGCAATCTTTGGATTCCCGACGGACTTAAAGACGACCCGGCGGACCGCGCGTATTTCCGCGATTTACTAACCGACAGCCTTGATAAGGTTTTTGCGGTAAAGCACGACAAACGTCACCTTGTAGACACGCTCGAGGGCAAGCTCTTCGGTATAGGCACCGAGTGCTACGTCGTGGGCTCGTACGACTATTATCTCGGATACGCAATCAAAAACGGCGTAGGCATCTGCCTCGATAGCGGTCACTATCACCCCACCGAAAGCATTGCCGACAAATTTTCCGCTCTTAAAAATTTCGTCAGCGACATTCTTCTTCACGTCTCTAGAGGCGTTCGATGGGATTCCGACCACGTCGTAACGTATTCCGACACGCTTACATCCATAATGACGGAAGCTAATCGCGCCGATATGCTGGGAAAAATGCACATAGGTCTCGACTACTTCGACGCAAGCATCAACCGCATATTCGCGTGGGCGATAGGACTTCGCAACGCCGACCGTGCAATGCTTAACGCCCTACTCGAACCCACCGATTCCATAAAAGCTGCCGAAAAAGCAGGCGATTACGGACTTAGGCTTGCCCTTACCGAAGAAGCGAAGGCACTTCCCGCATCCGCCGTATGGGATTACGTCTGCCTTAAAAACGGCTGCCCCGTCGGCAAGGATTGGATAGATGAAGTAAAAGCATACGAAAAGAGCGTACTCGCAAAGAGAATTTAAGCGCTTTGTCGGCGCCGACAACAAACTTCCATATTTGTCGGTTTGCGACAAACGCGACAGACATTCTGCCGTAGTGACGTAAACAAGCTTTTTACAAACATATATTATGTTTTGCGCAAGAAAGCGTTTACGTTAAACAAACGTTTGCGTTCAAATAGTTAAAAAACAAAAAATTTAATTTATCAAGGAGAGAACATATTATGACAATTCAAGAACATAAAGAACAAATTTGCGAAATCGGACATAGAGTTTGGCAGCTCGGCTGGGTTGCGGCAAACGACGGCAACATTACGGTTAAAATCGGCGAAAACAGATTCCTCGCTACCCCCACGGGCGTTAGCAAATCCTTCCTCACGCCCGAAATGATTATCGAGGTTGACGGCGACGGAAAGGTTCTAGACGGCAACACTAAGTATCGTCCCTCTTCCGAACTTCCCATGCACCTTCGCTGCTATCGCGAGCGCGACGACGTAAACGCTTGCGTACACGCGCATCCGCCTACCGCTACCGGTTTTGCCATTGCGAATATTCCGCTTGACAGTTACACGATGCCCGAGGCTATCATTTCGCTCGGTAGCGTTCCGATTGCAAAATACGGTACGCCGTCTACCCAGGAAGTTCCCGACTCGGTTGCCGAGTGGCTACCCGAGCACGACGTTATTCTTTTGCAAAACCACGGAGCTATTTCCGTCGGCGCCGATCTAATTACCGCATACTATCGTATGGAATGCCTCGAGCTTTTCGCAAAGTCCACCTTGGTAGCTCGTCAACTCGGCGGAGAAAAGGAGCTTACTCGCGAACAAATAGAGGGATGCTTGGAGCTTCGTCGCAAATTTAAGTTCACCGGTCGTCACCCCGGCTACAAGAAATTCTCCAAGTAGTATGAAAAGAGTTCTTGCATTCGACTACGGCGCATCTTCGGGGCGCGCGATTTTGTTTTGCTACGACGGCAAAAAAATAACGTCGGAAGAGCTTCACCGCTTTGAAAACGTGCCCGTAAAAAAGGACGGCACTCTTTTTTGGGACTTCGATTTTCTTTTGGAACAGATATTCGTCGGACTTAAAAAAGCGGCGGCAATCGGCTTTGACGCAATCGGTATAGATACTTGGGGTGTCGACTTCGGTCTTATCGGAGAGGACGGAAAACTTCTTTCTACGCCCGTACACTATCGCGACTCGCGCAACGACAAAATGCCCGAGGAAGTTTTTAAGGTAATTCCGCAAACCGAGTTATACGAAAAAACCGGAATACAGTTGCAACAATTCAACACCGTGTTCCAGCTGTTTTATGTCAAAAATTATCAGCCGGAATTATACGAAAAGGCAAAAAAGCTACTGCTTCTGCCCGACCTTATGACTTATGAATTAACCGGCGTAATGAAAGCCGAACGCACAATCGCGTCCACAACTCAGCTTCTCGACGCGAAAACCAAGGATTGGAGCGACGAAATCATTTCAAAACTCGGCTTCAAGCGTTCACTGTTCCCCGAAATTATCGAAAGCGGCGAATGCTACGGAACGATTAAGGAAGAACTGGCGAAAAAACTAGGGATAAAACCCGTCCCCGTGGTCGCCGTATGCTGTCACGATACTGCATCGGCAATTTTTTCGGTCCCGTCAGGCGGCAATCCATGCTACCTTTCTTGCGGAACGTGGTCGCTTTTGGGCACAATAACGAACGAACCCGTAATAAACGAGCTTTCGCGCTCGGCAAATCTTACAAACGAAACCGGATTCAATCGTTCGACTCGTCTGCTTAAAAACATTATGGGTTTGTGGATAATCAACGAGTGTCGCAGGGAATGGCGCAAGCAACGCCCCGACCTTTCGTTTTCGCAAATCGTCGACGAAGCGAACAAGATTGAAAACTGCGAATTCGTAATCGACGTGGACGACGATGCTTTCCTTAAGCCTGACAATATGCCCGAACGCATTCAAGCGTACTGCATACAAAAATACGGCAAAGCGCCTGACGGAATCGGCGAAATCGCGAAATGCGTGTACTCTTCGCTGTGCATTCGTTACCGCGAGGCAATCGACGTCATCGCCTCCGCTACCCGTTCGACGTATGACACTCTCTACGTCGTCGGCGGCGGCGCAAAAGCCGAATACCTATGCAAAATGATTGCGGACGTATGCAAAATTCACGTTTGCGCCGGTCCCGTCGAAGCTACTGCGGTAGGCAACGCGCTTGTCCAACTTCACGCCCTCGGCGTTCTTCCCGACGGCGACGAGCGTATCGCACTTATCAAAAACAGTTTCGACATTAAAGAATATTAAATTTAAGTCGACATTTCTTACGCAAATTACTCGACAATACA
>CAYTKK010000123.1:0-4228 GCA_964438355.1 uncultured Lachnospiraceae bacterium | reverse complement strand
AACGACTGCTCTATCTCCTCGTCATACTCGGTCATACTACTTGTAATGTATCTTTCTTCATCCATTATACTCACCTACACACAATACTGCCTATGCGTTTTTCAAAGCGGCAAACACCAGTTCTTCAACCGTCATATCGTCTTTTTGAACGCGCGCCACGGCTTCTTTCGCTTCACGCTCGGTAAAACCGAGCGACATTAACCCCGCAACCGCGTCGCCGTTAATATTGGCTTCCACTACCAGACCGGTTGAATATTTATCGTCCGATACCGAAGCGTTACCGACTATACATTCTTTGGAAACCTTGTCTCTAAGCTCGAGAACTATACGTTCTGCGGTTTTCTTTCCTATGCCCTTAATCGAAGATAATCTTTTAACGTCGGCTTCGACTATTGTCGTCACAAGTTGGCTAGTTTCTATTCCGCTCAAAATAGAAATCGCAACTTTCGGACCGATTCCGCTGACGGAAATCAACTTCAAAAACAATTCCTTTTCTTCTTTTGACGCAAAACCGAACAAACTTATTCCGTCCTCACGAACAGACATATAACAGGGTACGGTAACCTCCCCGGAATCAACCGCAAGCCGACGTATCGCATAGTCGCTGACGCACAAAGCATACCCCAAGCCGTTAGATTCGACCACGAGCAAATTTTCGCCGCTTTGCGTAATCTTACCTTTAATATAACTAAGCATATACACCTCTACATCAGTTAAGAATTCGTTGATTAAACCCGCACGTATTTGCATGGCAAATAGCTACCGCCAAAGCGTCCGCCGCGTCATCGGGTCTAGGCTCGCTTTTAAGTCCGAGCAACATTTTAACCATAAACTGAACCTGATGCTTATCCGCCCTACCGTTTCCAGTAAGCGACTGCTTAACCATTAACGGAGTGTATTCGAACAGTCTACCGCACTCGTGAACGGAACACAGCAATATTACGCCGCGCGCCTGAGCAACCTTAATTCCGGTAGTAATGTTCGTGTTAAAAAAAAGTTCCTCGACGGCAATTTCGTCCGGCTTATACTTTTTGATAATCGCAGACATAGCGTCGTATATCATAGCAAGCCTAGTAGCAATACTCTCGTCCTTGGGAGTTTGTATGACTCCGTAGTCGATCGGAATCGTCTTACTTGCGTTTTTTTCGATTACCCCGTATCCGATTGTACCGTAACCGGGGTCAATTCCCAAGATTATCAAATATTTCTCCTAAACTTCTCAATATTTTTTTCTAAACTTCTTGATATTTTATCAAAAATGTATTATCATATAAATGATATTATTTATTTGAGTGCTTGTCAAGCAAATAAATCGTTTCAAAAACAAATAAACTTAATATAAGGGAGTGGATTAAATGGAATTCTGGCAAGGAAAATTTAACGAGAGCCTCGACCAAACAGTAGAGCAATTCGTTTCAACTTTCAGTCATGACAAGAGGCTATACAAGCAAGACATTATGGGCAATATGGCGCATTGCACGATGCTGGGCGAACACGGTCTTATTGAAATCGAGGAAGCAAAAATACTACAAAAAGCTTTAACCGAAACGTTTTACGAAATCACCAACGGCACTCTTAAGCTAGAAGGCGCCACGGACATTTTTTCGTTTATCGACAATCAATTGACGGAAAGAGTCGGTGAAATCGCAGAAAAGGCAAACATAGCGCGTTCCAACGCAGACAGAGCAGCTCTCGATATGCGTATGTACATCATCACCGTATCCACCGAACTCGCTAATACCCTTAAAACATTTGCCGCTTGCTTTGCCGACGAAGCCGAAAAACATCAGCTTACGGTAATGCCGTCCGTATATCACTCGAGCGCAGCGCAACCGACGACTCTTGCGCATTCGCTTATGGCGCTTGCCGAACAATTCGTAAGGGACATCGAAAGATTAAATACCGTCAAATCCCATGCAAGCGTAATGCCCCTTTACAGCGCGTACGGCACCGGAACTCGCTACTCCGTCAACCGTAAAAGAGTCGCTCAAATGCTGAAGTTTAAGGCAATTACCCCCAACTCTGCAGACGCCTTGACCGATTGCGACTACGTCGTAGAATTTATGTCAACAATGGCGCTAATCGCAAAACACATTTCCAAGGTTTGCGACACGTTAATAAGATGGACTGCCAAATATACCGGGTATGCTCGCCTAGGCGCTTCGTTTACTACCGACTCGAAGGTAATTATCGAAACGGACGAACCGATTGTCTTGGAGACGCTAAAGGTCAAGACAAATAAAGTCATCGCGCTTTTGCCGGCCACGCTGTCGGCGCTCGATGGCGACGCGTACGGAAAATCATTCTATTGCGTAATAGAAAACGTATTCGAAGCGGACACAATCGTTAAATCGGCTTTACAACTTTTAACAGCCTTAATTCCCGCAATGGAATACAACGAATCCGCTATGCTTAAAGCCGCGACAGACGGCTTCAAAGTCGCTCTCGATTGCGTAGATTATCTCGTAAACAAAGGTAGCAACACCGAGGACGCTTACGACATCGTCGGCAAGCTTTGCCAATACTGCGCAGAAAACAATAAACGCTTGGATACGCTCCCCTTCGAAATTTACGAAGGAATGTCTCCCCTGTTCGAAAAAGACATCATTTCGAATATGCGCGTGAAGAACGCTACTCGCTTGCGTAAACACGAAGGCGAATGCGGAGACGTTGCCGTTCGCGCAGAAATCAGAGCATTTAGGAGAAAACTCGAAAAGCTCCTTCCCTAACGATACGTCGTGAAACGATATAAAACGCAAAAGGCTTCCCTTGCCAAAGGTTCGGGAAGCCTTTTTTTTACGATAAAAGTTTCTTATATGAAAATTCACATAAACGGTAGAACTAACTTTTACCAAATTATAAAAGCTTAAACTAACCCGATGAGTTAATTTAAGCTTTTATTACGTTTTTATCGTTTATTAAATGAAAAGAACTATAAATATTTGTTTATTAAACTTTATTATTTACGTATCCCTCGGTAGCGTTTTCTCTGCTGATGATTTTAGCAGGATTACCAATAACGATTGAATGGTCCGGAACATCGAAATTAACGAAACTAAGCGGAGCAATCAAAACGTCTGTTCCGATGGTTATATTGCCGACAATAACGGCATTGGTTCCGATCCAGCAATTATCCCCGATGGTAGGGCAACCTTTTCTTTTACCTCTCGATTCCACTCCGATAGTAACCCCGGTAGCGATATTGATGTTTCTACCAAGCACAGCTTTCGGATTGATTATTACTCGCCCCGAGTGTCCTATATAGACCCCCCCCCCGATCTTTGTTGCGGCAGGTATTTGTATATGGCTTCTTTGCGACAGTCTTCTTAATTTCAATTTGTAATATATTCTTGAAATAAAACCTTTTGCGCTTTGCAATTTTCGAAACACGCAAAGATATTTAATTTCCATCGGGCGCAAGATTCGATTTAACAGCGATTCGCCTTTTTCGCCATAGTAACGATATAAATCTTCTTCAAATATCGAATTTTTCATAAAATCACCTAACTCACATTATTTATCGACAAAGCGACATTCACCGATAAGCATGGCGCCTTGCCGTCTATCGTATTGTTACTAGTTTGACGCAACGCGTGACTAAATCAATAATCTGACGGAAATTCGTGCGCCTGCAGTTCCTTATCGTCAAAACTGTCCACTACCTTATCTACGTCCTCGCCCGTCCACACAAAATTGCGTTCCCGCATTTCATCGCTAAAGAAGTACATTAAAAACTTTAACATATTACCATGACTATACGTAGTGTTAATCGTCAACTTGTCGTGTTGTTCGACTGTAAGAAAGTTATCTTTCAAAATCGAATGCAGCGCATAATGCGAAACTTCCAACAACATTCCGTTGAAGTTTTCCGATTGAGCATTTACGAAGTGATCGTAATCAGCGGGAAAATAACGGTCAGAAAATTTAATCTTGGTTCTGTTTGTCATAGCTTTTATCTCCTTGTATAATATTTTTGTAAATTATACCATATATTGTCGATTCGCGCAACAATATATGTAATATTTTGATATATTTTCAAAAACACTTACCGTTTTTTTGAATTTTTTATCAGTTGCAGGGTGTTAGGACAAACATAAGACCCGATTTCGCCGCCAAGAGCAATGCACTCTCGTACTATCGAAGACGAAATATGCGACAAACCCTCATCGACAATGAAATAACAAGCCTCCATTTGGGAGTACTGGGATTTATAAACGCCCCAAAGCCC
>CAYTKK010000122.1:0-4306 GCA_964438355.1 uncultured Lachnospiraceae bacterium | reverse complement strand
AAAAGCGGTTGCTAAAAAGTGCGATAGATGTTATAATGCGAGTATGGAAAGGATACAAACTGTAATAATCGGCGGCGGAGCGTCCGCGCTTTTTCTGGCGGTAAGGCTTTGCGGGGACTCTGTGTGCGTATTAGAGCGCGCAGACCGCGTGGGTAAGAAGTTGTCGGCCACCGGTAACGGTCAAGGCAACGTGACCAACGAAAGTATGGGCGGCGAGCATTATTTTAGCGTAGGCGGAGGCAACCGTGTGATAGCCGATATAATACAAAAGTACGGCAATGCGGAAATGAAGCGTATGTTTTCTTCTTTGGGCGGAGCCTTGACGGCGGACTCGCGCGGCAGAGTTTATCCCGTATCGCGGCAAGCAAGTTCCGTAACCGATATGTTGCGCTGGACGGTATCGTCACAGAATAAACGAATCGAGCTTAACGCGTTTGTTAAAGAAATAAAAGCGGTTCGGGACGGATTTATTGTGACGTACGACAGACTCGGCGAGAAAATAAGCGTGTTTGCCGAAAACGTGGTTTTGGCTACGGGCGGCAAGGCGGCAAAAAATTTCGGGACCGACGGCAACGGCTATGACCTTGCGCGTTCGCTGTCGCATTCTGTCACGAAAACGTATCCTTCGCTTGTCCAAATAAAAACGAATACCGAACCTATACGCGGCTTAAAGGGAATACGCATTCAGGCTAAGGTGAGCGCGGTGACGAGTAAAGGCGTTTTGCGCGAAGAAATCGGCGACGTTATTTTTACCGATTACGGCGTAAGCGGCGACGCTGTTTTTAGAATTTCGGCGTTTATAACGAATTTGGCGGATTCCGTGCGGCTTGTAATTGACCTTTTGCCTACGGTAGACCGCAGTGAACTTACGGACATAATTTTGCGCAGATTGCGCGGCGGCATTTATCCGCAAAACGAAATATTAAACGGAATTGTCGCAAACCAACTCGGACGAGTTGTTATTCGCGAGGCGGGGGAGACGAACGCGAACTCTATAGTTAACGCGATAAAGAGTTTTACGCTCGAGATTAAGGGCACGCTCGGTTACGATTACGCGCAGGTAACTAAGGGCGGAGTTCCGCTTGGCGAGGTGAGTGCGAATTTGGAAAGCAAAAATCATCACGGACTGTATTTTGTCGGCGAAATATTGGATGTCGACGGGGAGTGCGGCGGATATAATCTGCAATGGGCGTTTTCGTCGGCGTGCGCGGTTGCCGACGCGATAAACGAAAAAATTCGGTCGGCAAAAGAATGAGTATAATTACTATAAACGATATTAAGCTTTCGCTTGGCGAGAGCGAACAACGACTTGCGGACATTGCTTTCGAAAAACTCGGAAGCAAGCCTAAGTATTTTCGTATTCTTAAGAAGTCGTTGGACGCGCGCAAAAAGAACGATATTAAATATGTGTATTCTATCGAATTTTCCGATTCCGAGCCGCCTTCTGTACCGCGCATAAAACAAGTAGAGCGCTCTCGTGTTCCGCAAAAGCCTGTGGTTATAGCGGGAAGCGGTCCGGCGGGACTTTTTTGCGCAATCACGCTTATCGAGCACGGAATAAAACCTATAATAATCGAGCGAGGCGACAAAGTCGAGGAGCGAGTTCGAAAGACGCAAGAGTTTTTTGAAAACGGCGGCCTTGACGAGGAAAGCAATATCCAGTTCGGCGAGGGCGGAGCGGGGACGTTTTCGGACGGTAAACTGAATACTCAGACGCATTCGCCGCTAATCTTTTCGGTGCTGTCCGCGTTCGTTCGCTTCGGCGCACCGGAGGAAATTCTTTATCTGCAAAAGCCGCACATAGGTAGCGACGTGCTTCGGCGCGTGATAATCAATATGCGTAATTACGTTCTGCAAAACGGCGGGAAAATCTTGTTTCGCACTCGTTTGGACGGTGTGCGCATTCGATCGGGTAAAGTGGAGAGCGTGAGTCTGACGTATAACGGTACGCGTACCGAACTCGACGTGTCCTCGCTTGTCGCGGCTATAGGGCATAGCGCTCGCGATACCTTCGAAATGCTGAAAAATAGCGGAGTATATATGCGGCAAAAGGATTTTGCTGTCGGCGTTCGTATAGAACATCTGCAAAGCGACATCGGGAAAAGTCAATACGGCGAGAGTTATCGCCAATTGCCCGCCGCCGATTACAAGGCGGTGTATAAAGGACGCGATCGCTCGGCTTTTACTTTTTGTATGTGTCCCGGCGGATACGTTATGCCCGCGGCAAGCGAGCGCGGCGGTGTTGTTACAAACGGAATGAGTAACTTTGCTCGCGACGGAGCAAACGCAAATTCGGCGCTCGTAGTGCAGGTTCGTCGTTCGGATTTTGGTTCCGACGATCCTTTGGCGGGGGTAGAGTTCCAACGAAAGATTGAAAGAAAAGCCTTTGACGTTGCCGGAAGAAGTTATCGTGCGCCCGTTCAACTCGTCGGCGATTTTATCGAAAAAAGAAAAAGTTCGCGCTTCGGTTCGGTGTCGCCCACGTATGCGCGCGGGACGGAATTTGCCGTAATTGACGACGTTTTGCCCGAATACGTTTGCGACGTTCTTAGGCTGGCAATAACGGATATCGACAAACGCTTGCGCGGATTTGCTTCGTCGGAAGCCGTGATGACGGCGCCCGAAACGCGCACTTCGTCGCCCGTAAGAATGGAGCGCACCGAAAGATTTAATTCTGTCTCGGCGGAAAATCTGTATCCGTGCGGAGAAGGCGCGGGGTATGCAGGCGGAATAACGTCTGCGGCTGTCGACGGTATCAAGGTCGCGCTTGAAATATTAAAGAGACTGTAAACGCGTAGTGCCGTTGACTTTATTTGGTGCAGAGTGTATAATAAAAACTATACGAAGCAACTTTTTTGTCTATCGGCAAAATCTTAAAAATCCTTGCGAGTTTATTTCAAAAACTTTTATTTTTTCGCTTCGGATTTGAAATACCGCGATATTATCGCTTGTTGCAAGTAAAATTCCAACTTCCTGTGTTGTAAGTTATTGGGCTGTCGGAGGAGAAAATGTCATACAATAAAAAAATGTACGAACTCGGTAGTAATAGGTCTGTTATTCGCGAACTTTTCGAATACGGAAAGAAACGTGCAATCGAGGTCGGTGCGGACAACGTTTACGATTTCAGTTTGGGCAATCCCAGCGTTCCTGCGCCTAAGGAGGTTAACGAAGCTATTGTCGATATACTTTCTAGCGAGGATTCGCTTGCGGTTCACGGATACACCTCGGCGCAAGGAGACGCTGCAACGCGAGAAGCGGTTGCCGAAGTTGTACGCGAGAGATTCGGAGTCCCTATTACGTCGGATTATATTTATATGACCTGCGGAGCGGCAGCGTCGCTTACCGTCACGTTGCGCGCGCTTATCGAAAACGACGGCGACGAGTGCATTGTTTTTGCACCGTATTTTACCGAATATAGAGTATTTATCGAAAACGCGGGCGGTAAAGTGGTGGAAAGCAGACCTAACAAGGATACTCTTGAAATAGACCTTGCCGATTTTGAAAGTCGAATTACGCCTCGTACGTGCGCGGTTATCGTAAATTCGCCGAACAATCCGAGCGGAGTTGTCTATGGAGAAAAGACGATTAAAGGAGTTGCGGATATTTTGCGCAGAAAGAGCGCGGAATTTGTTCGTCCTATATATATTATAGCCGACGAGCCGTATCGTGAACTCGTGTATTCCGACGTTGAAGTTCCGTACATAATGAATTATTACGACGATACGATAGTTTGCTATTCGTATTCCAAGGCGCTTTCTCTTCCCGGCGAACGCATAGGATACATCACCGTAAGTCCGTCTGCTGCGGACGCTAGAGACGTCTACCTCGCCGTATGCGGAGCGGGACGCTCGCTAGGGTACGTGTGCGCGCCAAGTCTTATGCAAAAGGTGATAGCAAAATGCGTGCGTGCAAAGGTTAACGTCGACGTGTATAAGGAAAATCGCGATATTTTGTACGATAACCTTACCGCGTACGGATACAAGTGCGTTCGGCCGGACGGCGCGTTTTATTTGTTTGTAAGGTCTCTCGAGCCTGACGCTGTAAATTTTTGCGAGCGCGCAAAAAAATATGACCTTTTGATTGTTCCGTGCGACGACTTCGGCGTTAGCGGTTACGTAAGGATAGCGTATTGCGTCGACAAAAGTAAGGTAATATCCGCGCTGCCGGCGTTTAAGAAACTTAAAGAGGAATATGACAAGTAGAGCGTTTGGAAAAAACAATGGAATTTCTTTGCGGAAAAAAATTCTTTTACGACAAAAAATTCGCCAAACTATATTTGGAAAAAATTTTTTGAAACGTTTTTTAT
>CAYTKK010000121.1:0-4334 GCA_964438355.1 uncultured Lachnospiraceae bacterium | reverse complement strand
CCCGCACAATCAGGTCCGCATACTTTTCCGGTTCGGCAACCGCCTTTCTCAATACAGCGTCATTCGTCACATTGAACTGCATCTCCTGCCCCTTCCCCTCAATGAAGCGGCGCAGAAGCGTAAGCATCCTCCGGCATCCGGCTTCCGAATCAAACATTTCCGGCAGGAAACGCATATTGACCACGGTGCAGTTCTGGACGGCATAATCGGGACGCACGATCGAATTCACAAAAGCGGTCGGCCCGTTCCGGTCGCGTCCGCCGCCCGGAGAAGCCGCATCGGAAAGCGGAGTCCCCGCATGCCTGCCGTCGGGCGTCGCCATTACGTCCTTTCCGGCGGAAATATTCTGAATGTTGGACGCCATGCAGCTTTGCAGATAACCGCCGTCTTTGGTGCGGAACGACTCCGTCAGAGTTCCGCAGAGCTCCACGATATCCGCGGCGATGGAGTCGCAGTAATCATCATCATTTCCATATTTCGGAGCGCAGTTGAGCAGGGTAAGCCGAAGCTCCTCCTCATCCCTGAAATCATTTCTCAAAGCATTTACAAGTCTCTTTGCAGAAATCCGCTTTTCCTCAAAGACCAGTTTTTTCACGGCGGCAAGACTGTCCGTCAAGGTTGCCAGCCCCATCATCCCGATCCCGTGCAGACGGCAGAACTCGCTTCCTCCGCCGTTGATGTCCCTGCCGCGTGCGATGCAGTCACGAGTCAATGCGGAAAGCAGAGGATCGGGGAAACGGTCCGAAGGATATTCCGCCAGCATCCGGTTGTAGTTGTCTCGATATTTCGCCAGCCCCTTGCGCATGCCATCCGCAAACGCCTGCCGGAACGCTTCGTAAGAATCGAATTCGCAAAGATGCAGAACCGTGTCCGAAAAAATTTCAGGCATATTGAAACGCCCGTCGCTCCACGCGGGCTGGCGTCCCGGCAGAAACGTTTCGACACACCCGACCAGCGCATAATCCCGCGCCGCCTCAAGAGGAATCCCGAGACGGGTCAGCATCGGGATGTTCACTTCGTCGTTGAACACCGCCGGGAAACCGACTCCCGTCCGGATCAGGTCGATGCAGGCAAGCAGAAAGCGTTCCGGCGATTTCCGGTGCAGACGCGCGGAAAGATTCGTCGAGGCGGAATGCACCAGAGCCGTCGCCTCCAGCGCAAGAAAACTCAACTCATTGACGGCGTCCTCCCCCTCCGGCGTCATCCCTCCGATACAGAGATTCGTCACCTCATGAAACCCTTCCACCTTCACCCAGATATGGCATAACAGGTTCAGGGCGGAATCATGGCCCGGACTGCTTTTCCGGTAACACTCATAAAGATACTGATCGACACGCCCCAGCGCATTGTGGAAACGCCCCTCCGCCTCCAGAATCACAAAGATCAGCCACATCAGCTGGAGCCCCTCGGCAAATGTTTCCGGTTTGTCCCAGGCTGTCCGGCGCAGACGTTCCGACGCCTCCGGGTGTGACTCGGCGCAGGATTCCGCCGCACGCAGAAAAAACACCGACACCCCCTGCAATGCAATCAGCATCGCCTCCGCATCCGGTGCGGGATTCCGCCGGAACGCCTCTTCCGCACGCAGAATGAAAGCCCCCATGCCATGCCGCATCAACCCGTTGTAATCAGGAATCGTATGCGACCAGCTGACTCCGAAATGACGGACTCCGTGTTCCTGAAATTTCCGCAGAGCGCCATCATACATCTCCTGCGTGATTTCCGGCGGCAGTTCATCGGCGCGGAAAGTTTCCGCTCCGCCGAAAAACTCCTGTTCCGGATGAAACGTCAGCGGCAGATGTGCCAGCGCATACGCAAGCGCTTTCGCATGTTGAATGCACTCCGGTTCTGCGGACGGATACAGTTCATAATAGCGTCCCTGATAATAGTTGCAGAGATTGCAGCGCCGCGGCGGGGCAAAGGGATCGCCCGGCTGCGCCGTTTTCCGCTCCAGCTTCAAAATCTCACGCCAGTCTTTCATTTTGATCTTTCTCCCGGTGAAGCAAAAAATTCTTCCAGTCCCTGTTGAAAAAAAGAGAGCGGGGAATCGTGGTCTCCGCCGTCGATTTCATGATAATGAAAATCCTCTTTCCCTGCAAGAATTCCCGCCAGCGCCCGCGCTTCGGAGACGGGAATCGTCCTGTCCGCCCCGCCGTGGTAAAACCATACCGGCATGGTCAGCGAAGCCGCATGGACGCAGACATTATGAAGAAGGTAGTCTTCCCCTGCATAAACAGACCGGATCGCATCATGAATCTCTTTCAGAACCGGCTTTGCCTGCCCGGCGCACCAGTTGCAGTAGCGCCCGATATCCGTCGCCGCGCCGAGAATCACCAAAGCATCGGCAAGGTCGGGACAGCGAACCGCAAAGATCAGGGCTCCGGTTCCCCCCATCGAACCGGAAGCAAAGACGATACGGCGCCAGCGATGCCGCTTTTTCCCATCTTCAAGAAGACGCGACAAATCGGAAACGGCGGCGGGCGACATCCATGCATTGTCCCGGAGGTTCGGCGACACCACACTGACACCGAACCTGTCCAGACATGCAAGCCCTGGGGCAAGATCAGGACGTATCAGAAGCTGATCTCCGTGAGAGCCATGACCGTGCAGGACTACGACGCAGTCCGTCCCTGCACCTGCGTCATGGAACAAATACCAGTCTTTCAAGCCGTCAACAACGCTCTCATATTCAAACCGGTTGAATTTCATTTTATCTTCTTCTTTTAGTTTTCTGCAAAAACAGCTTTGACGACATTTCCGGCGGCGGCATCCGCAATGGCGCGGTTGATCTCGTCAATCCGGTATTTCGCAATCAGTTTCCCGAATATTTTCTGCAACTCGGGATGTGTCTTCAAAAATTCCAGATACGTCCCGATATCCGCCATGGTATACTGCCCGCTTCCGAAGATCCGGAGCGCACGGAATGTGATCATGTGAGGCGCAATGGAGACAGGTCCCCGGTCGGAATACTGCCCCGGCACGAAGTAACGCCCGCGCGTCCGCAGAAGCGTCAAACCGAACGGAAACGCATCTGCAGAACCGCTCGTTTCGATTACGACATCCGCTCCGTCTCCGCGTCCCAGCTCCGCGGCATACGCCGCCACTTTCCCGCGAATCTCCTCACTGCTGTTCCTGCGGTAATCAAAAAACGCATCCGGTTCCAGCGCCCGCGTCAGTTCTCCGCGAACCGGATTCGAGGCGGAACCGATCAACATCACGCGACACCCCTGCGACTTCGCCCACGCAAGCGCAAACAGTCCGAGCGAACCGTTGCCCTGAATCACGACGAGTTCCCCCGGTTCAAGTCCGCCTCCGTAAGCGCAGGAACGGATCACCGTCGGCCCGCCGCAGGGGAACGCCGCAACAGCAAACGGCTCCACTCCCGCCGGAAGCCGGACCAGGTTCTTTGCGGGCGAATAAAGATACTCCGCAAAACCGCCGTGAAAATGAGGCGCGTCATTCACATTCTTTACATAAGTCACGCCGAAAGCAAGACAGCTTGCCGTCTCCCCGCGCAGACAGTTGAAACATTTGCCGCATGGGATTGCAACACATGCAATCGCCCTGTCGCCGAGGCGCAGCTCATTTCCCAAAGCGTCCGTCGCCGCCCCCTGCCCCACGGAATCCACTTCCCCGATGAATTCATGCCCTGGAACCAGCGGGAAATCCGGCATTTTCAGATATCCCTGATGGATATGCACATCCGTCCCGCAGATTCCGCTTGAAACCAGTTTCAGCCCGACCATGCTTTCCGCAGGTTGCGCAACCTCGAATTCTCTGACTTCAAACTCTCTGCCCGGACCGTGGAACACTGCACATTTCTTTTTCATACCATCTCCTTTTACGGTTCATTGTCTTGATTTTATATGAAACGTGATATATTATATGCGAAATCAGGCTTATCGTAAATCAAGAAAACTGCAAAAACATATATGATCCTGCAAATATGAAAGGAAGAAGGAATGTCCGGATTTCATTTTACGGAAACACCTCCTCCCATGCTTCTCAACACCGCAATGGATCGGGAAAACCGGATCACGGCCCCTCATGTCAACCATTGCGCACATCCGGGAAAATGGGTGCTGGACTACTCCGTCACGGACTGCGGGCTGGTCAAAACCGAATTCACTTCATGGCTGCCGCGCCCGGGAGGAATCGGGCACCTCTATCCGCCGGGACGCAGATATTACGAAGATTTCAGGGAAAAACAGAAGTACCGGTCCGCATATCTGATATTTGAAGGGGAAAATCCGGTTCTGCGGAAACTTACGGAAAATTCAGGCGGATTCGCGCGGATTCTTGACCCCGAACGCAGGATTCAGAAATATTTGCAGGAA
>CAYTKK010000120.1:0-4351 GCA_964438355.1 uncultured Lachnospiraceae bacterium | reverse complement strand
AAATCATACCAGCAAGGGCAATGCGTTCACTCTCGAGGGGCATATAGTTGCTTGGAGCGATCGTATCGCGTACATAAATCACGACATAGACGACGCAATACGCGGCGGAGTTATAGTCGAGTCCGACATACCCGAGGAGTATCGAAAAAAATTCGGCGAACGTAATAGCGCTCGAATAGATTCGATGATAATGAACGTTATCGAAAACAGTTACGGTAAGAATTTGGTGGCGCCGTCCCCGGATTTCGCGGACGCGATTTCCGGACTTCGCGAGTACTTGTTCGAGCACGTTTATCGCTCGCCGATAGCAAAGGCAGAAGAGGGCAAGGCGATAGATATGATAAAGTTTTTGTACGAATATTTTTATACGCACAAAGATAAGATACCGCGCGAATTTTTGGATATGGACAGCACCCTCGAGCAAAAGGTGTGTGACTACATATCAATGATGAGCGACGGATTTGCGGTGCGCACGTACGAGGATATTACCGTGCCGAAAAGTTGGTCGAAGTACTAGGGTAAGTAAAAGCGCGGGTAGAAGCGTTAAAGCCGATTAAGGCGGCAAAAACGAAATACGGACTAATAAATTTGCTTCTTATTTATAATCGGAGAGAAAAAAGAAGCGTTCGGGAGTATTTTTTGGCATTTGAGTGGAAGGACGAATTATTATCCAAGGTGGATTTAGTGCAAATCGTTTCGCGCTACGTTCCCTTGAAGCGTAAAGGCAAGACCTATTGGGGGTGTTGTCCGTTTCACCATGAAAAAACGCCGTCGTTTGCGGTTAATGCAGACAAGCAGTTTTACCATTGCTTTGGTTGTAAAGAAAGCGGAAATGCGATTACGTTTATCGAGAAAATGGAAAGCGTTGACTTTATCGACGCGGTAAAGATTCTCGCCGCCGAAGCCAAGATGGAACTTCCGCAGTTTACGAAAAACGAAAATTCCGGCGGTATGACTCGAGAAAAGCGAGAGCGGCTGTATTCTTTGATGAAAGAGGCGGCGCGTCATTATCACGACAATCTTTCCTCGCCCAAGGCGAAAAACGCCGTCGAGTATATCCAAAAAAGAGACATTCCGAATAATCTGGTTACTAAGTTCGGTTTGGGAGTAAGCCTAAACGGCGACGAAATAATATCGTTTTTGGAAAGTAAAGGATATACGAAGTCCGAGATGAAAACGGTGGGTATTATCGAACAGCGCGGTGCCGAGTATTACGACGTATTTTACGGTAGACTTATTGTTCCGATAATCAACAATTTCGGCGAGGTGGTGGCTTTCGGCGGACGACTTATAAACCCGCTGTCGCACGTGCCTATGAAGTATCGGAACACTTCCGCGACCGTTCTTTTCGATAAGTCAAAAATTTTGTACGCTGTAAATCTTCTTAAGAAGAAGAAACAGCGCGAAAACATAGATTACGTTATCGTGACCGAAGGATATATGGACGTTATTGCCTTGCACAAGGCTGGCTTTGACACTGCTGTTGCGAGTATGGGGACGGCTTTTACGCTTGCTCAGGCAAAGCTTATACGCAATTATACTAACAACGTATTCGTAAGCTTTGATGGAGACACGGCAGGGCAAAGTGCCACTATGCGCGGCTTGGATATACTGCAAGAAGCCGGATTAAAAGTCAAGGTCGTATCGCTTCCCGACGGAATGGACCCCGACGACGTCATTAAAAAATACGGTCGCGACGGATATATGAAGTTACTTAAAGAAGCTCAGGTTTTGCCCGCGTTCAAACTTAATTCTGCGGCAAAGCGTTACGATATCGCTACGCCCGACGGAAAAAGCGCATACGCAATAGAGGCTGTCAAGATAATAAAAGCGCTGGATAATCCGGTCGAGCAGGAGGAGTATCTTAAAATAGTGCACGAGCGTACCGGTTACTCGTTTGACGTGCTTCGAATGCAGGCAAACCTTATAACCGACGAAGAGAGAAAAAAAGAAATAGTTCAAGCCGAGTCGAAGAAAAACGAGCCTGAGCGCGAGCAAAAAACGGACGGAGCGGAGTTGTTCGTGGTGGCGTCTATAGTTCATTCTATGCCTTACGCCACGGACTGCGAGGATTTGTATCCGTATCTGTCCAACACCCTTTTGCGTGACGTTTACGGCTATGTTGTAGACCGTAGAAAAAAGGGAATCGGCGTATACCCGTCGGCTCTTTTCTCGGACTTTGCGGGACGTGACGGATTATCCGACGTTGTTTCGTACGAATTTCTCGACGGAGACAACGAGACGAAGTTTAAGCGTTGCCTTAACGTGATTAAATTAAGGTATGTCGACGAGGAAAAGAAGAAGCTTGCCGCCGAATACGATAGGACGAAAAACGCCGAGCTTTTGAAGGAACTTGTGCGTTTGGACGAAATGCGGCGCGAGATTAAGAACGGGGGATATTGATGGGAAAAATCAAAAAAACCGTCAAAAGCGAGACTGAAAGTCTTATCGAACGCGGACGTAAACGTCTATATCTGACTACGGACGAGGTTGCGGAGAGTTTGGCTATTAACTGCGAAGCTAGTCTTGAGGACGTTGAAGAAGTATATGAAAAATTAAAGCGCGAACGGATATTGGTCATCGGCGAAAGCGCCGAGCAAACCGAACTGATAGATTCGAATCCAATCGAAGAATCCGATTCGGTAAACGGCACGGGAGAGTTTTTGCGCTCTTTGTGGCAGTATAGCCTGCTTTCTCCCGAAGAAGAACTAGAGCTTGCAAAGCGCATTGAAAGCGGTGACGATGCCGCCAAAAAGCGTCTTACGGAATGTAATCTTAGGCTTGTCGTGTCCGTTGCTAGAAGATACGCCGGCAGAAACAATGTTCCGCTAGACGACCTTATTCAGGAGGGAAACTTAGGACTTATCAAGGCGGTCGAAAAATACGATTATCGTAAGGGTTTTCGTTTCTCGACGTATGCGATATGGTGGATACGTCAGTCGATTACGCGCGCCATAGGCGATATGAACAGAAGCATACATATTCCGTCTTACGTTAGGGAAAATATGTATAGAATGTCCAACGCGATTTTGCAAATAGAGCAGGAAACCGGTAAACCGGCTACCGTGAGGCAAATAGCGGAGCGAACGGGCGAGGACGAAAAGAGAATAAGTTTTTATTTGGAATTAAAGCAAAAAGAACGCTCGACCGACGAGCCTCTCGGCGATGACGGAGCTTCTACGGTTGCCGACACGTTGCGCGGGGACGAAATAACGCCCGAAGAATCGCTTGACAGAAGCTATTGTCGCAGGATAGTCAACGAGGCGCTTTCCGCTCTCGAACCGCGAGAACAAGCCGTGCTTCGCGAGCGTTACGGACTGGAAACAGGTAATCAGCGCACGTTGGAAGAGGTCGGCGAAATGTACGGACTTACTCGAGAAAGAATAAGACAGGTCGAGCAAAAGGCTCTTAAGAAATTGCGTTTAGCGAAGCCTCTTTCCGCTTACGTAAAGGAACAGTAAACGTCAAAGGAGATATTACCAAGGAGTTATTATGGAAAAAAACAAACTTGACAAAATAGTAAAAACGCTTGTTTCTAAGTATAGAAACGAGGGGAAGTTGACTTATGACGACGTTAACGCCGCCATCGCTAACGAGCAGATAAGTCCCGACGAGATTGACGGTATATTCAGCGAATTGGCGTCAAACGGTATCGAGGTTGCAGAGAAAGGCAGGGTTGAGTTAAGCGAAAAGGTGTCGGCTGAACTTCAAAAATTGCTCAGAATCGGAAAAAGCCGAGGACATCTTACTTACGACGAGGTTGGCGCAAAGCTTGCCGTCGAATGCGAAGCAAACGCCGAGGAAGTAGAGGAAGTAATCCGCATTCTTTCCGAAAACAAGATCCAGATTATCAATAGTACGCTCGATTTCGTTCATGACGATATCGACCAGATAATGTCCGAAATATCCATTGACGATCCGGTTAAGGTTTACCTAAAGGATATCGGAAGAGTTCCGCTTCTTTCCGCGGAGGACGAGCTTAGGCTCGCTAAGGAGATGGCAGAGGGCAGCGAGGACGCTAAGCGTGCTTTAAGCGAAGCGAATCTTAGACTTGTAGTGTCTATCGCAAAGAGATATGTCGGACGCGGAATGCTGTTTTTGGACCTTATTCAGGAAGGAAACCTGGGACTTATGAAGGCGGTTGAAAAGTTCGATTATACAAAGGGATATCGTTTTTCGACGTATGCAACGTGGTGGATACGTCAGTCGATTACGCGTGCGATTGCCGATCAATCGCGCACCATTCGAATTCCCGTACACATGGTCGAAACAATCAACAAACTTGTTCGCGCGACGCGTAAACTCATTCAGGAAAAGGGCAGAGATCCGCTTCCCGAGGAGCTTAGCGAGG
>CAYTKK010000119.1:0-4502 GCA_964438355.1 uncultured Lachnospiraceae bacterium | reverse complement strand
TCTCGATGCCGGGGTTTGCAGCCGTGAACGCGTCACTTAACTTTACGCAACGTTGTGCCTCCTCCGTTCCGCCTACATACCATACCGTGATGGTAGACGGATCGCTGTTGCCGCCGTCGTCTCCGCCGCATCCGACGAAGATACCGAAGCACATCACGAGAGAAAGCAATAATACTAGTACTTTTTTCATTTTACCACTCCTTATAAATTTTTTGAGCCGACTTTTATTTGTCATGCCCTTATTATTTTTTTATAGAACGTGAAAATGGCGAAACTTGCCCCTTACCCATTCTATCTGCATTATTATAAAATTTTTCACAAATAATGTCAAGCATTATTACGCCTATACTAGAATTTTGGCTAGCACATATCAACTTTTGTCTATCGAAAAGTGAAAATTTACAATGTTTTCATAACCGTTTTGTCATACGTTTTTCTTTTTTTCGACACAATTTTTTGCGAAAAAAAAGAAAACGCCGAGAATTTTTACATTTTCAGCGTTTTAACGGCAATTTTATCCGTTTTTATCGTTGTTTTTATGTTTTTGTTAAATATAGACTTTTTTGTATTTGCGTTAGCTATCGCCCTTACGAGCGGCAGTTCCGAACCAAGTGCAGATTTGTTGCGTTCGGACGCCGAATGCCGGTATCGAACGTTGCCCTTGCCTCCGTCCTCGTCTTTATCCTAGGCGGCAGTCACGTTTTTCGCGCCGCTTCTTTAACACTTTCGCCGGTCAAGGCAAAGCCGCTCGATTTTTACGATTTTCCTTTAATTCATTTTTCCTTCCCTCCGTCCTACGACACCGGTAAATCGAACCTTAACGCCGATTTACTCTCGCGCTTTCGACCTGCCGAAGTTCATCGCCGGTCGATTTACGCCGTTAAGCGAACGCAAAACCGTCGTTTAATACAAACGATTATTCGCTTTCCGAGTCGATTAGGCTTCTGTCTTTACGACGCATAATTATTTAAAGCCAAGCACAAACGTCGACTTCGTTTTACGGTGTATTTTTTGCCTTTGCGGCGGACGTTAGTCGATTTTAGCAACATCCTCGACGGGAAGCGATAGAACTATTCCGTTTGCCTCGCTGCGTACGCCGAGTTCCGCGCTGATTGCGTCGGATATTTCGTTGCGTTGCTCTTTTGGCACCAGCATAAAGATTATTTCGCGCTCGCGCGTAAAATCGCTGCCGAACAAACGCGCCGTTTCTTCGCCGTCGGAGTGATGCGCGCGCACCATCGTACCTCCGCGCGCTCCGTTTTTCTTCGCTATCGCTATTACTTCGTCCGAAAAGCCTTGATTTACTATTACGGTGACAAGGCTGTATTCCTTTCCGTCCATCTTTCTGCCTCCCTTCTTTGTTGCGGTGCCCACTTCAAGCGCCGCCTTAACCAGCGACGAGACCGCACCCAGCTTCATCGACATAGCTATTCCGCGACTGCCGCGGCTTGCCGCCAGTCTGTCGCCGAGCGCAGAGAATATCTCGCGCGCGGTTCGTTTTTCCGCAAGCGTCAAAATTACGTCCTTTTCGGGCGTATCCAGTCCCAAAATATCGCGTATCTCCGAAGTGGCGGTTCCTTCGCCCGAAAACACGGTGGAAAACCCCGCACCTTTGCTTCCGTACATCTGAATAATGTCCTTCGCGCCGCCTTTTGCAACAACGGTAAGTATTACGCGCGGAGCAGACGCGCTTTTTTTCGGCTTTGCGGGAATCGAAACTTTTTTCTCGCCTGATACAGCCGCCTTTATATCGTCTTTTATTCGCATACGCCCCCCTTTAATCGTAATAAATCATTGCTTCCGCCTCGCCGTCCAGACGCGCGTCGAACGCACGCTCGCGGCGCTTTTTCTTGACTCTTGCCCACGCACCCAAAAGCTGTATGGTAAGAAGCGGCGTCATCGCCACCATAGCAACCATACCGAATGCGTCCGTCATTACGTTTCCGCCCAAAGCGGAACACGCGCCCATCGCCAGCGGCAAAAGAAACGTCGCCGTCATAGGTCCGCTTGCGACTCCGCCCGCGTCGAACGCAACGCCGGTAAACATCTGCGGTACAAACAACGAAAGCAGTAGCGCTATCGCGTATCCCGGCACCAAAAACCATAATATCGATACGCCCGTAAGCACTCTGAGCATAGCTATTCCGACCGACGCGCTTACACCTATGGAAAGAGCTATACCGATAGCGCGAGCCGTTATTCCTCCGCCGGACACCTCTTCTACCTGTTTTTTAAGAACGTGCACGGCAGGCTCGGCAGCGACGATAAAATAGCCAACAAGCATTCCTATGGGAATAAGAAGCCACTTAAGTTCGGAACTTGCTATCAAGGTCCCCAGTAGCGTTCCGACAGGCATAAATCCGACGTTAACGCCCGTCAAAAACAGTGCCAAACCTACATACGTATATATAAAACCTGCGATAATTCGCAATATTTTCTTTTTCTTGAAGCGCCGCGTCACCAGCTGAAACAGCGCGAAAAGCACCGCTATGGGCGCAAGCGCTATCGCAACTTCCTTAAAATACCCGGGCAACTCGGCAATAAAGTACATCAATGCGTCCTGCATGGTTTCGACGTTCGGCACCGCAGCCGACGACGCCGATATATCCACGGGCGAATATATCATTCCCAGTATCATCGTCGATATTATCGGTCCGATACTGCACATCGCTATCATACCGAAGCTATCGGAGGAAGCGTTGCCTTTTTTCGTCGAGGCAAGACCTATTCCGAACGCCATAAGGAAGGGCACCGTTATAGGCCCCGTGGTTACTCCGCCCGCGTCGAACGCCGCGGCAAGAAATTCGCTAGGCGTAAACGCCGCCAAAACAAACGCCCCCGCATAGAAGAAAATAAGTATGTACGAAAGCGGAATTTTGAACGCCGTCCGAAGCAGGGCAAACACCAAAAACAGACCAACGCCCACCGCCACGGATACAATTATTACTAAATTCGGTATCGAAGGAATCTGATTCGCGAGCACCGTTAAATCCGGCTCCGCTATCGTAATAAGCACGCCGAGCGCAAAGCACAACGCCATCGGAATCAGCTTGTTTTTCGACGAAGCAAGCTTAACACCTATTCCTTCGCCCATAGGAATCATAGAAACGTCGACGCCGCGCGTAAACAGCGTCATTCCCAGTATCAACATTACCGCGCCCAGCAAAAACAGTACGACGGGTCCGGTCGACATGGGAGCAATCGTAACCGAAAGCACAAGCACGATAACGACTATCGGCACGACCGCCGCAATCGACTCGCGCAATTTTCCCTTCATTTTGTCATCAAAGCCTATCAATTTCCCGGCGTTCATAGTCTTTCTCCTAATCTGCGAGCAAACAAAGAAACCGTTTCCGCGCCTTCGCAGACGTTATTTTGGATTTTTCTTCTTTTCTTCGGATTTACTTTCTTCCTCTACGCTTTTCTTCGAATTATAACCTTTCTTCGAATTATAACCTTTCTTCGAATTATAACCTTTATAACTTTCGCGCGCATATTTCTGCGCCAATTATATTACTTTTCTTATCTTTTGCTCTTTTCTTTGTACCCGACAACTCGCGTTTGCCGCATTTTTTCTCCGCCCGCCGCGTTTTGTTTCGCGCCGCTCTTAAACACACACCCCTAACGCATTTATTTTATGCGTCCATTAAGGCATTTGCGTTCACTCGAACACCATTCGCCCCTCGTCAGTCACAACACTCAACGCATACGCGGCTTTTACTGCTTTTATCGAGCCAACCGCCGACCAACGCGCAAAAACACAGTCTTTAATCAGAGTCTTTCGTTTTGGATAAGAATTATGTCCGCAACAGCGTTGTACAGCGACGAGCCTATGGCGTTAAGCGTAAAGGGATACGCCACATAGTCCTCTTCTTCGGGAGTTTCACTGCCCGCAATTATGCTGTCGTAAAGCAACACTTGCACGGACATTATGGTGTTTTGCGTGTCGCCGACAAACAATATCGCCGTATCGAACGTTATCGTTTTGTCCTCGACGACGGTCGTCTTTTTCTCGCCATAATGCAAAACTATTCTGTATTGGTTGTTGTTGGGCGTAACGTAGCCGCTTTCGATACCGTTGCTGTCGTACTCGACGTAAACGTCCTCGCCGTCAACCTTTTCGGTCAGAATCTTCTTGTCGGAAGTCGGTCTGCCCTCCAAAATTCCTTGCATAACCGAAAAACTCGTGCCGTCGAAACCGTTTACAAACGCATTACGCATATCGAGTTTAACCTGTTTAATGCGCTTTTGAATGTCCGTGTCGGTGTCGAGAATCTTCACGTCCTCGGAAAAATCAACGGTTATTCGATTGCCCGAATTGCCCTTATCGTAAACTTCGGCTCTTACATACCCCTCCAAAAAATCGAGCGGCTTTGCCTTGACTAGCGAAAGCGTCAAAATTACCGCGCCCAGCGCCACCACGACCGCTATAACTATTGCCGTTGCTTTGGATACTGCCTTTTTCACTGTTTTTTCTCCTGATTCTTCACTTTATTTGTTCG
>CAYTKK010000118.1:0-4544 GCA_964438355.1 uncultured Lachnospiraceae bacterium | reverse complement strand
TGCTCCCCGCGCTCGAAAAATGTCAAAATAAACTCGTCGAGATGTGGAAGAACGCTTTGGGTTAAAATTATTTGCGTACGTTATTGTTGAGATTCGCAACGAATCCGTAGGCCAGGCAAAGGACGAATGAAATCAGTACCGGCTGGGGTTTGAAGGGCCCGACAAATACCGTTATGAACACCCAAAAAAAACTGTATAAACAAAGGCCTCCGAGCAGCTTTTGCAAACACCCTGTCTGCGGAACGGAGGTTTTGCCGTTCGCGTCATTCAGCGGCGGAAGCTTATCTTCTGGAATTTTGGTAAAAACCCACGGCTGGAAAATCTGGCTGTAGACATAAAACAAAAGCATCCCAATCGGCAAGGTAAAGAGAAACAAAAGAACCGAGAAGGCTAAAAAACAATACCATTCCGGCGGCGTTGTTTCTTCGACGTCCTGCATGTGCGGCAGTATGATATATTGGAGGCAGTAATATGAGGCGATCGCGCCAAGGGGAATCGAGCCTGCGAAAAAACGCAGCATCTGCTTTGTCAATCGATCCAGCTTTACCTGGGGTTTGGGTTCGTCCAGCTCCCGCCTCCACGCCTCCGCCGGGGACGTCCTGGCTTCCTTTTTAGCTTTCCTGGCTTCCTTTTTAGCTTTCCAGGTTTCCTTTTGGAGGCGTTCCACTTCGTCGGGATCCATTTTTAGTATTCGCCGAGTGTAATTTTCCGGAATCTGATTGTTTGACATTGAAAAACCTTTCATTAAGAGTTAAGTCTGCGGCTTACCAAAACGTTTTTATTTAATTTTCCCAAAATCCTGTTTTAAATCAAGGGGGGGCGGATGAGCGCTCAGGCAATTCAGGCCGGCGAGGCTTTTATCAAACTTAACATTCATTCAGACGAGTTTCAAAAGGGGCTTCTAAACGTCTCCAAGAAGCTGGACGGCTTAGGCGGCGAGATTCAGAAATTCGCCTCTCTGACGAAGGGAAGCTTTTCAGAGCTTTCGGAATCTTTAGGCTCGGCGGCTCCTTTAATCCAGCTGACGGGCGCCAGTTTCTCCGCGCTTGCGCCCGGAATCAGTATCGTTCAAAACCTTACGCTTGCTTTTCAGAAAAACATTTCGCAGACGGCGATACTCATCGCGCGGCAAGGCGTTTTGGCAACGGCCAATCAGGCCGCCGCCGCCTCGGTCCAGAATCTGACGGCTGCGGCGAGGGTCAGCGCTTCCGTTTTCGCGGCTCATCCTATTTTCTGGTTTGCGTCGGTTGTCGCCGCCGTCGCCGCTGGGATTGGCGTATTAACCAATGGGTTCGGGCTGTTTACCGACAAATTGGCCAATAACGCCAGGGCCTCTGAGGAAGCCTGCAAGCAAAACGACGCGTATCGGACGTCGGCGAAACAGTCTATGGACGCGCTGGAGGAATTTTCCCGCAGGGAAGCCTTGAACGCGGAGCAGAAAAAGGCCTCGAAAAGCGCCTGGAACGAGCTTCAAAGAAGCGCGGAGGGCTTGGGGATCAGTCTGGACGAGCTTGGAATCTCTTTCGACGAAGAAACGGGGAAAATTAACGCGTCGGCGGAAGCGATGGCGGAATTCAAGGAGAAAATGCGGACGAAGGAGCTGGACGACGTCAATAAGACAATCAACGCGCAGGCGGCCAGCCTGGAAGCTCTGGAAGCAAAGCTGAAGAACGGCAAGGTCGGCTGGGGGCGTTGGGCTGGAACCTGGCTCACCCTTGGATACGTCGACAACGCGGAGGAGATTCAGGAGAAAATCAACGAAACAAGGGAAAAGCTTCAGGAAAATCTTGACCGTCAGCAAACGATCGTCGATTTTTCGGCGGAGTACAAAGAGAACGAAGCGAAGCTTCAGGAGATTTACGACAAGGAAAAGGACGAGGCCAAAAACGCGCTGGCGGTCAAGCTGGACGCGATTCATCAGGAAATGGAAGAGCGGCGTTCTCTGCTGAATATGCTGATCGCCGAAGCGTCGGCGCGGTCCGACCTTTCGGCGGAAGAAAAGAAAAAGCTGGAGGAACGCAGGGCGGCGCTCGCGGCCCTTGGCGATGAAGAGAAAAAACGCGCCGACGAAGCCAAAGCCGACAACAAAAATCAGGTTCAGAATATTGAAACGGATTTTTTCGCAAAACGCGCGGAGAATGAAGAAAACGCCCAATGGAAACGAGCGCTTGAAACCGATCCCGACGGCTCTCTTGCCGCGGCCTCTTCCAATTCCGCCGCGGCGGACGCCGCTTTCCAGAACGCGGCCGCGGCGCTTCAAAACGCGGACGAAAACACGTCCAGGGACGAGCTCGAGCGTCTTAACGGCGAAGTCGAAAAGACGCGGAAGGAGGCTGAAAAATGGTACGCGCGCCGGGAAGAATGCGCCAAAAGGGCGGCGGACATTGAAAAGCAGGCGGCCGAAGACGCTCTGGAGGCCGAGAAGGAAGCTCGGGATCTTAAGGCCTCCAGACTCCAGGAAATCCAGAGCGAACGCGAGCGGCGCCGGCTTGAGGCGGAGCGGAAGGAGGAGGAAGCGAGCTGGAACGAGACGAAGGAAAGCTCGCCCGAGGAGGCGCGACAGCTTGCCAACGCGATGAAGAAGAAGGCCTTCGACGAGATGGAGGCAGAATCGATCAAACTGGAAGAAATGGCGAACGCGGGCGCGAGCAAGGAGGATTACGAAGCGCAAAGGAAGAAGGCGGAGCGCCTGGCCGAAGACGCTCGACTTTGGGAGCGTCGAGCCGAGGAGGCGAGTCTTGAACCGATGGAGGAGATCAAGGAGTCGCAAGCCCTGACCGCGCCCAGCGTCATGAAGTCGGACAGCGTCGACGCACAGAAAAAGTTTCTTGAGCTTCAGCAAAACAATCGAAATCCAATGGAAGAAAAATTTGACGAAACGATCGGCCTTTTGAAGCGCGTGGCCGATTCGACCGAAAACGCGGAAGGGATGATGGAGGGCGTTTGATGGCGACTTTAATCGGTATTCCGACCGAAACGGAAAATTTCACCTCGGCCCTGAAAAAGGGCAAAACGATCTGGAAGCGCGAACGTTCGTTTTCGCGCGAGTTCTGCATTTTGGCGGACAGTCTGGACGAAAGCAGGGAATCGCTGACGAAGCTGGTCCCCCCTCTTGGAACGATTCAAAACGGCTGCGTCTGCAAAAAAATCACCGTCAAGGAAAACGAAATCGTTCAGCATCCCAAAACCCGAAAAACGACGGTTCTGATTCGAATCGTCTGCGAATTTGATTCCGACGCGAAGCTGGATCCGACCGAATACCCGCCGACGGTTAAGTTTGGCGCAAGCTCAACCGAAACGGCGATGCTCCGCGACGTCAAGGGGAAAATGATCGAAACGGTCAACCATGAGCGGCTGGTCTGTTCGCGTCCTCACGTTTTGCCGACCCTTGAAATTTCGCGCTACGAAAACTACCCCTGGAATCCCAATCTGAATTTCACCCACGCGAACCATTTAAACGCCGCGCCGTTTTGGGGCGCGCCGCCGCGTCACGCTCTTTTGCGACCGATAACCTGCGAATACGTTCAGCTTGAAATCGAGGAGAACGTCAAGCGGTGGTTCTGCAAAACGTCGTACAAAATCGATTTCGACTTCAAGGAGGATACCGAAGAACCCTGGAAGCTGAGGCTTCTTCACTACGGAAATCTGGTTCGCGAAAGCGAAAGCAATCAAAACGTCGTTCAGGCGATCGACGTTCAGGGCCGACCGCGTCAGGTCAATCTGGACGAAAACGGCTTCGAGCTTGCGCCCACGGCCGAAACGCCGGTTTTCCTTGAGTTCGACCAGTACGAAGAGGCCGACTTTAACCAGCTCGGAATCAACGCCGAGCAGTTAGGCTTTGAGCTGGGATGATTCCTGATTAGAAATTCGGAATTCGGAACGCGTAATGCGGAATTGATTTCAGCTCCTAACTCCAAACTTTAAATCAAAAACCATGATTTACGGATTTTCAGACCGCGAGACGGCGGTTAAATTAAAGGAAATGGCCGATTCGCAGGGCAAACGGCCTTCACAGTCTTCAACCGCCGCGACGGAATCCGGCTCGCGGGTTTTTCTGATTTCGCTCTGCGAAGACCTTGAACCGGCGTCCAAATCGGACTCGGGTTCCCTGATTCCTTCAACCGGCTCCGCAAACCTTTTGAAGCGCGGCCTTTCGACCGAAGAGCTTGAAACCAGAAAAAACGATTTCTCCCAAACCGACTATGAGATCGAGGTCAAAAGCGTTTCAGGGAACGCGGTTCCCAAAACCTCCGATCCGTCGAACCCTGAAGAGCTTCATCTTGCGGTTCAGGATTCCTTTGGAACGCTTTATCTCATCCCTGAAGCGTCGGAGCTTTTCGGGGTTCTGGCGAGCGGCTGGACGTTGGGAGACGAGGAGGCGCAAACGATCGAGCTCTCGGAAGGATTTGAGCGTTCCGAACCCTTTAAAGCCTATCCGGCTCCGACCCTTTCGGAGAGCTTAACGGCCGGAACGGCGGTGACCTGCCGATTCGTTAAGGCTCTCAAAAGATGGTTTTTTTTTAGACCTTCCGGAGGCGGAGGCG
>CAYTKK010000117.1:0-4627 GCA_964438355.1 uncultured Lachnospiraceae bacterium | reverse complement strand
GAACCAGCGCCAGAGGAATCAGCAGGAAAAACATATAAGGATGTGCAAATGTATTGATCATGGCTTCTGCTCCTTTCTGTTTTCTTCCGCCGGAATCGTCTCCGTAACAAGCCGTTCCGCCTTTTCCGCGGCATTCTCAAAGAGTGCCCGGTCGGCGGGAAGACGTGCGAATTTCACCATGTCCGCCGCGGAAAGGAACTCTTTCAGGAAGTCGCGCTGCGACTCGGAAATGGAGCCTCCGCCGCGTTCGAGATCACCGAGGAATTCGGCAGTCGTCTGACGCCCGGCGCGCAGATGGAAACGGCGTTCCATATATTCTCTCACGATGTCGGTCAGTTCCGCAACGGAAGTTTCCAGCGGGACATTGCCGCCGCGCACCCTGCCGATCAGCGAATGAATCGCATAGACCGCAAGTTCCCACGGAGTCAGCGCGCGCATCTTCAACGCTCTCCGGTGTTTGCGGATCAGGAAGACCGCAAGGGCGATCACTGCGAGAACCGCAAGGGCGACAACCGTATAAAGCAGATACGGCACAGAGGCTTTCCGGTCGATCCGGGACGCAATTGCAAGGTCGGAGGAATCCACCGGGACAGGATTGGATTGGAACGCCGGAATCTTCATCGAAAGGTTCTGGTTATTGCTGAACGAAGCGTTCATGCGCCCGTCCCTGATCTCTCCCTCGGCATAAGACTGCAGTTCAACATCACCGCTCCAGAGCGTATATCCCCAGCGGATGTTCTTCAAAATAAACTTCGGTTCCGCGCAAAGCTGGCTGCCGTCCGCGGGCTCCGCCGTCAGAAGCGACGGATTCACGCCCCACGGAAGACGGAACTCCGCCGTCACCGCGAACTTCTCCCCGAGCTGCACTCCGTCTTCGCCGGCACGGATTGCAGGCTCCGAGACAATCGTCACCTGTTCGCCCGACTTCGACACTCTGTACCATTTGATTCCCGCCGCGCCGCAGAAAATCAGCGCAGCAAGGATCACCGCGGAACAGAGCCAGAGGAACAGCTTGAAGAACTTCAGGTTTTTCATTTCCTTCATCATAATTTACACCCTCCCCGCGCTCATCTTGCCGCGCCGCGTCCGGAAGAACGCCATCAGCGGCTTCACAAGATCCTCGTTGCACCGGATATCCACCATGTCAACTTTCGCGCGGCGGCAGGTCTCCTTGTTTGTATCGTGGATCTCCTGCGCGGCGGCGTCATAGGCGGCGGAGCCGGAACCGTCCGCGTCGAAGTCGAACACTTCGCCGCTCTCGGCGCCTTCGATGCTCATGCCGTAAAGTTTCGGCAGATGCAGTTCAGCGTCGTCAAGCACGCGCACGGCAATCAGGTCGTGCTTGCGGTTGACGATCTTCAGGCTCTTTTCATAATCCTTGTCGTCGATGAAATCGCTGACAAGAAAGATCACGGACTTCTTTTTCAGGGTTTCTGCGAGAGACTCCAGCGCCTTTCCGATATCGGTCCCGCGGTGCTTCGGCTCCATGGCGACCAGTTCACGGATCACGCGCAGAACGTGCTTGCGCCCGGAGCGCGGCGGCAGATAGAGTTCCGTCTCATCGGTAAAGATCAGGAGCCCGACCTTGTCGTTGTTGCGGATGGCGCTGAACGCGAGAAGCGCGGCGGCTTCGATCATCTGTTCGCGCTTGTCCTTCTCCCCTGCTCCGAAGAGCCCGGAAGCGGAGGCATCCACGGCAAGCATCACAGTAAGCTCGCGTTCCTCGCTGTATTTCTTGATGAACGGAGAGCCCATGCGCGCGGTCACGTTCCAGTCGATGTCGCGGACGTCATCCTCAGGAGTATATTCCCGGACTTCGCTGAACTCGATTCCGCGCCCCTTGAACACGCTGTGATACGCGCCCCCGGTGATCTCGTCCACAAGACGGCGGGTCTTGATCTCTATTTTTTTTACTTTTGAAAGCAGTTCACCGGCTAGCATTGCGACAAACTCCCATTGATTGGTTGAAGATCCGCCGCCGTCGCTCCGTCCTGCGGAAGACAGCGGCGCAAACGATTTGCCCCGGAAGGATCAGGGTGTCTTGAGCTCGTCAAGAATCTTCCTGATGATGTCATCCGAAGTCAGCCCTTCCGCCTCGGCTTCGTAGCTGAGCAGAAGTCTGTGGCGAAGCACATCGGGGGCAAGGGACTTGACATCCTGCGGAATCACGTAGGCGCGCCCGGCAAGGAACGCCTCGCCTTTCGCGGCGAGCGCAAGGGAAATCGCGGCTCGCGGAGAGGCGCCGAACTGAAGCAGGTTGTCCAGTTCGTCAAGCTTTACGCCATCCTGGCGGGAGGAGAGTTCCGAGCGCCGTTTCGGGCGTGTCGCGCAGACGATATCGAGAATGTATTCGAGGATTTTCTCATCCATGTAGACTTTGTCCACCCACTCGCGCGCCTTTGAAATGTCGGCAAGAGTGGCGACGGCAAGCGCCTGTATCTTGAGTTCGGGATGCGCCATGCGTTCGACAATGACGCGTTCCTCGGCGCGGCTCGGATAATCGACTTTCAACTTGAACATGAAGCGGTCCACCTGCGCCTCGGGCAATGGATAGGTGCCTTCCTGTTCGATCGGGTTCTGCGTGGCGAGGACCAGGAACGGCGTCGGCATCTTATAAGTGGTTCCGGCGATGGTCGCCTGACGCTCCTGCATACATTCAAGCAGTGCGCTCTGGACTTTTGCCGGTGCGCGGTTGATTTCATCCGCCAGAATCAGGTTTGCGAAAACCGGTCCTTTTTTAATGGAGAACGTGTGTTCCTGCGGATTGTAAATATTGGTTCCGACCACATCGGCGGGAAGCAGGTCCGGCGTAAACTGGATTCGTGAAAATTCACCGTCGAGAGTCTGTGCAAGAGTTTTTACAGCCAGCGTTTTGGCGAGTCCCGGCACGCCTTCCAGCAGGACATGCCCATCCGAAATCATGGCGAGCAGAAGCCTGTCCACCAGTTTCTGCTGACCGGAAAGGATTCTTCCCATTTCGGTTTTGATGTTCTTTACGAATGCGGAAACTTCCGTAATGTTGGTTTGCAGTTCCTGCAGTTCTTCCTGTTTCATAAGAGCTCCCTCCCGTTTCGTTAAGGATACTGTTCATTTATGTTTACATTATGAGAGCATAGACACGGCGTCTGTTCAAAAGTTCACGGGAAAGCGAACTTTTCATAAAAACTTTCAGAAACGTGCAATGCCTGATGCCACAGCCGCCAAAATGAACTGCCCGCGGCAGGCAGCGGGGGATCGGAAAGGCGGAGCCACGGGAGAGCGTCCGGGCAGCGATTTCGCGCGTGGCGCAACCAGCGGTTCCTCGCTGGACCGCGACAAGGGCAAAGCCCTTGACCCGAGAAGAACGCCCGCACATTCTTCCGCTTCAAAGCCGGCCCGGAAGCCGGGGAATGACCCCAAAAAGAATCAAAGACAATGCAAACAGTATCTGGCAATCTTATGAGACGGCGCCATCCTTATTCAGAAGTCCCGCACTCCTTCCTGAACTCCGAGGGAGCGACGCCCGTATATTTTTTGAACGAGGTGGAAAAATAAAGCGAGTTACGGAAACCGAGCTGTTCCGCGATCTCCTTGAAGGACAGATTCCCGCGCCGGATCAGATTTTTTGCGTTCTCCATGCGGAGGCTGTTCAGGTATGCCTGCGGCGAGGTGTTCAGATACTTCCGGAAAAGCCGGTTCAGAGTTGCCTTGCTGGTGTTCGACATCGCGGCAAGTTCGGGAATCGAAAAATTGTGCGACAATTCCGCCTGCATGTTGCGGATGGAGTGCGTCAACGGCGGCGGCAGGTCGGCAAGGGAAAGTTCCCTTTTGCTTTCCGCGAGCCATGCGATCAGTTCATACGTCTTTGCCGATGTCAGCGCCTCGCTTCCGGGTTCCTTTTTCCCCAGAAGCTCCGCAAATTCACGGTAACGCTCCTCCAGCGCGGTGAAATCCCGGAACTTCATCAGGTAAGTTTTCTTCAGATCAAGCGTCTCGAGAAGCAGTTTCAGGAGAGAACCGGCAATACACAGCTGGAGCTGATGCACATACTTGCAGGGAGCGCTTTTGATTCGGATTGTGTTCCCCGGATGGGAAAAATAGAGATCGCCCTGATGCAGATGATGCACAATCCCCTCCTGTTCATAGACCAGTTCACCATCCAGAATAAGCTCCAGAGTCAGCAGCGGATAATTACAGCGGTCGCGCCACCAGCTGCCCATACGCTCCGCCTCACTGTAATTCTGCGGCCACAAGGCGAGGGAAAACGGAAAGACATCATACCAGTGTTCACTCCGGATATTCTTCATATGCTTCAGGTAATTTTTCGGAAAGCGGTCATAAGAATGCCTTGAAGTTTCCGCTTTCTCTATCGTCTCAATTCCATCCATTTTTCCCGGAAAATCCCCGTTTTTGCGATTTTGAATATTTGTGATTCAATATTATATACTTTTTTAAAAAAATCAAGTTGTCATTTCTCTTATTTTTCATATAATATATATAAAGAAAGAAGTAATTCAAAAACAAAAAGAGGTAATTATGGACACAGAAAAGCTCAGAATTTTCCGCCGCAGAAGACAGCTTCAATGTTGTAAAAATGGTATTTCATTCCAGCAGCAAGACTGGGCAGAACGTTGCCAGTCCCCTGATC
>CAYTKK010000116.1:0-4673 GCA_964438355.1 uncultured Lachnospiraceae bacterium | reverse complement strand
CCTGGGACGTCGGAGGGGTGGGAACGCGGCCCGGCGAATTTTCCAGACGCTCGATCGGATAGCAAAGCGCGGGAAAACAGGCCGCAAAATACTCCAGCGTCCTGATCCGATAGTAAATGTTGTTCAGAATCTGCTCCGCCAGCTTAGTTTTTGCCGCAATCAACAGAATGAACTTCTGATGACCATACGCAATCGCCCAAAGGATCCCCCACTCGCAGATCGTCGTCTTGCCGTAGCCTCGGGGAAGACATAAAGGCCGGGACCCGCCGTTGAGCAAAGTCTCCTGGACCGCTCGGATCACGTAAAGCTGGGCGTCCGAAAACGGATCGGGAAATTCATCCGCGCCGAACGTCTGCATGAAGCGCAAAAGATCCATCCGGCAGACGTCGACCGCCTGCGGATCGGCGCACTCCGGCAGCGGTCCGATCTCGCGTCCTTCTTCGGACTTCTTTCGAGAGCGTTCCGCAGCGCGTTTCCGATGATGCGCGTACCGCTCCCCATGAACGTCTTCGCGTATTCGTGTAATTTCAGCGTCCCATTCCTTGCCGAAAAGGGACCCGTCGGCATAAAATTCATCATCGCGCGAATTGTAGTTTTTTATTTTCACCATCGCCCTCTCGCCGCCTCTTGAGGAAAGAAACAAACTCTCCCCCTTTAAATGAGTGTTTCGTTGTCTGTTCTTTAGAGGGGGTGGGGCGGCAAGGACCCGCGATTCCTCAAAACTCCTCCTCGTCGATGAGTTTTAAACCGCGAATCCCCGTAAACGTTTTTCCTGAAAACGTCACCCTCTTTTTTTCCGCCGTCATATTCTCCACTATCGCCATAACCGCTTTACTCATTCCGGCCGGTTTGTATCCGCGCTCCAGACAGTATTTTTCATACGCTTTGTAGATCTTCAGAGACGGAATCCACTGTGGAAAATCATCCTTTTCCAGCATTTCATCGCAAAATAGTATCTCAGGCCGACTGTCTTTGATCGCTTCGATCTTTACCGATCCGCTGGAGTCGCTTTCCCAAACGGCGTTTCGTCCGGAGTGCAAAAGCTCGCCGTATCCTTTCAGCGCCCGGACGAGAATCTCGGAAAGTTCGGTTTCAAGAATCCCGGTCAGGTTTCGGATCTGCTTTTCGGTATCGCGGAAAGGATTGGGAAATTCGACGATCCTCATCCTCTGACAGATCGCGTTGGATTTATCCGCAAACCGCGAAGCTGATTCGTTCCGAAAACGCACAGAGCCCGCAGATATTCGCGCTGAGCCTGCCGATGTTTCCGTTCCACTTCGATACTTTCTCCGGACGCAGCGGATTTCAGGACGGCTTCGCGCAGGGAAACGCTTCCGTCGCCTTCGTTGATGGAATCCATATCGTGGACGATGTTGACGCGGTTTTGGGGCAGCGGCCAGATAAAAAACGTTCTCCGAAACGGCCCAAAGAAACCTGCGAAACGGTTCCTTCATTGAGTTTCTGAAGGATATTCAGGCAGGCGCTTTTTCCGGTTCCCGAGGGACCGTGAATCACGAAAAAGGCATTGAAGGAGCGGTCGCAGGTCAGGCTCAATCCGAACATTTCCTGAAGCGTCGGCCAATCCCTGGGACACGCCTGAGCGATGAAATTTTCCCATTTCGGGCATTTGGCTTCCGGATCGAAACGGCACGGAACGAGTCCCTGGGTAAAGACTTTCGGCGTTCGCGGAACGACGGCGGTTTCGGGGATCGTCTCTCCCTGAAAAAGCTCTTTCGCAGTCTTTTCGACGTCCAGAGCATTGTCTTCGCAGACGATCCATCCGGGCCGATGTTCCGCGCGGATCTCGCCTTTTTCAAGGTCCTGTTCGATGAAATAGGTTTGTTCAAACGTCGTCTCGGAAGTGTGGAGATTGCAAAATGAATTCGCGCTGAAAAGGATATCCTGCGCGTTTTTTTCAGTGCATTTGTCCTTCACCGTCCGGAGATGAACGGCGATCTGGAAATTCATGTCCCGATCGGAAACGGCGCTCCAGCCTTTGCTTTCGTCGAATTTCCACCAGCTTCCGCAATGGTAGACGAATCGGCCTTCTCCGGCTCTTCGCAGGAAGTCGTACGCTTTTCCGGCTTCTTGGGTGAAAACGGGAATGAGTTTCCCTTCCAGTGCCGTTTCCATCGCTGCGGACTTTTCATTCGTTTCAGCGTTTCCATTTCCCGTCGGCTCTGCTTTCGGTTTTCGATTCTTTTTTCCGGCCCGCGCCATCCGGAATTTCTTCGTTTTCCGAACCGCCATTCTGGGGTGTTTTGAATTCATGTTTCGCTCCTTGATAAAAGGTTAAGTTTTCCAAAGATTGGAGCGGGGGACGAAACTCTCGCAAAAAGGCTCGGAAAACGGCGGACGTTTTCTGATCTCCCCCTTAAGGAAATAGATTTTTCGGGACCGCGGGCCCCGCGGTTGGGGCGTACCTTCCGCCAGATCGGCGCAGATACGGTTGTCAAAAAATTTCATCCTTCGCGGGTCGTAGTTCCGCTCCGGATTTGTTGTCGTTAAAACGAATTACTTGATTTGCCGTTTTTCGAAACGATCCTTCAGAGCCTCCCGAATGAACTGCGAAAACGAAAGATTCGGTTCCTTCCGCAATTCGTCGGCGTAAAGCGACCGAAGCCGCCGGTAAAATTCTTCCGTCATGGAAATCGTCATCAGCTTTCGCGTCGTCATATTCATTTTTTCTCAAAATTTTTCGAGAAGGTTTGGGTTGTTTTGGGGAGGGACAATTTCCAAACGTCCCTCCCATTTTCCCGTCATTTCACGGTCAGAGCTTCAAGAGCCGCCGCGGCCCGACTCATGCTCTGGTAATGCGTCCGGGTAACCGCGGCGCAGGCGTGACCCAGAACGAGCTGCGCGTCCTGAACGACCGTCGCGACGAATCGGCGCATGGCGTGAAACGTTCCCCGGTCTTCGCGGACGAGCCGGGCGCGCCGGATGATCCGTTTGCGCGTTTTGTGAAACGTCGCGGAGCTGTGAGGAAAAGGAAAAATGAAATCGTCGTTCCGACCGCGCGGCGTCTCGTTCAACACTTCCCGCGCCTCGGCCGAAATCGGAATCACTTTTTCCGCGCCGGTCTTTTCCACTTCCGGCGGAATCACGAACGCCCAGAACGCGTCGATTTTCTGAATGTGCTTCCACTTCAGCCCCAGAAGGTCGCCCTTACGCATCCCGGTCAAAAGAAGTATTTTGTACGCGCATTCCCACCATTTCGGGGCGGAAATATTCGGAAGTTTGGGAAATTCGGCGGCCTCAGCCGCCTGAATCAGCGCCCGCGTCTCCTCTCTGGAAGGCGTTCGGGCCGTCACTTCGTAAAGTACCCGGACCGCCGGAAAAGCGGGAGCCATCGGAATCAGCTCCTTTGCGTCCCGGTGCGTCTCCGTTTTCGGACCCGCGTAATCCAGAACCGCCCGCAAGGCCGCGCAATGCTTCCGAATCGTCGCGGGACGCAGTTTCTTTTCCCGGAGCTTTTCGACGAAAAGGCACAGCGTCCGCTTCGTCACGTCGCCCAGCGCGATCCCGCCCGTAATTTCTTCCCAATATTTCAGCGAAACTTCCCGCTCACGCATCGTCAGGCGTTTCACGCCCTTCGGCCGGGAAACTTCCGGTTTGTAAACTTTTTCGTAGAATTCGGTCAGCGTCATCCCGTCCGACAGTCCCCCGTCGCCGCTTTCATACCGGCGCACGATCTCCATCAGCTCCGCAAACGTCATGTTCCTGGCGTTCGGAATCTTTTTCAGGATATCCCCAACCTTCATATTTCGATGAATCAACATGAAAACGCTTCTTAACCATTTTTCCCAATCGTCATTTTTCCACAGAATACTCCAAATGAGAGCGTAAAGGAATACTCTGAAAACGAAATTTGGGAAAAATGGTTAAAATAATCCACTGTCTATTCGTATCATGCCGATTATTTAGATTTTTCGGCGCAGATACGGTTGTCAAAAAATTTCATCCTTCGCGGGTCGTAGTTCCGCCCAAGATATTATCAGTGTATAACAGAAAAGGCGTCTTGTCAAGGGGGAGGGAAAAAATTTTCTAAAAAACAGCGTTTGAAAAAAAAGATGATTTTATTTGAAAATCTCCCACGAAAACTAAAGATAAATAATTAAAAAACCGATATATTTAATGTAAGGGAGAGGGATTGCAAGAAAAAATCCTCCTTACGAAAAAATTCATAAGGAGGATTCAAAATGAATACGATTTTCATTTTGATTCTCATTATCATCTTTTTACTTTCAATGGCCTCGCAAGCATTCTAAGTAGAAGATGATTGAGAAAAAGCCCGCGGAATTACCCCCGCGGGTTTTTTCATTCTATTTATCGTCCATTTTGGACAGCGCCTTTACTTCATTTGAAGCCAAAACGAACAATCCGCCGCGCTCCAAATTATGCATTATGCATTATAAAAAAAACCGGGAGGAGACAACCGTAATCTTAAGAATAACCCCCCGGTTCTTTGGTTCCGTCTTCCTCGTGCCATTCGAGCTACGACCCTCTATCGCTTTCGCGCCGACACGACCCGTCGGCGAGCGTCGGATCACGGAGAATTGCGTTTTACCGCAAATACGCACATTTAACCCGATAGAGTATTCTCTATCAGGTTAAAGCAATATACAAAAGACGAAAAACACGAAGCGTCAACAAGGGGTCTCCATGTTCTCGTT
>CAYTKK010000115.1:0-4749 GCA_964438355.1 uncultured Lachnospiraceae bacterium | reverse complement strand
GTGGGCATACCTATAAAGAAGATGAAATTAATTCTATAATGAGTAGCAAACAACAATCAATATTCTCTTCGGAATCAATGCCACTAACAGAGGCTGAACAGGAAATATTTGGCTTTATCCAAAGAAATAATACATATAGAATAACTGTAAAAGGTATTTTGGAAGAATTCGAAAAGATTCCTTATGGTTGGTCTTATGCTGCTATTCTTTGTAACCTTGTAAAACTTTGTGCAAGAAGAAAAATTGAAATAAAAGAAGATTCAAACATATTAAATGATAATGAAATTGCATCAGCATTACGTTCAACTGCAAGACAGTCTAATTTGATTCTTCAGCCACAAATGGATTTTTCGCCATCACAAATTAGAAACTTAAAAGAATTCTATGGTGATTTTGCAAATGAACCTGCATCTGATAACGATGCAAAATCATTGGCATTAAGTACCGCAGAATTGCTAAAAGAGAAATTAAAAGAAGTTGAAATTTTGTTGGCAAAAGAATCTGAATTCAAATTCTTAAATGTATTAGAACCTGTAAAAGAAAAATTAAAAAATTGCTGTGGTAAAACATATAGTTGGTACTTAACAGATTTTAGAGAATGTTCTGACGAATTACTTGATTTAAAAGAAAATATTATCAATCCAATTTCGCAATTTGTAAGTGGCACAGGTGGAGAAATCTATAAAAATGCTGTTAAATTTATAAATGAACAAAGAGAAAATTTCCAATACTTAGATTTTGCAGATGTTCAAGAAGTTCAACACATCTTAGAAGATGCAAATTGTTTCAAAGGTACAACAATCCAAATTCTTAGAGATAAGATAAATAGTTTAAAATTTACTATTGAAACAAAATTAACAGAAGAAAAAGAACAGGCAGGAAAACGTCTTGAAGAAGTTAAACAATCTATTTTATCAATGGATGAATATAAATTATTGGCAGATGATAAAAAAGCCGTTATCGATTCAACTTTTAACGATTGCAAGGATAGAATATCTACACAAAAACTTATTGTTATTGTAAAAAATTCTGTTGATATGTTTAAAGAAAACGAATACAAGACATTACTTGCAAATATTATGGTATGGAGCAAACCTGAAGAACCTGTATCAGAACAATCAATAGATAATGGTAATCATGTGATTGAACAACCAAAAGTTCAACCACCAGTATCTGCAAAAAACATAAGAACATCTTATACTAAACCATTAATAAGTAATGAATCAGATGTTGAAGAATATATAATTGCTTTAAAATCGGCATTATTGACTGAACTAAAAGAAGGAAAACGTATACAATTATGATAGAAAATCTTAATATTAAGAATTTTACAGTTTTTGAGAATGTAAATATAAACTTTTCTCCAAAAATTAATATTATTATTGGCGAAAATGGAACAGGAAAAAGTCAGTTATTGAAGTTAATATTTGCTTTATGTAAAGGAAATAAAGCAAATATAAATGCTATTAATTATACAAATTTAATGTTAGGACAAGATATTACAAATATCTTGTTGGATACATTCCAACCAATAGGAAATAAACTCTGGAAATTAAGAAAAAACAAAGCAAATGGAAAAACCGAGATAAAAAGCAAATTTATTTTTGGGAAATCGATAGAATTCGATTTTAATATAAATTCACAAAAAGTAAATATTTTATCTAATCAGCAATATGAACGTTATTCCTATTCCCCAATATTTATTCCAACAAAAGAAATCCTATCTTTTTTAAATGCTTTTACTGATAAACAAAATAGTGAACAAGTAATTAAGTCTTTTTTTGACGATACATATATTGATTTATTTAAAAATCTTATAAAAAAGAGTTCCAAGAATGATAAAACAAACCCGAAATATGCATCTATTATACAAAAAATTGTTGATGTAACAGGAGGGAAATTTAATTTTATTAATAATAAATTTTATTTTGAACCTGGAAATATAATTGATAATATTTTCAAACCTGAAAAAGAGTGTGAAATATCCAATAACATGATGGCCGAGGGATTTCGTAAAATAGGGACATTGCAGCATTTATTAGAGAATAGTTCGTTATTTCCCGGAACAAGTGGTCCTTTATTATGGGATGAACCGGAATCCAATATGAATCCCAAATTAATGAAGGCTCTTGTAGAAATATTAATTGAACTATCAAGAAATGGACAACAAATAATTTTATCAACACACGATTATGTTTTATTAAAATGGTTTGACCTTTTATCCGATATTGATAAGGATGATCATATTATGTTTCACATTTTAACAAAAGATAGTAAAAATAGAATTGCAATAGAAAGCACTGATAAATACGACAACATTAGCAATAATACTATTTCGCAGACATATTCAGATTTATATGATGAAGAAATTGCAAGATCATTGGGAAGGAGATGTTGATGTCTTTAAAAGAACAAGATCTTGAATTTACATTTAAAAATGCAAAATTGGAAGAAATTTTTGATAAAGATGAAATTCGTGAAAAAAGTAATATAAAAACAGTTGATTTTCTGGTTGAATATGATGATTGTTATAGATTTATTGAAATAAAAGATATTGATTGTCCAAATCCTAATAATCCAGAAGCCTTTGTGGAAAAATTCAAATCAGGCGAGTTAATAGATTCTTTGGCCAGAAAATACAGAGATTCTAAATTCTATTTTATTCATACAGAACGACCAATTAAAAAATTTGAATATATAGTCTTAATTTCGGCAAAATGTATAGACGATGCTTTGTTGTTAAATAAACAAGATCAACTAAAAAAGAAAATTCCAATAATGCATAACAATTGGATTAATAATTCCGTTAATGTTTGTGCAATACTAAGTATAAAAAAATGGAAAAGTTGTTTTGGACAAGAGTCTATAAAAAGATTAAGTGAACAAAATTAAAATAAGGTTTAATAATGGATACATCAAAATTAAAAAGAATGGCACAATATATAAGGCGACAATTAATAGATTCTGTTTCGACTAAAATAGGATTAGTTTTAGACGATAATAGCATTGGACGACGAGAATCAAAAAATGCAATCATAGCACTTGAAGGTTTAATACAAGAAATTGGTAAAGAACAAGTTATAGAAAAAGTTGCATATACTTGGTTCAATAGATTTTGTGCATTACGTTTTATGGACGTTAATAAATATACCAAGATTAGCATAGTATCTCCTGTTTTAGGGCAATTTCAACCGGAAGTATTAGCAGAAGCAAAAATGGGATATTTGGATGAAAATGTTATTTCAAAACAGAAAGTGCAAGAAATAAAGGGATTGTTAAGCAATTCAATAACAAGCAATGATCCACAGAATGATGCTTATAAACTATTAATTATTTCATATTGTAATTATTACCACGAACAGATGCAATTTCTTTTTGAGCGCATTAACGATTATACAGAACTTCTAATGCCGGATGATCTATTATCAGGCAATTCTATATTGGCATATATAAGAGAAGCATTAACTCCTGATACCTGTAAAGATATTGAAGTTATTGGTTGGCTTTATCAGTATTATATTTCAGAAAAAAAAGATGAAGTTTTTGCAGACCTAAAAAAAGGTAAAAAGATTTCAAAAGAAAATGTTCCGGCAGCTACACAGATATTCACACCAAAATGGATTGTGAGCTATATGGTTGAAAACTCTGTTGGTAAATTATGGTTGGAATCTCATCCTGATGAAAGGTTACAATCACAGTTTAAATACTATTTAGAATCAGCAGAACAGGAAGATGAGGTAAAAACACAACTTGAAGAATTAAAAAATAAAGATTTAAAACCTCAAGATATTAAAGTATTAGATCCTGCTTGTGGTTCAGGGCATATTTTAGTTAAGGCATTTGATGTTTTATTTGAAATATATAAATCTCAAGGTTGGCAGGAAAATGAAATTCCTGAAATGATTTTAAAACATAACCTCTATGGCTTGGATATCTGTGATAGGGCGGCTCAACTTGCACAGTTTGCAGTTATGATGAAGGCTCGTGAGTATGATAGAAATATCTTTAATAAAGTAAAAGATTTAAATATTTGTTCAATTAAGGATACTGATTGGATTGATACTTGGGTAGAAGATGAGCTATTGCAAGGTGTAAAAAATACTGATTATGCAAAAGAGCAAATTGCATTATTAAGAAATGCATTTAAAGATGCAAAAGAATATGGTTCAATTCTTGAAGTTACAGGTTTGGATTTTGGATTTTGGAATGAAAGGCTAGAATACATAAGGAATCTTTTACAACAGAAAAATAACACACCTAAAATTAAAGGTCGTTTACCTTATACTTTAAAACAAGCAAAAATTATGCAACAGCAATATGAATGCGTAATCTCAAACCCTCCTTATATGGGCAACAAAGGAATGAGTACAAAACTTTCTGATTATGTTAAAAAGAATTATAAAAATACAAAAACCGACTTCTTTGCAGTATTTATTGAAAAGAACTATCATTTTACTAAAAATAATGGTTATACTTCAATGATTACTCAACCATCTTGGTTATTCCTAAGCAGTTTTGAAGAATTAAGAAAACAAATATTAGACAATCAGAATGTAATGTCAGTTCTTCATATGGGTAGAGGTATTTTTGGTATTGATTTTGGTTCTTGTGCATTTACATTTAGAAAAACAACAATTAAAGATTTCATAGGTTCTTATTTCAGATTACATCAAAGAACTTTTCAGTATTTAAAGCCAGAAGATATTGAAAACTTATACTTAACTGCAAAAGAAAATCATGAGTTTATGT
>CAYTKK010000114.1:0-4800 GCA_964438355.1 uncultured Lachnospiraceae bacterium | reverse complement strand
CAGTTTTACCAGCTTGCGCGGATTTTCGTAGCATATGTCACGCATAAGTTCGCAAGCGGAGTCGAAATCATATTCGCCTCTTTCCACGCGTCCGCCAACGACGTCTGCCAAAATTCGGCGGAAAAAGTCGAAACGCGCGTAACTCGAGAAGCTTCGCGAGTCGGTAAGCATTCCCGTACTCGTGCCCAACACGGAATATTCCATAATCGTCTCGAGATTACGTTTTATCCCGCTAACGGTGTCGTTAAACCACCACGCCGCGCCCATTCTTACGCCTCTAAACGCACCGGTTACGCACGCAAGCGAGGTTAAGCGTATAAAGCAGTATTTCGGGTCGCTCCGCGTCCGTAAGGGAAGAAAGAAATTCTATCAGCCCCTTCGGGTCGGGAGGCGTGCTCATAACGTCGTAACCGCTGTCCGCGCCGACAACGACAAACGCCTCTTTATTTACGTTACGCGTCACGCCGAAATGAAGTTGAACGACCATATCGCGCTTTTTGTATTCGCGCATAAGCGACAAAAGAAGGTACCCAAAAAGCGCGCTTCTCTCCTCGTCCGAAAGCGATTCCCTTTGGGCGTAAAGAAACTCGGCTTCGTCATGACTTATTATTTTTTTAGGAAACTGCTCGAAGCCATGATCGGATATTTTGCAACCGCGCTCGTTAAAGTAATCCATTCTTTTCGCGAGAGCGCGAATAAAGCCGTCTACCGAACTCGTACTTTCCCCGGTTTTTTTTTCCAAATCCGCAAGGTAGCGCTCGTCCAAGGAAAGAGCCTTATCGGGACGAAACGTAGGCGCTACGGTAACGCCGCAGTGCAATCCATGATAGCACAAATCGTCCAACGGGTCGTCGGTAGTCGCAATGTACCGCACGTCGAAACGCGACAATAAATCTGTTACCGTTTTTCCTTTAAGCTCCGCGGTAGCGCGGTTGTAGATTCGTTCGGCAGAACGAGCGCAAAGCGGTTCGTTTATCCCGAAAAGGAGCTTTAATTCCAAGTGCGTCCAATAATAAAGCGGATTACCACACAGCTTCGGCATTATCTCGGCGTAACGAATAAACTTCTCTTTCGGCGACGCGCCGCCGGTGATATAATACTCGTCCACTCCGCAAAGTCGCATCGCCCTCCACTTATAATGGTCGCAGTCCAGCCACATCGAGCCTATATCGCCAATAAAGGCGTCTTCGGCAATCGCCTTCGGGTCTAGGTGACAATGATAATCTATTATCGGTAGCGACTTGACTTCGTCGTATAATTTTTTTGCGGTTTTTCCCGAAAGCAACACGTCACGAGAAAAAAACGCCTTATTCCTCTTATTAAACATCTACTCTTTCTCCGTTACTTTTGTACGCGGCAAGGATTAGCCTAACGACTTTCGCGCCCTCCTCGCCGTTTATCCAAAAATCTCTTCCGTCCTCTATGCAACGATAATAGTCGGCTACGAGCGCCTCGTGTCCGTTGCCGTAGCAAGCTTTACTTCCCGACACGAAAATATCATCGTGCACAAAAGTCTTGCTTTCTCCGCCGACAACTACCTCGTGCGGCAATACTTTTATAATTTTTCCGCCCGCCGCAAGCGTAAGTTCGACGGGCATATTGACGGCGCTTGAGTTTGTCGCAAACAACGTAAAATCGGCACCGCCGCTACAAACGACAACCGCCGTATCCTCGACTTCGATTTCGCCTTTCAGCGTAAGCGCGGTCATGCTTGCCATAACGCTTTTCGGTTCGCCGCACAACCACAAAAGAAGGTCGAGCGTGTGAAGCGCCTGATTTATAAGTACGCCGCCGCCTTCGGTACTTCGTTTACCGCGCCACTCCGCCGAGCGATAGTACGCCGCGTCACGATTCCAAGCGACAACCCCCACGGCAGAGTCGACCGTCATATTCTGCAGATATTCCTTCACGAAGCGATTTTCGGGATTGTAACGATTTTGATGACATACCGCAAGCCGCGCAGTGCTCTTCCTCTCCACCTTTAATATGCGTTCGACGTCGCGCAGATCAATGCACAACGGCTTTTCGCACAGTACGTTTATACCGCGATTAAGAGCCTCTATGACCATTTCGGCGTGCAAATAATGCGGCGTACAAATATGAACGACGTCCGGCTTGACTTCGTCGAGCATTTTTTTGTAATCCGTGTAACGTAGCTTGCAAGGAGCTAATGAAAGCGCGGCGGGATTAACGTCCGCGACCGCTACAAGCGTACCGTGCTTTGCTATCGCGGCGGCATGAACCTTGCCTATTACTCCGTATCCGATAATTGCGGCTCTCATAACGCGCTCCTTATTTACCGCCGTACGTCGACGCCGTATCAACCGGTGCGGCGTCCTCGCAAGAATCCTTATGTCGCGACACGGCACGATGCGCGTTAAGCGCCGAAAGATACTCGTCCTCATCGACGGGAAGCGTAACCTTTGCGCCTTCCTTCCACCCCGACAATTCTATCGCGTTCATAAGTTCGACTCCGTTTATTCCCTCCGTGCCGTCCACAAAAAGCGGTTCTTCGCCACGAATAGCCGCGGTAAAATTATTGATAATTCCCGCGTGCTGCGGATTTAAGCCGTCCGTTTCCACGTCTATTACTTCGCACCTCGGAGGCTTGAACCCCTCGCTACTCTCTTTAGACCACGAAGCGCTGTCCACCGAGTTTTTGTAATACTTAAGTTTACCGCCTTCGCACAAAAGCTTGCCGCACGTGCCCGAGACTTCGAAACGATTAGTGCCGGGCGCTTCGCCGGTCGTCGTAATAAATACACCTGTGGCGCCGTTTCCATAACGAAAATACGCCGTTACTTCGTCCTCGACCTCTATGTCGTGCCACCTGCCGTATCCGCAAAAGCCGTTTACCTCGACGGGCATTTCGCCCACTACCCACTGCACGAGATCCAACTGGTGCGGACATTGATTTATAAGTACGCCGCCGCCTTCGCCCGCCCAGGTAGCACGCCAGTTCCCGCTGTCATAATAATGTTGAGTTCTAAACCAATCGGTAATAATCCAAGTCACGCGCTGAAGTTCGCCTATCGCGCCGTCCGCTATCATTTCGCGCATCTTTCGATAAACGCAGTTCGTGCGCTGATTAAACATCATCGCAAACAAAGCGTCGCTGTTTTTTGCGGCGTCGTTCATCTGCCGAACCTGCTTTGCATATACTCCCGCAGGCTTTTCGCAAACAGTATGGATACCCCGCTTTAAGCATTCTTCCGCCATCGTAGGATGCAAGTAGTGCGGTACTTCGATAAGCACCGCGTCGCAAAGTCCGCTGTCTAGCATTTCGATATAATCGGTAAAATACGCTATATCTTTGTTCAGCGTTTTTGCTTTGACGTTTTCTATCTTCGCTTCGTTGATGTCGCACGCCGCGCTTATGACTGCGTTTTTCGCCTTTCCGCCGTCAAATATATTAAAAACATAACTCGAGCCTTGATTTCCGAGCCCTATAATACCGTACCTGACTTTATCCATAAAAACATACCTCGATTTTTCCACAATATTTACGACTTTTTAAGCGCCTCGTCGACAAAAAAACTTCCGCCGACGGCAACAACTTTTTCAAACGCCAAATACTCGTCTAAGTTTTTTCTGCCCACCCCGCCGGTAGGAACGAACTTTACCTGCGGAAACGCTGCAGAAAGCGCCTTGATTGCGCCGAGACCGCCGTATACGCTTGCAGGGAAAAATTTGACTACATTTATCCCAAGTTCGAGCGCACGCATTATTTCGGTGGGCGTCACACAACCGGGAACATACGGAATATCCGTCGCACGACACGCCTCGCAAACGTCCGCGCTAAGTCCGGGCGATACTATAAATCTCGCGCCCGCCTCAATTGCCGCCACCGCCTGCTTTGCATTCATAACCGTCCCCGCTCCTATCAGCATATCGGGAAATTTTTCCGTTCCGATTCTAATCGCTTCCGCCGCGCAATCGGTACGAAAAGTGATTTCGGCAACTGGAATATCCGCACGCGAAAGCGCGGCAAGAGTACTTTCGGCGTCTTCGATTTTCTTTATAACAACTACGGGAATGTATTTGCAGTCCCCGAAAAGCTTTTCCGCTTGATTAAATGCCATAGCGTTTCTCTCCTAAACTTAATAACGTTGTGTTATACGCCGCTGTACGCCGAAAAACCGCCGTCGACCGGAATTACGGTGCCGGTAACAAAACCGCTGGCGTTATCGTCTGCAAGCCATAAAAGCGTACCTATAAGGTCGCCCACCTCGCCCAGTCTCTTCATGGGCGTAGCGGCAAGAATTTTGCCCGTTCGCGCGGTCGGCTCGCCGTTTTTGTCGAACAATAAAGTTCTGTTTTGTTTGGTCGCAAAAAATCCGGGAGCGATTGCGTTGCAACGGATATTACAAGGAGCAAAATGCACAGCAAGCCACTGCGTCAAATTGGACACGCCCGCTTTTGCGGCAGAATACGCGGGAATCTTCGTGAGCGGGCGAAACGCGTTCATCGACGAAATATTTATAATCCCACCGCCGCTATTTAGCATATCGCAAGCAAAAACCTGCGTCACTAAAAACGCGGACGTAACGTTTAGATTAAAAACGAGTTTTATTCCGTCCTCTTCTAAAGAAAAGAAATCCTTTATTCCGCTAAGTTCGGGAGTCATCGTCTCGTTGTCGCAGGTTGCGCTCGCATTATTGCCGCCTGCACCGTTGATAAGAAGATTTACCCTGCCCCAGCGCGCGTTTATTTCGGCTTTCGCCCTTTCTATACTCGATTTATCCAAGCAATCGCATTGCACCGCGAACGCACGTTCTCCTATGCGCTCGGCAACGGTGC
>CAYTKK010000113.1:0-4810 GCA_964438355.1 uncultured Lachnospiraceae bacterium | reverse complement strand
TAAACCATCAATGCGGTTCCTTTCCTATTAAGCACATCACCCTGTGAATGATTGCACGGTGCGGTTTGCCAAAAAAGCCACGCGATGGTCGCGTGGCTTGAAAAGATTGTAGCCGATGTGGTATAAAAATGTAAATTTTGTTTTTGCGGTGTGTAATTACAGCGGCAAGTCTTTTTGGGTGAATTTTAACGAGCCGATGACGTAACCGACAGCGCCGCTAATTGCTAAAATCACGAATTTCCAAATAAACGCGCTTGTTCCGTCCATTATGGAAATAACGTCGAACAGCGAAATAATCGTTGTATAGTTGAAGTAATTTAAGGCGTCGAGTCTGACAACGGAAGGAATTACGGGACTACCGAACAGTCCGAGCATCGCCGCGACGAGGGCGAATATGCTAAGACCGCCGCCGATTGCCATAGAGCGTTTGCTTCTGTCGAACACGCAAGAGGTAAAGAAACAAAGTCCCGAAAGCGCGAATAGCACGAGAAACGCGCCGATATTCAGCAAAATTAGATTTCCGTACGTTAAAGCGACTTCTTCCGAAATTAAAGCCAGACAAACGCATCCGGTTGCGGTCGTAAGACAGAACATGCAAAACAGCGAACCGATTAAGTATATCGCTTGCGTAAACGCGACGGTAATTCTTTTGGTGGAAGTGGAAAGAACGTACGCCATAGAGCCGCTATCCACTTGTCCGGCGATTAGGTTATTGGACGCCATAATCATATAGATAATCGGCAGCAGCAAACCTGCCAGCTTGTAAAAAATCGAACCTACAACCAGCGTATATAAATCCATTTGGCCTATTTCTTCCAGCGCTTCCGAAACGGCGTCGGGTAGAGTCGATAAAAAACTCGATGAGATGTCGGCTCGAAGTTCGTTTTGCTTTTGCGTTACTGCGCTGTCGTATTCGTCTTGGCCGGCAAATTCTTGGTCGGCTAATTTCTTGTCCAAAAGTTCAAGTTCGTATTCTAGTCGTCCTTGATAGGTGACGATTGCCGTTTTGGACAGATGCTTAATCGAGTCGTAAGTGTAGCCGAACGAGTCGTATTTTTCTTTATCCACGCCGTATGAGGAAAGTGCGTCGATAAGAGCGGATACGTTGTCCGGTTTTATCATATTTCCCGCAAGAAAGATTGCCGAGCAATCGGCGGACCTGTCCATGCGATACTCTATTCGAGCTGGTGAAGAAACGAAAGTTTTTACGTCGTTTGACGTAATGTGCGAAAGTAATGACGCGATATCGTAATCGGAGGGTATTTCTTCACCGTTTTCGGTGTAAAAATCGTTAAAATTGCCGCTGGGATTGAGGGTGTACATAACGGCGCCGAGCATTTCTTGAGTTTCGGCAGAATCTTCCGCATAGCCGAGAGACTCAGCCTTTTCTTTTACGTAAGCTTGCAATTCGTCGCAGGCGAAAGCGTAAGCGGTTGTAACCGCGATTTGTTGCGTTGCCGGCGATTCAGATTGCCAAGTTTGCATGGCGGAAGCGTAATCGGCGTCGCTAGTGAAGTTCCCTCGTTGCGGCATGGAATTTTGCCATTCAGAAACAAGCGAAACATATTTTGCGCCCGCGGGCGTTTTCATTTGCGGCATTACTTGTTGCCAAGCACTCGTTGCCGCCGCGTATTCGTTAGTATCGCTATAATCGCTTTGTTTGGGCATATTTCCCAGCCAAACGAGGTAGGAAACGGTGTCCGTCGCGTTGTCGGAAAACAATGAATCGAATTTCACCAAACCGTCGTTTGCGTTCTCGTATTGCGAAATAGCGCTGTTTTGCATTTGCGCGTCGATCTCTTCGGTGATAATCGTATCCTGAATCGAATTTTTGACGTTGCCTATGTTGCCGTTGCCGGAAATTAACATAACGCAAGCCAGCATAAAGCAAGTCGCAACGGTGATGATTGCCCACATCGTTCCGTTTGCCTTGCAAGACTGTTTGAATAAAGCTTTACTAAACATAATTATTACTCCTTTTGTTGATTTGATTTTGAAAATAAGATGTTTTTGAAGTGCATTTCGAGCGTATACGGCAATTCGGAAATAAACTTTACGTTATAATTGTGTAAAACGTCGAGAAGAGTTGACGTGTCCTGCGCTCGAATGCGAATCGTTACTTGATGATACTGTTCCTGCAGGCGAATTATTTCGTAGTTTTCGCTTAAAAAACCGGCGTAATCGTCCGCCGAATAGAACTCAATCTTAAAATCTTTAATCGGACGATTCCTGATTGCGTTCATATCACATATGTCCACGATTTGTCCGTCGTTTATAAGAGCAACCTTGTCGCACGTTTTTTCCAGTTCGTCAAAGCTGTGACTGCTCATAAAGACGGTTTTTCCTTTTTTGTGTTCTTCGCGGATAATGTCTAAAAAAGTGGCTCGCATAAGCGGGTCTAAACCCGTCGTAGGCTCGTCGAGAATAATAATGGGCGCGTCGTTCATAAGCGCGGCAACGAGCGCTGTTTTTTGTTTCATACCCTTACTCATTCGCTTTAGATTGGCGCGCGGATCGAGTTGCAATCTTTCGATTAGCTCGTTTGCGTATGACATGTCGTTTAAGCCTAAAAAGTCCGCTTGACATTTCAAAAAATCAATACCGGTTTTCAAGTCCGGGAAAGCTATTTCTCCGGGGACGTAACCGATTTGTTTTACTATTTCGCTAGAATGTTCCCACGACGATAGTCCGTTGACGAACACTTCGCCGGACGTGGGCTTCAAAAACCCCATAATGTGTCGTATCGTCGTTGTTTTTCCGCTGCCGTTAGTACCGACGTAACCGACCATTTCACCCTCGCGAACCGACAAATCCAATCCGAATATTCCGCGATTGTTTCCGTAATCTTTCGTGAGTTTTTTAGCTTCGATAACGTTCATGATAATGCGCCTCCGAAATCCTTGTCTTCTTTATAAAATTTCATAAAATAATCCTCCAAGCTTTCCCGTCGATTGCTAAAAGACGAGACGGGGAGCTGGGACAGTAACGCTATCAGCGTATTTAAGTCTTTATCGTCTACGGAAACATAAACTTCGCTTTCGTTTTCCGTAATTAAAGCAAACGAGTCGATATTCGCGGCTTTCGTCAAAAATTCTTTTTTAGCGGGCGCTCCTTTTAATCCGATCGTATAATATTTGCGAGACGCGTGCTTTAGGTCGTCCGCAATAAATTCCGATACGATTCTTCCGTCTTTAATGATGGCGATTCGGTCGCACGTCGAATCAATTTCCGAAAAAATATGACTGGAAAGGAGTATTGTTTTGCCGCGTTCTTTTTCTTGATGTATAAAGCGAATGAAGTTTTCCTGCATAACGGGGTCGAGTCCGCTGGTCGGCTCGTCCAAAATCAAAACGTCAGGGTCGGACATAAACGCCGTGACGACGGCGAGTTTGCGTTTTACGCCAAGGCTCATTCGTTTTGTTTCGCCCGCCAAAACGTTATCCTTTAGTTCGAATAGGTCAAGCATTTCTTTTAGCCTTTTTTCGTCGCGGATGTTTTGCATATTCTGCATCATTCTTATAAATTCCCAGCCGGTTAGTCCCGCAGGCAAGGCAATTTCGCCCGGAATATATCCCACGCGGCTTAAGAATTTGTCGTAGTTTTCGAACGATTGCATCCCGAGTATTTTTACACTGCCGAAATCCGGTTTTGAAAATCCCATTAAATGTCGAATGGTCGTCGATTTGCCCGCGCCGTTCGGGCCTAAAAAACCGAATACTTCGCCTTTGTCTACATGGATGTTTACGCCGAAAACGCCTCTGCCGAACCCGTAATCTTTGGTAAGTCCGTTTATTTCTATTACGTGTTCGGATTGAGAAATTATTTTTTTATCCATTTATTATTCCTCCAAACAGTGTTGACATTTTAACAGTGTCATAGTATAATGTTGTAATGGCGGAAATGAAAGTACAAAAATATCGTCAATGAAAACATATATACAACATTGACATATTTGTTTATTTTTGGGAGAAATTATGAAGGCAAAGAATCTAAATAACTCGTCAAAAAAGACAAAACGTTTGATAAAAAAAGTTTTTGCGGAAATGCTTTCCGAAAAAAAGAATCTAACGAACATTTCGGTAAGCGAATTGTGTAGTCGGGCAGAGTTAAGCAGAGGCGCGTTTTATTCGCATTATGACGATATTTATAGTGTAGCGGAAGAGTACGAAAACGAACTGCTGGACGCCTTTTTTGATAAGGCGCGACTTTTGGATTCGCAAAGCATTATGCAGTTTACCGATTCCGTATTCGAATATATCCGACAAAATGACGAGAACTATAGGCTTCTTTGCAAGTCGAACGAAAGTATATTTACGGCAAAAAAACTTACGTCGATAGTTTCCAAAAAGTTGACGGAATTATGTAAAAACGATAGCCGCATCAAAAACAGCGAACATATCGAACTTGAAATTCTGATTTTTGTCGAAGGATTGTTTTGCGAGTATATGAAATATTGCCGAGAATACTCGACCAGGACGTTGGACGATTTATATGTATACACGAAATTTTGGATAGGGAATTTTCTTTCGCGAAGAACGGCTTAGGTTTATATTAAGATATTAGGCGTAATTTTAGGGGAAAGAAGTTGTCTGAATTTTATTCCGACGGCGAAGGAAAGACTTTGTCCGGTTTGGAGAACAAGGGCGGCGCGTAAGGCGCGCAGGTCTATTTAAGAGGATGGTAGCGGGGTGTATAATAACAAGAAAAAGGCGAGATTATATTCTCGCCTTTTTCTTGTTGATCCTTTCTATTTTATTACTTCCACAATCTTCTAAGAGCGTTGTTGGTAAGTTCGGTAACGTTGTTGAAG
>CAYTKK010000112.1:0-4868 GCA_964438355.1 uncultured Lachnospiraceae bacterium | reverse complement strand
ACGGCTCCGTACTGTCGTGCGAAGAAGGAAACTTCCTTTACTACTCGCGCGATTGTTGCGAAAATTATGTCGACGGCATTCGAAAAAGTCAAATATACTGCATAAGACTGGACGATACGCTTACAAAAGTCACATCCGAACCTCTTCTTATGACTTCGCCCTCCGAACCGTTTGAGCTATTGTCGCTTGGCGCTCGTCCAAAACCAACGCTATGGAACGAAGGTCCGTGCGTAATTAAAATCGGCGACAAATATATAATGAACTACTCGGCTAATTACTACGCGAGCAACGATTACGCGATTTGCGTCGCCACCGCCGACCATCCGCTGGGGCCTTGGAAAAAATCGGCTAACAATCCCGTCCTCTCTCGCCGTGCAGATTTATTCGGCGCGGGACACAATGCGTTTTTCACCGCAAAAGACGGCGAACTTTATACCTCTTTCCATATTCAAACGAACCCTGAAAATCCGAGCGGAGATCGCACCGTCGTCATAGGCAAAGTAACGTTCGGCGAGAAAGACGGAGACATTCTCGAAGTCATCGAATAAGCGTCGCAATAACGATTTAGTTATGGCTTAAAGCAGAATTATACGACTTAATATCTGCCTTAACAAATTAAACGGCGGCATAAAACACTTTTAACTTAAAAACAGCCGTTACGAATTTGCTTAAAAATAAAACTCTTCGGTTTACCGTAATAATTATGGTTTTTTACGGTAAACCGCAACAAATCTAGCAACAAACTAAGGCGCGGTTTCACTCCGCGCCCGTTTTATTTTTCGTTATAAACACATAATATATTTACTGCTTTTCGACGTGCTCCGTCGTAAGCTTTGCACGATCTGAAATTTTTACGGTTCCTACGCCGAAAATAGACGTATGCAAAGTGTCTCCGATCGGTTTTGTCCAATAAGCGGGAATACCTTTTAATCCGTTTGCCATACCGACTACAGAACCTACCGTCGCGCCGTTGCAATCGGTATCGAACCCCGTTTCGACCGCCATACAAATCGACTTTCCGTAATCGCCGTTACCGTATAATAGCGCCGCCGCCACAATCATTGCGTTCGATACGGTATGACACCATCCGTGCTCGGAATGTTCGTCCCACTTGTCGTGAATCATAGCAAAACATTTTTCACGAGTAGTTCTCGCCCTGAACGCTTCCACTACGCTCGTTACGGCTTCATACAGCCTCGAAGTAGCGGGTATTTCCGCCAAGCCGCCAAGGATAATATCCTCGATATCGTTTGTTGTCGCGGCTACGGCAAGCATGGCGGCGACAAACATTTCGCCGTAAATTCCGTTTTTAACGTGCGAAACGGAAGCGTCCCTCCACGCCATTTCCGCGGCGAGTTCGGGATTCCCTGGATTGATATACCCGAAATAATCTCCTCTAATCTGAGCGCCTATCCACTCGCGATACGGATTTTTATAAATCGCAGATTCGGGCGGCGCATAGCCTTTAACGAAATTGCAATACGCTACTCGTTCGGCAGTGCAATAGGCGTCTTTGCCTTGATAACGCAGCCACGCTTTTTCGACGTCATACGGCGTAAAATCACGTCCGTATTTCCTAATAATTTCTTGAGCAAGAACCACGTAATTCGTATCGTCGTCCACAGGCATTCCGTCTATTTCGTCGGCGTAACGTCTGCCGGCAAATCCGAATTTATACTTAGCGATACGTTCGCTCGTTAAGTCGCTTCTGTAAATATATCTGTGCATGGGATAGTTGTCGGTCTCTTTCAAAAACGGAACAAGCTCGTCTGTCCTAATCCCCTCAACCGTTTTTCCAAGCATACATCCGCAAACTCTGCCCAGCCAAGCTCCGTGCACTTTATCCTCTAAGGAATTTTTATCATATGCATATATTCTTTTAACTTTGCTTCTTAAGCCTTTGATTTTTTCAAGTTCGGAAGGCTCGATATATTGATATCCTTCCCTTTGCTTGGCGGAAATCACAACCTCGAACAATACGTCGCCCAACTTCTTTTTCGTCTCGCTTTTCGGTAGTCTCGAAACGGACGAAAAAACGTCTGCGTAGGCTTCCACGTCGAGACCTTCTTCAATCGACTGCCGATATTCGGTTAGTAAATTCGAAGAATAAAATTCCCAATCGTGAATGTTTTGGTATTGCGGCTTTATCGAGCGCGTTTTTCCCATTTCTTCTACTATACGATTATCGTTGCCTAAAATAAACGCGTCGAGAGAAACGTCAAAATATTTCGAAATCAAAATAATTTTTTCCAAATCCGGCGTAGAAAGTCCGCTTTCCCACTTTTGCACGGACTGCTGAGACACGCCGAACATTTCGGCAAACTCCGCCTGCGTCAGCTTTGCTTGATTTCTTAATTTATTAATCGTGTAACCTATATTCATCGGTTGCGCCTCCGGTGTAACTGATAAATATATTATACAATTATATAAAGCCAAAAACAAGCAATCTAAGTTTGTATTTTACACAACTTGCGGTTGTGAACATCTTTACGCAAAATCGAGTTACCGAAGCGTTTGCAGGTCTATCCTTTTTTCTCGGGAATTATCGGCACGTATAGATAACTGTCATATTTACCGCCTGCGAAAATACGATGTCTGCCCTTGTTGTGGTCTTTGGGCATTTCGGCTGTATCTACCTTAGATCCGGCAAACATTTCGGCTCCGCCAATCGTGTACATTTCCGGTCTTTCGTCGGGCATATAAGTGTATCCTTCCTTCGGAAGAGTTATTTTTGCCATTTTCAGTTTGAACGGACCCGTCCACATTTTCTTTGTCTTATACGGCGAAACCGTAACGCGAAGAATATCGCCTTTTTTGAATTTAAGTCCCATCGGCCAAATAAGAATATCCGCCGGAACAATTTCTCCGTCCTTTAGCTTTTGTTCCGTCAACATAGATTGTCGCGGATTTTCCTCAGTGCTTCTCTCCTCGTCCAAAGCCCTAAGCGACGCACGGATATAGCCTTTTGCCGAAACATCCATACCGGGACCGACGGAAAATTTATACGGTAAACCGCAAGGACGACGTTTTTCGACCTTAACAAACAAATCCATATCATCGTTATCGAGCGCCGATACCCAAAGCCGCAATTTCATATATCCCGTTATTTCAGTATCTTCCGCTACCTTCATATCGAAATGAACGCCTCTTCTGTTTTTGTCGGAATTATATTCAATATAGCCTTCTCTTTCGACAACGAATTTCGTAAGACTTTTGTCTGCGGCGTTCAAATATAATTTTTTATATCGAGTGCGAGGAATAGGAAACTCGTCTTCGACGCGATCTACAATATCCTTTCCTCCCGGGTTAAGGACGCTGACGCGGACCTTCGGCATCTTTTTCCAACCGTTATTTTCACCCTTCAAATAACGGTCAAAAAATTGACGTAACTCTTCCGTGTGCCCTTTGTGATAGTAATCGTCCCATTCGCCCGTATTATGTATTCTTAACCATTTATCCTCAGACGAAATACGACGGTAACCTTCTAACGTTCCGTAAGTATGTATCGGATTCGTATAACTTGCAACTATATAAGCGGGAACGTCTATCCTTTCGAGTTCCGCCTCTTTATCCTCCCACCAAGGGTTCATGGTTGCTTGCTCGTTCATCATAGTAATTACGTCCTCGATTCCGCCGTCGTCGGTCGAGGCAAACGAATCGGATAACATTTTAACAAATTCGGGCATCATAACACCGCCGCGAGTGGCTATTTCCCTATGGCAATCGGAAAGACCTTCCCACGGAGCAATTGCCGCAAGGTGCGGCGGTCGTTGCGCCGCGGTAAACCACTGAGAAATGGCAAGCCACGAATTACCGCTCATCCCGACTTTACCGTTACTCCAAGGTTGCTTCGCCGCCCACTCGATTATATCGGCGCCGTCTCTTCCGTATTCGCTACCGAAAAACAAAATAATTCCCTCGGACCTATACGCTCCGCGAACGTCAGGGTTAATAATGACGTACCCATGATTACACCAATAAGCCGGGTCAGGGCCTTCGAACTTTTGCAATCCCGATGTTTGATCGATCGGAATACCCGCATGATTCGGCGTATCGTCCAGCCATTGAGAGCCTATTTCTTTTCCGTAAGGACTCATTGCCATAATAGCCGGATGCACGTTTTCGTCATTCGGTCTAAAGATATCGGTATATATAGTTACGCCATCCCTTAATTTTATGGGAACGTCACGCTCTAATACGATATCGCACGGCAACGGCATATAACCTTTTAGTCTGATAGAGCCTTTTTTCAAAAGTAGTTTTTCAGGCTTGTACCCCGTATATCTGGCGCACCGAGAATCCACGCTTAGCGCCCCGCGTACCGCCACAACCATTTCTTGCCCGTTTTTATCATAAGAAATCATAGTTCTTCTATTCATTTACTATTTTCTCCGTTATACTCTCGTATTCGTAATATTTATAGCCGTTATCTTTTTCGAATTCTTCGGCGAACCTCTCATAATATCCGCGGTCCGTAAACGCATAAGGACTGTTTTCGCTTCCAAGCGTCATTTCGGGAAGATTTATAAGCAAAAAGCAAAAGCCGAACATTGCGACAACAGCCATTACCCATTGCTTAATATTTGCTCTGTTTCCTTTTTTGAATAAATGAATCGCAAGTCCTATCGCTATAGGCAAAAAACCGAACAACGAAGTTACGAGTCCCGGAGAATAAAGAATCTGCATTCCGTATTTTCCGAAAGTGTTTAACGAACTTATTCCGATTACTATATGAATAACCACTTCAAACGCCGAAAACAACATAACCGCGATTCCGGCAGGTTTACGAAATCCCCAAAACTTCAAAACAACACAACCGAGAACGACTCCGCCGAAGTTCGTTATCATATCGGTTAATCTGTTCATAG
>CAYTKK010000111.1:0-4885 GCA_964438355.1 uncultured Lachnospiraceae bacterium | reverse complement strand
GCCCTCGCCGCAATACTCCATAACTTTACCGACGCCGCCCTTTACCGACAGACGACGCAAAACCTCCAAAATAACGTCTTTAGCGGTAACGTTGGGACGAAGTTTGCCCTTAAGTTCTATTTTGACGACCTTAGGCATCGTCAAATGTAAAGCGCCGCCGCCCATTGCAACCGCCACGTCCAGTCCGCCCGCGCCGATTGCAAGCATTCCTATACCGCCCGCCGTCGGAGTATGACTGTCCGAGCCTATAAGAGTTTGACCGGGAACGCCGAAGCGCTCGATATTTATCTGGTGACAAATACCGTTGCCGGGCTTGGAAACGTAAATTCCGTGCTTAAGCGCGACGGATTGTATGTACGCGTGGTCGTCCGCGTTTTCGAATCCGGATTGCAGCGTGTTATGATCGATATACGCCACAGAGCGGTATGTCTTGACTTTATCTATCCCCAAAGCCTCGAATTGCAAATACGCCATGGTTCCCGTAGAGTCCTGCGTAAGCGTTTGATCGATTCTAATGGAAATTTCCGTACCCGCGGTCATTACGCCGGTCACGAGATGTTTACCTATAATCTTACGTGTTAAGTTCATGTTCCTATGCCTCCGTTTCGTTATATTTTACCCGTTTTGCTTCCGTTTGTCAACCGCGCGACGACAGAGTATACAAATATTGCCTTCTTTTGCTTGTCTTTTTTTTCGAAAACAGCTATAATGGCGATATGAAACTGTGGATAAAAACTCAAAAGGGCGAAAAAGTCCTGTTTTCCGCCGTCGCCGAAACCGACGGCAATTTTTCGCAGGGCGCTCTGTCTTCGACGCTTCGCGACGTTCTTTCCGACGCAGATATTCCATCGCCCATAGTGCTCGAGTATCACGCAAAAAGGTTGCGAGAACTAAATGTTGCTCGGTTTAAGCCGTCCGACTTTGTCGAAAAGGTCGACTTTACCTCTCTTACGATAGAGCTGTTACGCGACGAGCACGAAAAAAAGCCGCACAGGCGCAACCCTTTGGACGAGGCGTGACGAAACGCCTTACAAGCGCAAAAAAATTTACCGCACAAAAAAAGGTTAAGACGACAAAGGCGTCAACAAGATGCTTTCCCGACGCAAGAAAGCGTAGCTCAGCGTTCTTTATTTAACTCCTAACCGAGCGTTAAACCGAACACAGCGAAAAAACGAAAGCACAAAGCACCCGAAAAAACGAAACCGAAGCGAAACACTTTTCGCACGTTAAATTTAACTTATTTTTTAGATTATGGAATTTGCAGGATTACAAAAACTAACGCTTCTCGATTATCCCGAGAAAATGGCGTGCATATTATTCACTCGCGGATGCGATTTTCGCTGTCCGTACTGTCACAACGCAGAACTCGTACTCGGCGGCGGCGAACGCTTGACCGAGGACGAAATTATCTCGTTTTTGGAAAAGCGCCGCGCTCTTTTGGACGGAGTTGTTATAACCGGCGGCGAGCCTCTTTTACACGCAAAGGAACTGCTCCCTTTCTTGCGAAAAGTCAAAGATCTCGGCTATTCGATAAAGCTGGATACTAATGGTTCTTTTCCGGAGGCTTTACAGTCGTTTATCGACGCGGGCGTACTGGACTATATTGCCATGGACATTAAAAATTCACGCAATAAATACGCTCTCACTGCGGGTGCGAACGTCGATATCTCTGCCGTCGAAAGTAGCGTTGAAATCGTCAAACGCTTCCCTTCGTCCGAATTTAGAACCACTCTCGTAAAGCCTTTTTTCGAGGAAGCCGATTTGCGCGAAATAGGCGCGTGGATTAAGGGCGCACGGCGATATTTTTTGCAAAACTTCAAGGACAGCGGGTCGCTATTGAGCGAAACGCAAATGAGCGAGTATTCGAAAGCCGAAATCGAAAAGTTCGCCGCGGCGGCGGCAGAATCGGGCGTCCCCGTAGCAGTGAGGTAATCGTCGTGAAAAATCCGTTCAAGCGGCTGTCGACTTTCGAACTGACCCTGCTTATCTGTTCGTCCGCGGTGTGCGTAGCCGCATTCGTAGTAGGTTGGGCGATAAGCGGCAAAAGCGACGCTCTAACTTTAATCTCTTCGCTTACGGGCGTTTTGGCGCTAACGTTTATGGCGAAAGGCGACGTCCTCTCGCAAGTTTTTACGATAATTTTTGCAGTGTTTTACGGTGTCGTCTCGTTCTTTTTGCAATATTACGGCGAAGTGATAACGTATTTAGGTATGACTGCACCTTCCGCCATAGTCGCTTTAATAAGCTGGCTAAAAAATCCGCACTCGTCTCACGAGGTCAAAATATCCTCGACAAAACCGAAAACGGTCGTCACGATTTTTGCTCTTGCGATTCCCGTTACGGCGGCGTTTTACTTTATTTTACGCGCACTGGGCAACGCAAATCTTTTAATCTCCACGATTTCGGTAACGACGAGCTTTATCGCGGCTTCTTTGTCCATAGTGCGCTCGCCGTACTACGCGGTCGCGTATGCGGCAAATGACGTAGTGCTTATCGCGCTATGGTCGATGGCGTGCACAAACTCGCTTACATATCTTCCGATGGTGCTTAACTTCGTCGCGTTCCTCTTCAACGACGCATACGGTTTCATTAATTGGAAAAGAATTTATCGCGCGCAAAATCTATCGGCAAACTCGGATTTAGTTTCGAGCGCCGACGACGTAACCGAACAACCGACGAACGTATAACAATTTTCGATGTCTTTTAGCACCGAACTTCAGCTAAGAAAAAAGCGACCGAGCATTACTAAAACGTGTGCTCGACCGCTTTTTGTTCTTTGGGCGAGTGGTGTTTTTTAATCTACCCCGCACGGCTACGACAAGCAATACAAGCTATTCTTGCTTGACTAACGAATGCACGGTAAGCGTTTTCCCGCTAACCGAAAATTTAACCTCATAACCCGCAAAAGTCATTCCGTACTCTCGCTCGTCTTCGTGATACGAGGGTCTCGGGTCGTCGGCAAGACAACCTATAAGCGCCTCTCGCTTCTTTTCGGGCAAACATAAAAGAAGTTCTGTCCCCGCAACGTCAAGTCGGTGCGCGTTGTGCTCGTCGGCGTAACCGCCTTTTGCCTCCACACGGTCACTCGAAGGAAGATACGGCTTTATATCGTATATCGGCGTTCCGTCAACCAAATCCGCGCCCTCAACAATTAAAACCGCGCCCTCCGCGTTCGTATGCTCCACTCTTAAAAGGCGAACACACGACAACCCCAGTCTCGACGGACGAAAGGGCGAGCGCGACGCAAAAACGCCCACGCGTTTATTGCCGCCTAGGCGCGGCGGGCGAACGGTAGGAGAAAAATCGCGTTCCTCGACAAGCGAAAAACCGAATATAAGCCATAAATGCGAAAACTCCTCTATCCCGCATACCGCAGACTGCTGTCTGTATTCTTTGTCGAACACGATTCGCCCCTCTAGCTCGGGAACGCGTCCGCTTTGGCGCGGCACACCGAACTTTTCAGCAAAATCGGTTTGTATGTGCGCAATCGGTCTTATCGTTATTTCGTCCATTATCGCTCCTTTTCTCTTTTCGCTCGGTAGCGCGTTGATTTTTTGCTTTTTTACGAGCCTCGAAACCAATATACGAAAACCGCATACGAAAAGACTCCTTTATTATTGTAAAACATTTATCGTCTTCCGTCAAACATAGCACGCAAAATGTCGGTAAATCGATCAAAAATTCGCTTCGTCGATTCTTAAAAAAGAATAGGGCAAAAAAACCGACGTTTTTTATACATATTCGCCCTTAAAAAGTCTCCGCTTAACTCGGAAACGATAAATTAAATTGACTTTCTCCGTGAGTTGTGATATGCTTTTTTCACAACGTTTTACCCCAAAAGGAGAACAAATATGAAATTCGATTTACGCGCAACGGCGCTCGAGCACATCATAATTGCCGCGCATCGCGGCGTTTCTTGCGGAAATATTCCGTGCAACACGATTCCTGCGTTCGAAGCGGCGTTAAAACAAGGCGCGGATATGCTGGAAGCGGACTTAAGTCTGACCGCTGACGGCAAACTGGTGATTTTTCATCCGCGCATGGAGCCTGTTCACCTTAAAACCGACCTTCGAATCCCCGATTTAACCTTGGAAGAAGTCAAGAAGTTGCGCTATTACAATTACGACGATGCCGAAACTCAATTCGGCGTCGTTCCCTTCGACGATTTTCTCGAAAATTTCAAAAATCGCTGCTACATTAACGTAGACAAATTTTGGGGCGCCCCGAAAGAAATTTACGAGGCGGTAAAACGCCACAAAATGCAAGACCAAATATTAGTAAAAAGCAAGCTTTCAAAGGGCGTCTTGCCGATTTTGGAAGAAATTGCGCCCGACCTTGCATTTATGCCGATTGTAACGGAAGAACACCCGCGCCACGCCGAGCTTATTCGCAAAAACATAAACTACGTCGGCGTCGAAGTTTTGTTCTCCAACGAACAAAGCGCGGTTGCAAACGAAGCATTCGTCAAACAAATGCACGCCGACGGAAAGCTGGTGTGGGTAAATTCGATAATCTACGACCACAACACACAACTGACCGCCGGACATTCCGACGACAGTGCACTCTGCCAATCCATGGAATACGGCTGGGGCTGGCTTGCAGACCGCGACTTCGATATTATCCAAACGGATTGGACATCCTTACTCGTCGGCTTTCTTAAATCCACGAACAGATTTTACCGCAAATAATTATTGCGTAAAATTCTTCCTCTGCTTTGATTTCGCACAAGCCGCAAATTTTTTGACTACTCACAAAATAAAATTGCGCTTAACATAAACCGATTTTCAAAATTTTCTTGACTTTCTCTCGATTACTATGCTATAATCATAGTAATCGAGAGAAAGTCTTTATTTTAGTTCCCTTTTATTTTTTGGTATGATATAAT
>CAYTKK010000110.1:0-5000 GCA_964438355.1 uncultured Lachnospiraceae bacterium | reverse complement strand
GAAGGGTTTATCGGTTCTTTGCATAAGTTTGACGAGTTGATTCCAGAAAGAAATATTTTTTTGGAGTCTATCAAAATAGGTTCAATTGATTTTTGGAATCAGATAAAAGGAAGTTACGATTACGGCGACGATTATGAAGGTTCGACAGACGGTACGTATTACGATAGACTTTGCTTTTATCAATATGTCATTCAGGGAAGAAAGGAAATAAGATACAAAGGAATAGCTTTATCTGATTCTAAAGACGGATTCGAATACATTAAGCGCATTGTTGTTGACGCTTATTTATCAAAAGATGAGAGAGATATAAGAGCATATCAAGAATTGGTGGAATTGCTCAAAAACTCTTTGCTTTGGGATAATTACAGTTGGTTTTCAGGATTAAAGGAAGCAAAAGTTTCGCGTGTTTCAAACGAAGGGATGGAAGATGTTCTTACTTTTGACTCTTTGAAGGAAATGATTGCGCATGAGGGCGGAGAAGAGCCGTCTGTGAAACTGTTTTTGGCTTGTGTCGACGTATCTAGCAAATCAATCAAGAAAATACGTTTTTGGTATAAAAATAAACTTGCAACACTTGCAGAACATATCAAGAGACTTGTATTATATGGTGATTCGAAAAAAATTTCAAATGAAGTATATCGTTTTTATAACGATGTCGATGTGCTGAAAGTTATCGAATGTGCGTTTGATCAAATTCACAACGGCGGGTTTGAGGCTTTTGAAAAACAAATTCAAAAGCAATTCGAAGAATTATCAGATGTTATCGAAAGAGAAGAGAAGCGGCTTGAGGAACAGCGTAAAAAAATTGCGGAAGCAGAAATTAGGGGGACCGGCTCGTCTGTAAGCAAGGGAGCGTCCTCCTCTTGCGGAGAGACTAAGCCAACAAGTATAAAAACGGAGTGTTCAACGCCGATGCCCAAACAGAATAGAAAAAAAGGAAGGTGACGATGATGAGTGGTCCTAAATATTATAATTTCCCGGTAAGTACGCCGGAGGAAAGTGGTCCTAGACATTATAATTTTTCGGTAAGTACGCCTGAGGAAGCTGCCGGCATTTATGCGCAGCTTTCGGCATTTCAACGTGGCGTGAAAATAAGCGTTGTAAACAACGAATTGCAGTTTACTGTTTCTGATGCGGCTTGGTATCACGGTGCGGATTATGGTGCAATACAAGAAGAAGTGAAAAAAGCACGCAAGCGTTACGAAGAAAACGAAGAACTTAAAAGAATTTTACGAGAAAATAAGGATAAAGAGATTCTTCGTGTCGGTAAAATTCGAGAAGGAATCGATCCCGATTGTAAGGCAGAAAAAGAAAGACTGGGAAAAGAATGCAAGCGTTGCGCGGACATAGTGAAGAGGGCCGCGTTATCTTTTGAAACGCCTTTCGGCACTTATGACTTAAAGTCCGAACTCGATTCCGTAATTGAATTAGAAAAATCGATTAGAACGGAGTTGGCTTCTTTGGATAAGAGGAGAGCCGATTGTATCGATGCGTGCAAGAATGCTGAAAACAAGATAGAAAGGTGTTCTTCTATGAGAGAACTCTCTTCGGTTCGAAGAGCGATATCCGAAATAGCTATGCCGAGGTCTCATGTTTCGGATTCGATAGACGATTTAGAGGCAACCGTTAAAGATAAATGCGCCAGACTGAAAAGTTTCGTTTCATTCTTAAATAAGCTTTACGAAGGAATGAAAAACAAGGACTTGATGGGCTATTTGAGCAGAATCAAACAAGAGGTCGCTTTGATTGACGTTTTTGACGATAATGCGCAAAAAAAACTCGAAACTATTTTGTCGCAACTCGAAAGCGAAATAGCTTTGCTTAAAGAAAAGGAGCTTTCAAACGCCGAAAATAAAGAGATTGCCGAAAATGTATCCGTTCAATTAGGCTTTTTACGTGAATTAAAAAAAACATTAGCGCCCGTGTCGGAATCGATTGTTGTCGAGCATGTAACGACTGCCGATTATACAAAAAGGAGTTCCGAACTCATCAGAGAATGCGAAGCGGTTTTGAAGCATATTGACGAGACGGAATTCGTCAGCAACGAAAACAAAAGACAAGTGGATGACTTTAAGGCAAAACTGTCGCCTTTGCGCGCTTCTGTAATGTCGGATAGAACCTTAAAAAAACTTGAGGGAATTTTAGCAAAATTGCACACGCTTGAAAAAGATTGCGCGACGGCTAATGAAACATATCAAAAATTCAAAGAAGAATATGCAAAATACGAAGAACTTTATGTTAAAATTCAAGGTTTTTTAAGTGCCGACGACGAGAAGGATGAAAGTGACGCGTTTTTAGTTTCTCCCGCAGACATTTTTTTGGCGCACGACAATCCCGATGATCAGATCGAAGACCTTAAAAATAAAAATATAAAATTAACAAAACTTTTGAACGATATTACTCAGGAAAGTATGTTTAACGCAGTGGCTGCAACGGTTGAAAAAGGAACTTGGGGAAAGACATTTATAAAGGAAAAATGCGAGGACGGAAGTTTGCGTTTATCGTATATAAGAGGAAAAAGCAAGGGCGTAATTTTTGACGTCGTTTGCGGTACGGACGGCAGAATAGGTATATTTCCTCGCGGCGTAGTTTTAAGTAACGGCAAAACGACTATCTCGCCCGAAGATTTACGAAAAGTTCATTCGTCTTGCGATTGGGCTGACGAGATTCGCGCTATGTTTGCTTCTTTTGGTATGAGTGAAAGCGATATCGGTAGTTACGAAGAAATGTCGGAAGAAGTTTCAAATGCTCTTTACGACGAGAAGAATTATCATCATATTACCGATCGCGCGGAATCAGTTAGATATTTACAATTTAACGGATATTCTCAAGAAGAAATAGAATCGATATTGGATACAAAAGAAGAAACAGACACTGAAAAAAAGAAAAAGAGACAGGGAAATATTGCAAATTCGGCGCATGTCGATAAAAAATAAATAGACATATAAAAAATATGCAGATAGGTAAGATTTTGTTTCCGATTACTACTTTGGGACCGGGCGAGAGGTTAGGAATATGGGTACAGGGTTGCAATAGATTTTGCGTAGGCTGTTCAAATCCGGAACTTCAAGTTTTTGATGAAACTAAAGAAATTAGTCCGAAAAAAATATTTAACGGAACTTATAATTTAGGCTTTGGCGGAATAACGATTTCAGGCGGCGAGCCGTTTCTACAAGTAAAAGACCTTAAATCGCTTATAGAGTTATATATCGGTATCGGTTGCGACGATATCCTTGTTTATACCGGTTATACAATGAAAGAACTCGTCGAAATGAAAAATCCGGACGTCGATTATATTTTATCCAATATTTCGGTTTTGGTTGACGGACCGTTTGTCGAAACGTTGGTAGATGATGTTCCGTTAAGAGGGTCATCGAATCAGCAAGTGTGGATATTAAATTCGAAATATAAGGAAGTTTACGAAAAAGTTTTGCAACAAGAAAAAAAAGTGGATATTTTTTGTTTTGACGACGAAATTCATTTTATCGGGATTCCATTTGACGAGCATAACGCCTTATATAAAAACTTACTATACTATAGGAGGAAAAAATGAGCGAGTTCTTTTTTGATTACAAGTGCATTGCTATGGGAGAACAGATAGAAGGAAAACCCGAGGATAAGGCGCTGGATTTTTATCTTTTTCAGAATTATGACGTGGAAAGGAACACGATGTGCGTTCAAATTTATATTCCCCAAAGCTTACAAGAAAAGTATGTGGCGGCGAAAGTGTATTATTCCTTAAACGATGTCGGTTTTCCCGATATTTTTTCTAAGTGCGGTTTGAAGCCGACTGTATGGTATTGCAATAATAAGAGGGCGAGAAGAGTTTCCGAAGCACACTTTATCGGCACGGATAATTCTATTTTTATAAATGGTAAGGACGGAGAGCTTTCCGGCTGTGGGATTATTGCTTTTGTTGAAGATGAAAATGAAGTGCCTAAGGTTCAGAATTGCTATAAGTTTATTATCAATTATGCAAAAAAGGAGACCATTTCTTATCGTATAGTAGAGTCAAAAGGCTGCATTCGCGTTCAGGTTATTTACCCGTTGATTCGTGGCGGCACCGTAAAAGGCAACAAAAAAGGCATCGAACTTTGCATTGTTCAAAAGGAAGGTGCTAAACCGGTACTAGTTCAAGATAGACAAAACGTAGTCAATGAATTTGGAACGGACAAAGAACTAACGTTTGAATTAAAGGCAAATGGTAGAGTTGAAGATGTTTTTAAGGGTAGCTTTCGGGTTGAAGACGCTAGTAAATTCGATTATCGTCTTGCTTTTTGTGATCCTTCGTACAGCAGACACTATTTATTAGTTGATGAATCGGATTTTACAATGGAAGACAAGGCAAGGCGCGGAAAAGAAAGAAAAATCAAGAATAAGATATCTCTTAACGCGCCTAAATGTCCATATTGCGGGCGAACGATTGTTCCCGTCAAAAAATATAAAAAGGGACACACCTTAATTGTTGGGTGCAATGGACAAGTTATTAGCACATCTACTGACGACGTAAAGCTTAGAGGAAAGCTGACTGTTGTCTGTTCGGCTGATTTGAAAGAACAATCACAAACCAAGGGCGTCGATAAGGGCTACATTGAAGTCAACAAACTTATTTTGCCGGACGGTTATGCGGATAAACCGAGCATGAATTTGGTTGTCGCTGGCTTCCCGAAGTCAGGGAAAACGATATATTTATCCTCCTTATTTAATATGCAGGACGGCGGAACTGCACGGGGAATAGAATCATTTTCGTTCATTCTAAATAAAATCGTTAGCGTTTATGACAAAAAGGGAAAAAATCAAAAAACAGTAGAAGAAATTAAGTTCTACAATGTTGATGATAAAAATGGGTATTCTCTTTCTGACTCTTGCGAAAGAACAAGAACTTCTCCGAGAGAAGATATTAAGAAGAGATACGTTATGACTGTCGGCGGAGACGTTGAAAGTCAAACAATTAAAACAAATGTGGATAAACTTTCTTGGCATCCTATCGGATATAGATT
>CAYTKK010000109.1:0-5062 GCA_964438355.1 uncultured Lachnospiraceae bacterium | reverse complement strand
GAACGCAAGATATAACCTAATAAAAGAAACACCTACAAAATAGGTGCTACAACATTATTCAAGATTTTTAAATCTTTCTGCATCAGACTTCTTCAAAGCATATAATAACTTTAATTCTTGTGTTAAATAATTCGTCCATTCACGCAAGACATTTTCACTATATTTCATTAAATTGAAATAGAACAAAGTTTGTCTTTGCATTTTCCTCAAAGCAGAAATTGACTTTGATAGGTGTTCTTCTCTTTCTTTGAGTTCTTTTTGATTGGACGGGATTTTCTTATTTGCTTCTATGAGATGATAAAATGCATCATCAACGAGCCGGATTAGCAATGCTCCTGATGAATTATCATATTTTATAGGTGCATTTATAACCTTGCCATACACATAAGCGTGGAAGTCCGACATATTTTTGAGAAAAGATGCTTTATTGATAGCATTATAATCTAATATTTTCATACGATAATTTGCTTTCTTGTTTATCATCTTATATAACAGATTGATTTCATCACAAACTAAATTAGTCCAAGTGACCATTGTTTTGGTCTTATACTTTTGAACGCTCCATAAGATAAGTAAAGGTCTTTCTAACTTCAACAAATAGTCCAACGCCAGACTGACTAATTCAGCGATATTTTCTTCTTTATCTGATTCAAAATAACCCTCATTTATTTCCATAATGAGGTTATAAGCATTGTTCATAATTCCATCAATATCAGTACAGAGCCACTTTCTTCTTCTCTTTGAAACTTTTGAAGTCTGCTCTGCACTGAATTGATATAATTTCGTAAAAGTATTTTCATACTCGAATTTTGAAACGTGTCTTTTACTTCTTATAACAGACATTATTATCCTCTCTTTTCTTCTTGATTATATTGGCTGGCGTAGCAGCCAGATTATAATGCAACGACCCACCCGTTGTTTTCGCAATGAGTGAGCCGTTGTTTTTTTTATAAAATTTTAGATAGAGAAGCACGGACAAACGCCAAGCGAGGTAGAGGCGCCGTAGTAGCTATTATTGTAACCGCCGCTGCTGCCGACAAACCAGAAGTAAGTGGCATTGCCAACATTCGGTGAACGCTCCCACCAGTTGTAAGCGGAAATCCACCAAGCACCATCATTACATTGCACACCATCCGCTGTAGATAAGCCATACTTGCGAATATCTTCTTGCGTAGCATATACCCAACATCTACCACTATTGCTTTTTCTCCACACATCACCAGAATAAACAGTATATGTAGATATTGTAGTTGGGTCATTGGCGTCAGTGTAATATGTCGCATCTGGTGGAATAATCAAACCTCTATGCTTTGCTCTACGAATATCGGAAGTGAACCAAGAAATAGCATCTCCTTCACTCGTATAAGGAGTACCAGAACCACCCATTTCGGTTAAACAAGGCAAATAGAAGTAATCTTCTGATACCAAGATTGAACTTGATTGATTACCCTCAGTTGCACTAATTTTAACTTTCTTTAACATAGATTGCCAAACAGTCGGGAGTGCTTGTGGCAGTCGTTTATTTAAGAATGTTCTCATAAAACAGCTATCCCAGCCACCGACATTGGCATTTGAAGAATTCATTTTTTGTAATCTATCAACAAGCAAAGAATTTGAAATAAAAGATGCATTACATCTTTGACTTGTACCGCCAGCGAGTCTATATCTTTCAGAACCACAATACTCAATTCGCATAATTTCGTGTGACCAAGATGCGAGTGCTTTTGCATTTGTGTCTCCAAGGTCGTCATACCATATTTTCGCCCAATAAATATATCCAGAACCGTAGTCATCATATCCATCATCTGATATAAATCTGATTGCGCCAAGTGTTAAAATTTGCTCTGTATTGGTTAAACGACTTCTTGTTAGTTCAGTTCTTGTAATTGCTTCCGCAAAACCAGATGTGTTTCCGTTTGAACTATAAACATAAAGTTTATTATTGCCTTTAATATGACGGAGAACAACAATATCTCGATAACCTTTATAACCAACATTACAGTTCTTATCTCCCCACTGAATATCTGGATTAGAATTCATTCTAAGTCTAAATCCTTCAGAACCATCTTCCTCATAACAAGCAAATAAGGTATTATTTGTATTTGAAGTGTCTGTAAATCTGAAATCAATCGCAAGAGTAAATGAACGTTCATCTTCACCGAACAGTTTAATTTCGGTATTCTGTGCAGTTGAGCCATTTAGATACAGATTTTCGGCAATAACTTTGCTTTCAACATTTTCAAAGTCGAAATCGTGACCAAGAGTAATATCATGATAATCCTTATCTTCAAAATAACTACTCGTCTTACCAGAAGATGTAATGGCAAAGATTTCTCCCGCACTCATATCTTCCATAGACTTGCCGTTATTTTCTGGTTGTGCAGGAAGTTCCGCTCTATCCCAAATAGCGTACACATCAGTGTCCTCTTTGATAAAGCCGGTACTCTTATTCCATCCAGCAAATACATTATAAATCAACATACCTTCTTCGGTTGTATTCGTTGGAGTATCACCACTATATACAACTTCGCTACCATATTCTGCTTCAACAGAACCGAGAGACAGACCGGCACGAGAATACCAAGTGACAGTATATTTACGAGTCTCTTTGGTATATACGGCTGTAATTGTTTTAGGGGCAGTAATAACACTGTCTATATCAGCCCAACCGCTGCCAACATCATACACACTGCCGGTTTCCGTACCAAATGTGTAGTTATACTGTGCATCACTTTCCAATACAGGTTTCTCAATCCAGCCCTCTGCATATGGGTCTGGGGGTGTAGAGCCTCTATCAACATATGTTGTAAATAAAACTGTCATTTTATCATCAGCATTTACATATGTAACGAGATATTGAGTGACAAGATTTTGAGCATCATAGGTAACTTCAAGGTTTTCCCAAGCATTTGCATAATTCAAAAGTTCTTGATTTCTAATTGCACCGCTTACATATACTGAACCGGCAAGAACAGATTTATCGGTATTATAGTTTTCCTCATCCAAACCAAGCATAGACAGCATCTTATTCAAAAGAGTTGTATCTGCAAGTTCCCAATCAATACCAAGAATACGAACACGGGAAAGATTTGTGGAATTATTAACAAACGAAAGAGAATCAATTTTGCTACAATCTTCAAGACGAAGTGATGTTAAATTATCATAACTCTCTAACGATAAATTCTCATCCTGCAAGTTGTATAAACTACGCATATTCAATGCGGAAGGAGAACACAAGTATGCTTTTTCAATCAAACCACCGATGGCGAAAGAAACACCGGTAAAACCACTACCTCTAATATCGAGTTCTCTTAATGCCTGACATCCAGTTAAATCAAGAGACTGTTCCACATTAGGACAGTTTTGAATATATAAGTATTCCAACATCTTATTTGTACCAAAACTCACTTCCGTAAGGTTCGGATTGGAATAACCAGTTTCCATTGAGCCAATTTGAATTGAACGAAGTCTTGTTGCTCCGGCGAAGTCAGTACGACCAACATATAGACAGGAAATGTCACCAATAGCCTGTACCAAATTAGCACTATGGATATTAATAACAGTATCATTCATATCACCAGAGTCACTAAACGAAATGGTATAATATTTACCTTTATCTGCTTTTAACTGTTTGTAAATACTACCAATCTGCACAACAATATAACCCTTGTTATACATCATTACAGTAACTTCTGACTTTGGCTCAACACCAGACCAAATGCTTGGAGTATAACCACGCATTGTAATGGATTTGCTTGTGCAAGCAGTTCCCATATACTGCGAAGCCATATAGTACATATTATTAGTAACAAACGCTTCTCTCTGGTGAGTTTTCTTACCACCCTCTAACATATCGAGATATGTTGTTACGGCACTTTGTTCATACAGACGCAGATATTTATACCAGTAATCCTGATTCCATACACGCTCCGGCAGAATATCTTGATACTTTTTAACATGAGCCAAGTAAGCATCTTTGTCCCAAGCACCAGCGGTTTCACGATTGAGCCACATTGTTCTTCTTGCCTGATACAAACCATAGATGAAACCCCACCACACTGCCGATTTACCATTGAATACATCACGAGTATCGGTAAGCATATCCATACCTTCACATCCAAATGGAACAATTAACTTACCATTATTATCGTTGCCATCACCAGTATCGTTATCATAATTCTTGCACAAAGACCAATGTTTTAAATCCTCTGTTGTCCAGAAAGTATTCTTACAAACATTGTCAACCATCGTGTGTTCTTCAACAAAAACATAATGATACACCATTGCATCCATAATTAAGTGTTCTTCACACTCATTCAGCATTTTAGCCATACGATATTCGTAAGTATCTTTCGTATAAGTACCAGCATAGGTATCAATAGTCGTACCAGCTAATACCTCATCTCCACCATTTCCGTGACCCTTAAATGTATATGCACCATATGTTACAGGAGAAGGTAATTCCTTATTAGTCGCGAGAGAGGGGTTATTTTCTGTCATCCATTTAACAAACTGAATAAATGCGGTTTTCATTTCTGATGTTGGATTTTCGGGATAACGGAATTCAAAGAAATCTTCACTATCAAGTTGTGTAACACCAAGTGGCACTTCATCACCCGAATCATTGTAATTTGGAATCATCAAACAATAGTTCGAGTTGTTATCCTTTGTTTCAATACAACACTCTAACGGATTATTTGCATCGTGGAAAACAGCAGAATTCTTTTTACTGTTGCCCATATTACAGATTGCATACATATGGTATTCATCATCATTGAACAAACCATGAGACTGGTCTTTAATAAACTGAACACCCATATGAAGTTCCATACAATCACGACCAAGTGTATTCTTTTGCCTCCATAATGTTTTGTATGGCTGATAGCGGTTATACCATTCTGCGAGACACATATTATTCACATTCTCACAAGACGCCACATTAACTTTTGTGTTGAAATAACTTACTCCGATTGAATCATCCGTCATACTATAGGTATCAATATGCTTTCCGTTTCCATCTGTAAAACCATTGATAAAATCACCATCTGTATTTGCCGCAGAA
>CAYTKK010000108.1:0-5063 GCA_964438355.1 uncultured Lachnospiraceae bacterium | reverse complement strand
CGGACGCTACCGTGCTCTCCACGATTTTCAAAAGCGCTTGCTGAACTCCCTCGCCGGATACGTCGCGCGTGATGCTGACGTTTTCGCCCTTTCTTGCAATCTTATCGATTTCGTCGATATAGATTATTCCCTTCTGTGCGCGAGCTATATCGTAATCAGCTGCCTGTATAAGCTTGAGCAGAACGTTTTCCACATCCTCACCCACATAGCCTGCCTCGGTAAGCGTGGTTGCGTCTGCTACCGCAAACGGCACGTTCAATATATTCGACAAAGTCTGAGCGAGCAACGTCTTTCCGCTACCGGTAGGACCAAGCATCAGAATATTGGACTTTTTAAGTTTGATATCGTCCTTTTTCTCGTCTCCGACGTGTTCGTTGTTGTACTTGATACGCTTGTAATGGTTGTAAACGGCAACGCACAAAACGCGCTTTGCATCCTCCTGTCCTACAACGTATTCGTCCAATTTTTCCATCATCTCTTGCGGCGTAGGCAAAACGTCGTCCGCCTGCACCGACGCTGCCACCGCGGGTTGCTTCTTCATCATATGAAGGCACAAATCCACGCAGTCGCTACATATATTAACGCCATTAGGACCGACTATAAACTGTTTTGCCTGTGATTGAGGTTTATCGCAAAACGAACATCTCGGTTCAGTGTTGTTTTTCAATTTTTACTCTCCGTCCCTTTTGTCAAAAATTCTATCAACGATTCCGTATTCAAGCGCTTCTTTCGCCGTCATATAATAATCCCTATCAACGTCGCGTTCTATCTTTTTAAGCGACTGCGAGGTATTCAGCGAAAGAATCTCGTTCATACGCTTTTTGATTTTAAGAATATGCTCCGCCTGTATCGCTATATCGCTCGCCTGTCCCTGCGCTCCGCCCAGAGGCTGATGTATCATTATCTCGCTGTTGGGAAGAGCAAATCTCTTCCCTTTTGCGCCCGAACTTAGCAAGAACGCGCCCATCGATGCTGCCATTCCCACGCAAATAGTGCTTACGTCGCAACGAATAAAGTTCATCGTGTCGTAAATCGCCATTCCCGCAGTTACGCTTCCGCCAGGACTATTAATGTATAACTGAACGTCCTTATTCGGCGCATCGTTTTCCAAATACAAAAGCTGTGCGATAATTATGTCCGCAGACTCGTCGTTGATTTCGCCCGACAAAAAGATTATTCTATCGCTTAAAAGACGCGAATAAATGTCAAACGAACGTTCGCCCTTATCTGTTTGTTGCACCACCATCGGTATGAGGCTACTTCTTATCATCAAAAAATCTCCGTAATGCTACTTACTCGGCGTCCTTTTTGGTCGCACTCTTCTTGGTCGTTGTTTTTGCGGTCGCTTTCTTTGCCGTCGTTTTTTTCGTCTCGGTCTTTGCCTCGCCGGTAGCCGCCTTTTTCGTCGACTTCTTAGCGGCAGGCTTCTTTACCTCGAAAGTATTGTTCGCCTTAAGAAACTCAATAATCTTCTTGGTAAGAATATCGTTCTTCATATAGGTAAGCTGTCTGGGGTCGACGCCCTTCTTGTACTCTTCGAGAGTCTTTCCGGAATTTTCGGCGACCTTGGTCATCTCTGCATCCAAATCGGCGTCGGTAACGTCAAGTCCCTCTGCCTTTACTATAGCCTCGAGCGTAAGACGAATCTTTACGTCGCGTCTTGCATCCTCTTCTCTGGACTTTCTGAGTTCTTCCATAGTGCTACCGGTGAACTTGAGGTAATCTTCAAGCTTCATTCCCTGATACATATACATGAGTCTGTACTCCATATCCTGTATCATATAGTCAATCTGCTGTTCTACCATGCACTGCGGAACGTCGACAGTCGCGTTATCTGCAACCGCGAAAATAATCGCGTTTTCGTTTTCGGCGTTTGCCTGACGATCCTTATTCTCCTGAAGGCGAGTCTTAATGTCAGCCTTATAATCGGCAACGGTGTCGAACTTCGATACGTCTTTGACAAATTCATCGTTAAGTTCGGGAAGTTCCTCCACCAAAATCTTGTTTACCGTAACGGTGAAAACCGCTTCCTTGCCGGCAAGTTCGCTTGCATGATATTCAGTGGGGAACGTTACGCTAAGATCCTTTGTCTCGCCGATTGCCATTCCGACCATCTGCTCTTCGAATCCGGGAATAAACGTATGGCTACCGATCGTAAGTTCCTGACCGCTTGCAGTACCGCCGTCAAACTTTACACCGTCTACCGCGCCGCTATAGTCGAGATTTACGATATCGCCTTCCGCAACTGCACGTCCGTCAACTTCAACCTTGCGAGCAGCCTGCTTGCGTGCGCGCTCGACTTCCTCTTCGATTTCGGCGTCGGTAACATTATACTCAACTTTATTGACTTTAATACCCTTATACTCGCCGAGTTTAACTTCGGGTTTAACGGTAACTACCGCGTGGAAGTTTACGCCGTCAGCATTTATAGCGTCGATATCGACCTTCGGCTCGTCGACGGGGAATATTTCCTCGTGCTCGTCAAGAACCTTGTTGTACGAAGCGTAGAAAGACTCGTTGAAAGCGTCGTCGAAAAATACGCCCTCACCGTACATCTTTTCAATCATTTTGCGCGAAGCTTTGCCCTTACGGAAGCCCGGCACGTTAAACTTTGCCTTGTTCTTCAAATATGCCTTATTGACATTCTCGTCCCACTCTGCTGCGGTAAGGCTAAAACTGATCTTTACCTCGCCTTTGCCTTGTTCGATGTTGTAATTCATAGTTATCCTCCAAAATTGATACGATTATAATAATAACAAATAAAAATGCGTTTGTCAATTTTATTGACACATTTTTCCATTCCTTGTATAATAATTACGTTAAATTCAACGCTTTTTTAGGAGAAATTATGCCCGGTGACGCTCTTACGTATTCTATTTTGGCAACCGAACTCGACTGCGCGCTTACAAACGCAAGAATCGAGCGCGTTTCTATGCCCGAAAAAGACGAGGTCGTCCTATCGGTTCGCACCAAGTCGAACGAAAAATTTTTAAGCAGAAAACTTCTGTTATCCTGCTCTCCCGCAAACGCGCGAATCCATTTTACCGACGAGGAAATAGTAAATCCTGCGGCGTCTTTTTCGTTTCTTATGCACCTGCGCAAAAGAATCGGCGGCGGAATTATAAAAAGCATACGTTCAATCCCTTTCGAACGAGTCGTTGTCTTTTTAATCGACGCGCGCGACGAATTGGGCGAAGCTCATAATTACTCGCTGTATGCCGAAATTATGGGCAAATATTCAAATATTCTCCTAGTAGACGAAAATCAAAAAATCACCGACGCAGTAAAGAAAAACTCGTTCGACGACGACGCCAAAAGACTTATTTTACCCGGTAGTCCTTACACGCTTCCTCCGCCGCAGGAAGGGAAAATCTCTCCGTTTTCTCCCGACGCGATAACAAAGCTCGAGACAGAAGGCAGTGGCGACGCGGTAAAATTTATTATTTCCTCGTTTCTCGGCTTTGCGCCATCGTCCGTCCGTCAGGCTCTATTCGACGCAGTCGGTTCGACCGAACTAAGCGAAACCGAAATTCAACAAAATGCCGAAAAAATAGTACACTCGCTCCGTTCGCTTTACAAATGCAATTCGCCGTGCGTGCGCCTAAGCAGCGACGGAAAACCGCTTGATTTTTCGATAAAGCCGTACACTCACGAGGGCGAACGTTTCCTGTCGACTTCCTCGTTGTCAGAGGCGATATGCCTTTATTTTTCCAAAAAAGAAAGCGCGACTTCGCTGTCTAACAAATGCAATTTTTTAATTTCCCAAGTTAAAAATGCCATCAAAAAATGCGAAAAAGCCACCGCTGTGCTTAAAGAAAAAATTCTCGCTTGCGAAGACTTGGAGCAAGACCGCATAAAAGGAGAACTGCTTACCGCATATATGTTCGCCTTGCGCGTCGGCGAAAAAAGCGTAACTTTAGACAATTATTACGACGGCAAGAAAATTACGATTACCCTTGACCCTACTCTTTCTCCGCAAAAAAACGCTCAGCGATATTACAAGCAGTATGCGAAAAAGAAAAGCGCTCTTTCCCACTCGAAAACGCAAATAGTCGAATACCTCGAAAAGTCGGACTATTACCACTCGATTCTCGCTTCGCTGGATTCGTCGTGCGACGAAAGCGCGCTTGGCGAAATCGCAACCGAAATGGAAAACGCCGGAATATTGAAGCGAACCAAAAAGAACGTCAAGCATCGTAAATCTTCTCCGCATTCGTTCGAAATAGACGGCTTTAGTGTAAAAATCGGAAAAAATAACACGCAAAACGACGCTCTCGTAAAAAAATCCGACGGCGGATACTTATGGTTGCACACGCAAAAAATACACGGCTCGCACGGAATCATCGAAGGACAAAACATTCCGCAAGAAACGATAAATAAGGTTGCGGCTTTGGTAGCGCATTTCTCGAAAGCCGCACTGTCAGCAAACGTCCCGGTCGATTATACTCTCGTAAAATACGTAAAAAAGCCTACCGGTTCTCCTCCCGGTAAAGTAATATATTCTTCTCAACAGACAGTTAACGTTATTCCGAAAAGTCCCGAAGAACTGGGTTTAACGACAAAAAAAATAACTAAACATTACGTATGACCGACTCTTTATCGACATTACGAACGCTTGCTCGAATGACCTACACTCGCAAACACACGCGTTCAATAAAAGCGTTTTACGCCCCAACGCCTTATTTTTTCGTTAAAAACAAATGTCATCGTTAAAGCATAAATTTTTACGACATACAATTATTAAAATTACGCAGGCGCGATTATAATTACGCCATCAAAACATTTTCTTTTAAGTTTTTGCGGATATCTACCAAAGAATTTTCAGTAAAATTACGCTATCACAACATTTACTTTTATAAGACAGAAACGTTTACGAGTCAACAAGAATTTACATATTCAAAAAGCGAGCCGCACAAACATAAGTCGCGCGAACTCGCTTTTTTGGTTATCAAATATTTCGCTGGTTAAACGCTCGCTATCCTCGCTTACGCAGAAATCGGGAAAGCAAAAGCGCCCACGAATCCGAATATTGCAACCGCAAGTATAACGCCAGCAACAACGGT
>CAYTKK010000107.1:0-5112 GCA_964438355.1 uncultured Lachnospiraceae bacterium | reverse complement strand
CTTCAACAACGTTACCGAACTTACCAACAACGCTCTTAGAAGATTGTGGAAGTAAAAAAATAACGACTTTTTCGGTTGGCTTTCTATATCCTTATATATAGGAGTGCCTAAAAAGCAAGATAAGGCGAATGTCCGTATAGCCGTAGCGATTTGCGGCTATACGGTTTGCGCCCTGAAAAAGAAAAAAGCGTTTCGCTTCGGTCGCGAGCATTTTTGGCAAAAGAACTTGCATTTGTATTTCGAAAACGAAAGTAATCGCGGCAAACAAAGTCCAATAATTCGATTTGTGGTGCGAAAAGCTTTAAGTATAAGAATCAAGGAGAAAAGAGATGACTAATACACGCGTTCATAAAGGACTGACGCGTAAGCAGAAGGACAATATCGTCGGAACAGCGATGGCAGGCATACACTATATAGGCTTTGCGATATTCACTCTGGTTCCGCTTATTTTCAGTGTCATAATGGCGTTTTGTAGATTTGGAAATCAGTCGTATGATCTCGGCAAGATGTCTTTTGTAGGCTTTAATAACTTTATTTATATCTTCACCGAGAAGAATACGTATACGGGATTCATGCTTAACTACCCGCTTATCTGGAAAGCTCTTACCAACACGCTTTTCCTTTGCTTAAGCGTACCGTTCGAGATTTTCTTCGGTTTGTTGGGAGCATGGCTTCTTCGCTCTAAGATTAAGTTCAAGAAGTTCTTCCGCGTCGTATTCTATATGCCGAACATCTGTTCTGCGGTCGCAATCGCGTTTGTTTGGAGATATATCTTCGATAAAAACGATTATGGTCTATTAAACCAGGTTATCGGATTGTTCGGAATACCGAAGCAATTGTGGTTGTATGACAAGAACACTCTTAAAATCTGCTACATAGTAATGTGCTTGTGGTCCGTTCTCGGCTACGATATGCTGTTGTTCCAAGCAGCTCTGGAGAACATCAATACCAGCATATACGAGGCGGCGGACCTTGACGGAGCGTCCAAGACGAAACAGTTGTTCGCGATTACGCTTCCGCTTGTTACGCCGACCATATTCTTCCTACTTATAACCTGTCTTATCGGCGCGCTTCAATCGTACGCAAAGATGGACTCGTTCGCGGATCGGTATAACGATCAGTGGGGAGACGAGCACAGCGGAACTACGCTGGTTGCATACATAATGCTCCATAAGGATAAACGAATAAACTTCCCCTATATTAACATTTGGGACGAAGAAATAGGCTTTACGAAGGAGACCGAAGGCGATAGAATTCACGGTCTCGGCGTATCTGCGGCGGCAACGCTCTTCTTGATGTTGCTGGTTGCTATCGTAACCTTCGCAAACCTCAAAATCAGTAATAAGTGGGTGCAGTACAATGACTAACGAGACAAATACTGAAAAAACCTGTTTAGTAGAAACGTTTAACAAGAACAGGCATCACGTGACGTTGAAGCACGCGTTGGTATACGTAGTACTGATCGCATATTCGTTAGTCGTGCTGATTCCGTTCTGGATAATGTTCGTAACAAGTATTAAAACAACTGCCGAGATATGTACGCCGGGATTTACCTGGTGGCCGACTCAGGGCGTGGACTTCAGTTCATATGCAAACGCGTTTAACTTCGAGATAGCGTCCGTTGCCGGCAACATAGTCACCGGTTTCATTAACACGATATGGATGGTAGTGCCCACTGCGCTTGTCGGAGTCGTAGCGTCTGCGATGGGTGCGTACGCCTACGCGAAGATCGACTTTAAGTTTAAGAACGCAATGTTCGCAGGTACGCTCTTTATGATGCTTATCCCGGGCACGACGCTTCTTATTCCGTCGTTCTTCCTGTACTTTAACCTCGGTTGGATAGGCACACCCCTTCCTATGATTATTCCGGGATTGTTCGGCGGTGCGGGAACGATATTCTTCATCACGCAGTATATGCGCGGCGTTCCTAACGAGATGATAGAGGCGGCAGAGGTCGACGGACTTGGTAAGTTTGCGATATTCTGGAAGATTATGCTTCCCGTATCCATTCCGGCACTGTCGGCACAGTTCACGCTTCACTTCATCGGTTCGTACAACGACTACGTAGGTCCGATGCTGTATATCGGCAATACGCCTTCGTTGTATACGCTTGCAGTCGTTCTTCGTAACACGCAAAGCTCGGCGTCAAGCGCTATTCAGTCGATGATGGCTAACTCGATGATTGCCATAGCGCCCATACTCGTGCTTTACTTCGCAATGCAGGATATCATCATCAACGGTGTATCGACGTCGGCACTCAGTAAGTAAGCCGCGTGTGGTAGAGCAAAACTAGACACAATTTTGTCCGTATATATAAGGATAAGGTGAAAAGCCGACAAAAGTTTTTGCGAAAAGATGCGACTAAAGCGGTAAGGCAAATAGCTTAAACGCGAAAAGCCGATATCAATCGGTAGACGCAGAAAAAAAGCAAGACATGTTCGCGGCTTTTACGTAACGGCGTAGGAAAGCGGATATAGTTGCTACCGAAACGGAAGTGCTCATATCTGTGCGTCAAAAATAAGTATCCTATATAAGGACAAGCAAAGCGATTCTTCAATCACTCCTTAATGAGCCTTGCGGCGACGACGCTAGACAAGCGAAAAAGCTTACGTTTCGTCGCTCGCGGGCGGGGTGGTACGAAGAAAAGAAAAAGTCGTTTTCGGCAAGTCGTGCGAATAAATAAAAACGCTCGAAAAAAGCCGAAATCAAAGCCGCAACAAGCCGCTTTGGTGGCAAATAAACGCGCTACGAAGTTTTGTGGACGTATAAGCAGGTTCCGACGAAAGCGAGCAAGCGGCAAAAATAAAAGCACTAAACTCGGAATATAATAGTACGGTGAGTTCCGCCGTGGGAACGAGACGTATAGTTATAGAAAAATGCTTTGGAAAGCTAAAAGTAGGTTAGTAAGAGGCTAAAAAGACTTCGAAAAGGTGAAAAACTTGTAGAAGTAAGGAAAAGCTTTTGAAAATCGAAACGAGCTTGCAAAAAGCAGAAAAAAGCTTTGGAAAACTGAACGTAGGTTAGTAGGAAGTAAAGCGCCTTTGAACGGCTGAACGAGATTTGTAAGAAGTCGATAAGATTTTTTGAAACTCGAAAGACGTTTATAAAAGGACGCAGAATGACTTTTGCAACCTATAAGTAAGTTAGTAGAAAGCAAAACCGCTTTGAAAAGTCAACGACTTGTAAAGGCAAAGAAGGCTTTGAAGAGCCGAAAAGGCTTGAAAAAAGTCAAAAATGCTTCGAAAGGTTAACGATTTTAAGAAGCGAAGAAGGCTTTGGAAAGCCGAAAGGCTTGTAAGAAGCAAGAGAATGCTTGTAAAAGCAAGCGTAAGGCTCAAAAAAGCCAAAAATCTAAGTAAAAGGAGATAATGATGAAAAAACTGTTCAAAGGTTTGCTCTGTTCCCTTATGGCGGGCGTGATGCTGTTCGGCATTACCGCGTGCGATATGGGTGGAAACAATTCCGGCGGCGCGAGCGGTTCGTTTACCTACGACGACGGAATTTCAACGAGCGGCAATTACGATTCGACGTATTTTTATAAGAATGACGCCAGCGTTTCTTATGCGTCGGACCCCGGCATGATTTACGTTACCGACGAAATGGACCCCACGGGCGAGTATGCAGGTTGGTACTATTTGTATGCTACCAGCAGAAAGGGTAACGGCTCGCTTCTCGGCTATAAGACCAAGGACTTCGCTACCTATTACAATTTGGGACCTGTATGGCAGTTCACCAACGAGGGATGGGGCGATGGTAACAAGTGGGCGCCCGAGGTAATTTATAACCCGAACGACGGAAAGTATTACTTCTACCAGACCGGCGGCACAAAGAGCACGCCTACGTCGGCTCCGTCTTGGGCGTCGCAAACAAGCAGATATATGTACGACGATATGTATATCAGCGTGGCGGTTGCGGATACTCCCGAAGGACCGTTCGTAGCGTACGAAAAGTTGCACGAGGGAGAGCAAAACGTTTACGGCGAGGTTTACGCCGAGAATACGCCTCCGATGAAGTTTGAAAATCATTTCGACGAGATGACAAACACCGACCCCGCGTACGGTGGCGGACTTTCCATCGGCGACACGAAAACCGGCTACTATACGCTTGACACGAACGCGAGAGGTTATTGCTTCTCCATCATCGACGTAAGTCCGTTTTACGACGAAAAGACGATAAAGACGGACGCAAGCGGCAACCCGATAATAGGTACGGACGGAAACTACGAGTACTATTATCCGTTGTACCTTACGTTCAACAAGCACTTCGATTCCTACACCGGAACTTCTTCGCTGTGGATAGTCGAGATGTACGATCCCGCAACGCCTAACTACTATACGGTAAGCCCGCTTACTTTCCCGAGTTATGGCGCATGGACGAAGGACGAAAACAACGTGTTCGTTCGCGACGAAAGCAAGAAAGGTACCGATTATGTTCCTGCGTACGATTCGAGCGTAAACGAGGGTAACTACCTCCAGTACCACTACACGACGGACCCCGTAACCGGCGAGAGGACGAAGCATTATTATTTGACGTACGCTAACCCCGGATACGGTAGCAAATTGTACTCTACGGACGTAGCCGTATCTACCGAAGTACTCGGTATCGGCGCACCCGGAAAAACGAAGCAGGCAGGTAACCTGACTCCGTACGAGAAGATAGCGAAAATTACCGGCAACCCGATGAACGGTGCCGAAAGCGATTACGAGAACGTTTCCGGTGCGGCGCACCACGCAATCGTTGAAGTCGGCGACGAGATGTATATCGCTTACCATGTATGGACGGACGTAACCGGTGCCGACGGCGGTGGCGTACGTTCTATCGCAATCGACAGACTTAACTGGAGATACAACGAGACGCTCGGCTATGACGTATATCATTCTAACGGACCGACCACGTCGCTTCAGCCGATACCCTCTACTGCCAGCGGAATGACCAACGTTGCTCCCAAGGCTACGATTACGGCTATGGAGGGCGATAAGGACACGACGGAAAAGGCAAAGCTCCTTATAGATAAATACGTTCCGATTCACTCGTACAGCGATTCCGACGTTTACCGTGCAAGCGGCAAAACGACTTTTACCCTCACTTGGGCAGAGCCGTATACAATCAACA
>CAYTKK010000106.1:0-5246 GCA_964438355.1 uncultured Lachnospiraceae bacterium | reverse complement strand
CGTATATCGATTTATCATAATGATACATCTCATGGCGATCCACCGCCGCGGCGATGTCGCGCGTGGGATAAAGCGACGAGCCGTCGCGCTTGAGAATGAGGCAGGGCGGCATGCCGTATTCCTCAAGATCGACGATGGAAGCGCCGTCGTCTATCTTGAGCAGCCCCATATCACGCAGCTTTTGCACCTGCGCCGGCATGAGCTCGGTGTAGGCGCTCTCGCCCTTATAACTGTCAAAGGTTATGCCAAGCTGCTTATAGGTCTCCTCGTTCGCGCGCAGGGACATTGTGACCAGCCACCGCCACAGCGCCAGATTTTCCTCATCTCCCTGCTCCAGCTTGTGAAATTCGGCGCGTGCCTCGTCGCCGAGTGCGGGATCCTCTGGAATGGCGTTATTGATGCGCACATAAAGCTCGACCAACGCATCGATGCCGCCCTTTTCCACCGTCTCGCGGTCGCCCCATTTTTTGTAGGCGACGATCAGCTTACCGAACTGCGTTCCCCAGTCGCCGACATAGTTGATGCCGGTGCAATGATAGCCCGCAAATTCGTGCAGGCGCTTGAGCGAATGACCTATCACCGTCGTGCCCAGGTGGCCGATGTGGAAGGGCTTGGCAAGGTTTGGCGAGGAATAGTCGAGCACGACCTCCTTGCCCACGCCGAAATCCGGTGCACCGTAGCGCTCGCCGCCGGCCAATATCTCGGGCAGCACGGTGTGCGCCAGATAGTCGTTTGAGAAGCGGATATTAAGATAACCGTTGACGGCAGCTGCCTCACCGACGGGGCCGCCCTCCGCGAGCGAGCAGGCCGAAAGCTCGGTCGCCAATGTCTCGGCGATCTGCACCGGGGAGCGGCGCAGCGAGCGACTCAGCTTAAAGCAGGGCAGCGCCAGGTCGCCCATGCCGGTGTCGGGCGGGTACTCTAACATAGCAAGGATATCCTCCGCGCCGAGAGTGCTCGCCGGGAAGGCCGCCGCGGCGCACCGTGACAGCTCCTCCGAAATTAATTGCTTTATCTTCTGCATATGTCTTTCCTTTCATTTGTGCCATCACAATGGCGCAAAATCAGATTATTTTTATCGTATAATTTATTTAAATGTGACCGCATTCACCGCGTCAGCCGACACACCGTCGCGCCGAGATATTGCACGATAGCCGCCCGATCGAGCAACAGCTGCGCGCCCTTCATGCCGGCGCTCAGCGTTATCTTCTCGTGCAGCAGGGCCGACTCATCAATGAAGGTCGGGTAGCTTTTTTTCATGCCGATGGGCGACACCCCGCCGCGCACATAGCCGGTCAGCACCGGCAGCTCCTTGACGTGCAGCAGCTCGAGCGACTTATTCCCGCTCGCTGCCGCGGCAGCCTTAAGGTCCAGCTCGGCGGCACATGGTATGCAAAACACCACCACGCCGCGTCGGTCGCCACGCGCGGCCAGCGTTTTGAATACTATCTGCGGTGGCAGCCCTATTTGTGCGGCGACATGCACACCGGAGAGATCGCTCTCATCCGGGACATATTCGCACACCGTGTATTGCAGCCCCGCCGTGTCAAGGCGGCGCATTGCGTTGGTCTTATTCATGCTCCAGAAGCTCCCTTGCAGCCTCGCACTGCTTCTCTGTTATATTTATGCCGCCGAGGATGCGCGCTATCTCGTGCACGCGCTCGTCACCCTCGACAGTGCGCACCGTCGTTTCGGCTCGCCCGCCGGACTCGCTCTTCGAGATGAGCAGGTGACGGTCGGCCAGCGAGGCGATCTGCGCCGAATGTGTGACGCACAGCACCTGCGCCGTCCGCGCCAGCTCGTGCAGCTTGACGCCGACCTTGCGCGAGGTCTTGCCCGATATCCCGGCGTCGACCTCGTCGAATATCATGGTATCTATGCCGTCGTTCTCGGACAGCACACATTTGAGCGCCAGCATAACGCGCGACAACTCGCCGCCCGAGGCGGTCTTGGCCAACGGGACCGGCGGCTCGCCGGGATTGGCCGCTATCATAAATTCGACGCTGTCGCAACCGTCGGGCCCCGGTTCGCAGGGCTGCTGCGCTATCTCAAAGCGCACCCCCGGCATGTCGAGGTATCCCAATATCTCGCAGACGCGCACCGCCGCCTCGGCGGCAGCCCTGCGTCGCACCGACGACAGACGCTCGCCCAGCGCCAGAGTGCGCTTTTCGGCGGCAGCGATCAGCGCCGTGAGCTCTTCCGCTCGCGCGTCGGAGTTGTCCAGCTGCTCCAGCCTGTCCGCCGCAGCGTCGCGAAATGCCCGCACTGCCGCAACATCCGCGCCGTATTTGCGCTCGATGCGGCCGATGAGATCCAATCGCGTTTCGATTTTATCGAGCATGGCCGACGGATCACCGTCAAACTCCGCGGTATAGCCGTGAACGGTCGCGGCAATGTCCTCGACCTCGTAGCGGCAGCTCTCCAGCCGCGCCGCCAGCTCCGCCGCCTCGGGAACGGCCTCCCGCAACTGCTCCAATGCGCTCTGCGCACGGTCGAGCAGCACCGTGACCGCCGTCTTTTCGCCGGCATACAGTGCGCGGTAGGCAAAATCGGCCTGTTTTTTGATCTTTTCGGCGCTTTGCAGACGAAGTCGGGAGGCTGTCAGCTCATCTTCCTCGCCCGGACGCAACCGTGCGCCGTCGATCTCCTTTATCTGGTACTCCAGCATGTCGCGCAGACGCATTTTTTCGGCCTCGTCGCGCCGCAGCCCCTCAAGCTCGCCGCAAAGCGTGCGCCAGCTGTGATAGGCCTCGCGATATTCCGCCGTCAGCTCCCCTGCCTCGGCGTAGGCGTCGAGTAGACGGATATGATACGACCGCTGCATCAGCCGCTGATTGTCGTGCTGGCCGTGTATGGTCACCAGCGTCCGCCCGACCTCGCGCAGCATGGCCGCGGTCACGGTCTGACCGTTGATGCGGGCGCTCGAGCGCCCGTCCGCCGACACGCTGCGACTGAGCAGCACGCCGTCGTCGTGTTCGATGCCGTATTCATCGAGCAAGGCGCGACAGGCCCCGCCGGGGGCGTCAAACAGCGCCGTGACCGTCGCGCGATCCTCGCCCGAACGTATCAGCTCGCGCGGTGCGCGGCTGCCCAGCAGCAGCCCGATGCTGTCGATGATGATGGACTTACCTGCGCCCGTCTCACCCGTCAGCACGCAAAAGCCGTCGCCGAGCTCGATATCCGCCTCGCGGATAACGGCAATATTGCTTATCTGAAGTGATCTCAGCATGGCTCAAACCACCCGCTTTTGCTTGCGGAAGCTGTCGCAGAAGCCGTGCGCCAGCTCGTCCGTGCGCGCGACCACGATGATGGTGTCGTCGCCGCCGACGCAGCCGAGGATGCTCTGATCCTGTGCGGCGTCGATGCCCGAGGCAACGGCCTGCGCCATGCCGGGGTATGTCCTTATAACAATGATATTATTGACATGATCTATATGCGTGATGGCGTTGAGCAGCGTCTGATTGAGCTGCGTCGCGCCGCCCTCGTCGCTGCCGTGCGGCAGGACGTATCTGTAGACGCCGTCCGACGTCATGACCTTGGTCAGCTTGAGCTGGCGTATATCGCGCGAGACCGTGGCCTGCGTAACGCCGTAGCCCAGCTGCCGCAGGCGTGTGATGAGCTCATCCTGCGTCTGTATCGACTCCTCGGATACCAGCTTGAGTATTTGCTCTTGTCTTGTAGCCTTCATGGGGTGTTCTCCTTCAATGCCTCAGCGCTCAGCGACCGTTGGTCATCTTCTGGCGCAATGTATTGTAAAAGCCGCGCTCCTTGAGCGTTATCAGCCGTGTGGTTTTGTCCGATCTTGTAATGCTGACCGTCTCGCCGCGGAACAACTCGTAGTTGGTGCGGCCGTCGATGGTCAAAAACAGATTTTTTTCGCGCTCGCATATGTTGCGCACCGTCAACTCCAGCGAATCCGGGAAGACCAGCGGACGCGCCGTCAGCGAATGGGGGCAGATGGGCGTCACGCAGAAGCACTCGAGGTGCGGATGCGTAATGGCGCCGCCCGCCGCCATCGAATAGGCGGTCGAGCCCGTCGGCGTGGCGATTATCAGCCCGTCGGCGCGGTAGGTCGTCACCGACTCGCCGCCGCACAGCAGCTCGAGGTCAACTATCCTCGCCACCGAGCCGTTTGAGATGACAGCGTCATTCAGCGCGAACGACGACAGCTTACGCACGCCCCGCGCGTCGTACATATTGACGCACAGCATGGAACGCTCGTCTATCGTATAATTCCCCTCGAACAGACGCGGCAGCAGCCGCAGCTCATCCATCTCGAGCTCGGCCATAAAGCCCAACCTGCCGAGATTTATGCCGAGAATGGGCGTTTTTGTCAGCGCGGCACGCCGTGCGGCGTCAAGTATGCTGCCGTCGCCGCCGAGAACGACCAAAATGTCGGCGCTTTTATAGACCTCATCGGCGGGGGCGAAGTGAAATTCGTGCCGCATGCGGTGCATACGGCTTATGCGCTCCCGCGCCGACGATAATATCAGTATCTCGCAGCCAAAGCGTATGAATCTGTCCGCCACGGTCAGTGCCGCCTGCGCTTTTTCCGTTATATTGTAGTTGGTGATAACGGCCACCCGCTTTATTTGCTCCATTTTGCCTCCTTGAGGTGTACCATGAGGTGTATATCGGACTCACCGCCCGCGCCGCAGCTCGGCCGCGGCCGCTTTTTGAGGTCATTTTTGCTTCAAACAGTCCGTCAGCTGCCCGGCTTCGGGATAAGCGCGCCCCTCGCCGCGGCAGGTCACGAGCAGATACTCGCAATTTCCGTCGCCGCCCGTGATGGGTGACGGCAACAGGCGCAAAAAGCCCAGCCCCGACTCGCGTGCGCAGCCAAACACCCGCAGCACGGCCTCGGCACGGCGCTGTGGGTCGCGGACGATGCCGCCCTTACCCAGCCCGCCGCGTCCGACCTCGAACTGCGGCTTTATCAGACTGACGGACAACCCGCCCTCACGTAACAGCGACGGCACGCCGGGCAAAATATACGTCTGCGAGATAAAGGACACATCCATGACGGCCAGATCGAGCTCCGTCGGCAGGCCGCAGCCCGCCGCGCCGACCTCACTCAGCCGCCGTGCGTTAAAGCCTTCAATATTAATCACCCGTCTGTCGGCGAGCAGCGAGGGCGCCAGTTGACCGTGCCCCGCGTCCAGCGCATAAACGCACTCGGCGCCGCGTTGCAAGAGGCAGTCGGTAAAACCGCCCGTCGACGCGCCGATATCGACGCAGCGCAGACC
>CAYTKK010000105.1:0-5251 GCA_964438355.1 uncultured Lachnospiraceae bacterium | reverse complement strand
GCTTAACGGAAAAACACATTAAATTAAAAACCGAAAATAGGAGTAGAATTTTACCCGCTGCAATGGCGGGTAAAATTCTGACTGTTTTTCGCGCGAGGTATGAATGATTGATTTTTTGAATGCACTGATTGAAGGCTTAAGTATGGGAGGCGTATACGCCCTTATCGCGCTTGGCTACACAATGGTTTACGGTATAGCCAAAATGTTAAATTTTGCCCATGGCGATATCATAATGGTGGGCGGATACTCCATCGTTGTGTTCTTCGGTATGATAGGCGGCGTTGCGGGCGTACTGATTTCAACGTTAGTTGCGATTTTGCTTTGCGTAGTGCTAGGTATTGCCGTTGAAAAGGTTGCATACAAACCGCTGCGCGGCGCGTCTCCGCTTGCTGTACTTATCACCGCAATCGGAGTGAGCTATTTGTTGCAATCACTTGCTCAGCTTATCTTCGGAGCCGCCCCCAAAATGGTCGCGTTTCCTTCGATGGGTGTAATTACCATAGGTAAACTATCTGTTAGCGTCGCAACCATCGTAACCTTAATTGTGGCGGCGTTAATAATGCTGGCGTTAACGCTTTTTGTAAACCATTCCAAAATGGGCAGAGCAATGCTCGCCGTTTCCGAAGATAAAGGTGCGGCTACACTAATGGGCGTTAGCGTCAATGTCGTTATTTCTCTAACGTTTGCAATAGGTTCGGCTTTGGCGGCTGTTTCCGGAACATTTTTTATAATGAAAAGTCCGCAGGTATCTGTCTCGATGGGAGCAATGCCCGGAATTAAAGCTTTTACAGCCGCCGTCATCGGAGGTATAGGTTCTATCCCCGGAGCTATGCTTGGCGGAATACTGCTTGGAATTATCGAATCCGTTTGTTCGTCTATTCCAGTGCTAACGCCTTATACCGTGGCCATAGAATTTGCTTTGCTTATCTTTATTCTTATAGTTAAGCCGACCGGACTACTCGGAAAGAAAAAGCGTGAGAAGGTGTAATATGAAATATTTTGACTGTGTAAAAAAGAGTTTCAAACTTAAAAACTTCATAACGTATTTTGTCCTTATATTTGCAACACTACTCTTCTCGACCATTTGGATTGCAGGCGGACTTTCTCGAGGAAATGTAGTTTTGCTTGAAAATATTTCGATAAGCATTCTGCTAGCGGCGTCGCTTTCGCTTGTCGTAGGTTTTCTTGGAGAACTTTCGCTCGGTCATGCAGGATTTATGTGTATCGGCGCTTATTTGGGCGGATTTTTTCAAACAACCGTTTTCCCGGGGCTGACAGCGTCCGCTCCTCTTGTTTCGATAATACTCGCCATGCTGATTGGCGGCACAATTGCTGCAGCTTTCGGTTTTATTATAGGCTTACCTGCACTTAGACTTAAAGGCGACTATCTTGCTATCGTTACGCTCGCATTCGGTGAAATCATCAAAACAATATTTCAAAATTCCGAACCGTTCGGTGCTACGCTTGGAATGGATACATATCGCTACGACAATTCGCTTTTTATCATCGGATTCGTTGTTGTACTTATCGCTGTTGTCGCTATTCAAAATTTAATACGTAGTAAACACGGACGTGCTATTATGGCAATTCGAGACAATGAGATTGCCGCACGCGCAATGGGTGTTAACGTGACTTTTTATAAAATTTCCGTTTTTGTCTTTTCTGCGTTCTTTGCAGGCGTAGCCGGCGTTCTTTATGCGAACGCGAATACGCATATCGCAAGTTCTACGTTTGACTACAACTACTCCATCAACATATTAGTTATGGTTGTCTTAGGCGGAATGGGCAACATGAACGGCTCAATAATTTCAGCTACCATTATAACCATTCTTAATACAAAACTAGCAACGATATTTACGGGCAACCTTGCCGCACTAAAAAATCTTATTTATGCGTTGATACTTATAGTTTTAGTAATATACAACAACGCTCCAGCATTTAAGAATTTTAGGGAAAAATACAACTTCAAAAAATTATTCGAATTTATTAAAAACAAAATAATTCTTTTAATAAAGAAGAAACATCCTACTCAGGATCCCGCCGAAGACAGGGAACATAATGCAGACTGGAGTAAGATTCCCACAAAAATCGAAATGGACGCTATTTTGTCGACGGACATTTTGCCCGATTCGACTTATACGCCCGACTCGCCCGATTATGACGCTAACGGGAAAGGTTCCGATAACAAAGGAGGTACCGATAAATGAGTGAAATTATTCTTCAAACTAATGGTCTGGGTATTTCTTTCGGTGGCTTAAAAGCCGTACAAGATGTCAATATTATAATCGAAAAGAACTGCTTATACGGACTTATCGGACCTAACGGTGCAGGTAAGACAACCGTATTTAACATGCTTACCGGCGTATACAAACCTACAACCGGTTCGTTTTCTCTCTGCGGCGAGGATCTTACCGGTCAATCGCAAATGAAAATCAACAAAAAGGGAATTGCGCGCACATTCCAAAATATTCGTTTGTTCAACAATATGACTGTCATTAAGAACGTTATGGTCGCGCTTGCGAACAGACCCGAATACAAATGTAACCTTGCACAATCAATTTTTAGGACAAAAAAACATTATACGACCGAATTTGCAATGCGAGCTAAAGCAAAAGAAATTCTTACCGTATTCGGACTTATGGAAGAGCGCAACCAGCTTGCGTGCAACCTCCCCTACGGAAAACAGCGAAAACTGGAAATAGCTCGTGCGCTTGCAACAAATCCTAAACTACTACTTCTCGACGAGCCTGCAGCAGGAATGAATCCGCACGAAACAGCAGAACTTATGGAAACCATAAAATATGTGCGCGATACCTTCGATATGACTATTTTACTTATCGAACACGATATGAAGTTAGTCGGCGGCATTTGTGACAAATTAACCGTACTTAATTTTGGGCAAGAACTCATTAGCGGAGAAACAAAGGAAGTTCTAAACAATCCCGACGTCATCAAAGCATATCTGGGAGACGAATAATTATGGCACTACTCGAAGTTAAAGATTTATATGTTAATTACGGAATGATAAAAGCGATACGCGGCGTTTCGTTCGAAGTCAATGAGGGCGAAATCGTTGCGCTTATTGGCGCTAACGGAGCGGGAAAAACTACGATAATGCATTCCATCAACGGTCTTATTCCGACGGCAGGCGGCTCTATAACGTTTGATAACTATGACCTTACGCATACATCGGCTCATAAAATCGTTTCTCTCGGACTTACACAGGTTCCGGAGGGCCGTAGAATTTTCCAAGAGCTTAGCGTTAAAGACAACCTCACACTCGGCGCGTTCAGTCGTTCGTCTAAACTCGAAATGCTAGAGACATTAGAAATCGTTTATGAAAAATTTCCTATATTAAAAGAACGCGAAACTCAGGTTGCAGGCACACTTTCCGGCGGAGAACAACAAATGCTTGCGGTTGGCAGAGCGCTGATGTCTCGCCCAAAAATGCTTCTACTCGACGAACCGTCAATGGGACTTTCCCCCCTTTACGTAAATATCATTTTCGATACGATTAAGGAAATCAACGCAAGCGGAACGACAATCCTGCTTGTCGAACAAAACGCAAAGAAAGCTCTTTCCATTGCCGATCGTGCGTATGTGCTTGAAATCGGCGAAATTTCCGCAAGCGGCACAGGCCACGAACTTCTTTCCGATGACCGTATAAAAAAGGCATATTTAGGCGAATAGGAACTATTTTACGTATATTTAGTTATATCCATATTTACAAAAACAAAAATGCACCTTAAACAGTCTTACAAGGCTTTTACGGTGCTTTTTCATTGTTATTTAATTACTTATAACTCTTAACGCATTTTTATTTTACGACTATAAACAATTACTAATAACGAAATATTTGATCATTAGTTTTCCTTAAATCCTGCACGTAATTTCTCGATTATTTTGCTTTCGAGTCGCGAAATTTGCACTTGCGACACATTCAGTTCCTTAGCTATCTCGCTTTGAGTTTTATCCTTATAATAACGCATTTCAATGATTTTTCTTTCTCTCTCCGACAATGACGATATTTTATCTCTAATAATAAGCTTGTCGATAGTATCGTCGACGCTGTCTCCGCCAACCAGTTTATCTAAAACGGATTGCGACTGCTCGTCTTCCCCCTTATCATATATAGATACCGGAATTTTAGCCGATTCCATCGTAAAGACGACTTCTTGCGCTTCGATGCAAAAATGCTCGGCAATTTCTTCTACGGTAACGCTTCTGCCCTCTCGGTTGCGTATTTCGTCTACAAAATAGTTTATTTTGTACGAAAGGCTTTTAGTCGTTCGAGAAACCTTTATATATCCGTCGTCGCGCAAATAACGTTTTATTTCGCCTGCTATCATAGGAACAGCATAGGTAGAAAATTTTACTCCGAATTCACGTGAAAAATTTTTAATAGCTTTAAGCAATCCTATGCATCCGAGTTGATACAAGTCGTCGTATTCCACTCCGCGATTGCGATATCTGCGCACAATGCTTTTTACCAACGGCGAATTATGTTCGACAATCAATGCTTTAGCGTCGGCGTCGCCTGACTGCGCTCGGTCTATCAGTTGCAAAATTTCATCATGTTCCAGCAATTTTTTCACCGCCAAAATAGTATTTACATATGGAAGTTTTTGCTCATAATTACTTTCGTTCCACCCAACGAATTGCGTTCTACCGTCAAATCATCCGTAAAAGTTTGCATTATGGTGAATCCCATACCGCTTCGCTCCTCGCTGTCCGACCCTGAGAAAAACGGTTGCATAGCCTGCTCGATATTCTCTATCCCCTTGCCGTAATCCTCAACTTCCATATGTAAAACATCGTCTTTAATTTTAGCTCGCAAAACGACTTCTCCGCCGTTGCCAGCATACGCATGCACAATACAGTTTGTAACCGCCTCGGAAATTACGGTTTTTATGTCATCGAGTTCATCGACGGTCGGATTTAATTCTACGCAAAAAGACGCAATAACGGTTCGCGCAAAAGCCTCGTTTCTACTAACGGCATCAAATTTTACTTCCATATAATTATCCATCGCTTACTCCTTTGTCTCAAGACGAGGCATAATGTCATAAAGTCCCGAAATCGTCAAAATTTTGTCTATACTGTTCGAAGGATTAGCCAAACATATCGTGACGCCGTGACACGCAACGCGCTTGTAACGTCCCAAAAGAACGCCTATTCCGGTGCTATCCATAAACCTAAGTTTAGACATATCAATAATAATTTTGTTTATTCCGCTATCGGGTATGGCGTC
>CAYTKK010000104.1:0-5291 GCA_964438355.1 uncultured Lachnospiraceae bacterium | reverse complement strand
CCCCCTGCTTTCCGATGAAAACGGATATTACTTTGAATACGGCTGCGAATATAAGAAGCTGTCCGTAAATGATTTTGAGGAGGTGCAATAATGGTCAATACATCTATCTACAATGAAGTAAAAATCGTGATCGGCTCTTGGGGTTCATACAACGCTGGAAACTCGCGTGTAATGGGCTCCAAGCCCATTACCCTTTCAGATTATGACGATTGGGAGGATATCGAAGAAGAACTGACAAAACAGGGATTTCAGCTCGACGGCATTGACGAAGAACTGTTCGTACAGGACATTGAAAATCTCGACCTTGACGGTGAGAACACCGATTATATGAGTCCGAAGCGGCTATTTGAGACATTGAGGGATGCCGGTGTGTTCTTTGACTCGGATAAATTTGAGGTTATGGAAGCCTACATAGAAGTATGCAGTTTTCGTGAGTTTGAGGCTCTGGTCGAACAGAACGGCGAGAGCTGGGATGATGACATTCACCTCTATAAAGGCTATGACTGGGAAGATTACGGACGCGAGCAATTCAGCAATAGCGGCCTTTTCATCTCCGATAGTCTGATTGACTACTTCGATTTTGAGTCCTACGGCGAATCGTTTTCCTATGACGGCATTGTTGAAAAATACAGCGGCGGCTTGATTGAAATTTGTTGAAAAAGGAGATATGGAAATGAAAAACCAATACGAAATCCTGAAAAACAGACAGCAAAAGGAATTTAATGCTTTCCCAATGGGCGCGGCGTTCAGCCAACAGCAATTCGCGGAAATGATGGCAAAATGGGGCTTGGGTTCTACCGACACCGATAAGATCGTACACATCGGCGGTGGCTGCTATATCCGCAAAACAGACCGTGAAGCGTTCCGCGCACTTGTGGAAAGGCTCGAAAAAGAAAAAAGGGATGCACTCGCGGCAGATACGACCGGCGAAGGCATCATCAAAGATATGTTCCTTTACGAGCTTGGCAATCACGAATACTGCATTACATACGACCTTGAAGATACGCTGGACGCGGTAGGTTTGACCGTTGATGAAATCAATGCGGACAAGCGGCTGTTGCGCGGGCTTGAAAAGGCTTTGTCGCAGTATTTGAAAGACACGAAAAATTATTGAAAGTGGTGAGATCAATGAATAATAAGCACCGAAAAATTTGTGACAAACTTGGCTGGGGATTACGGAAGATGGCAAGTACGTTGATGTTTGCCAATACTCTCCCGCCGGCGAGGATTTTTTCTTTACAGTTACAAAACGAAACTTCGCACAAGAGGTCGATCAATACGCAGACGATTTTGATGCAGACGAACACGCTGAAATGTGGGTTGAATACAGAAAAACGGTCAGCGGCGTTCCACAATCCATCAGAACGCTTATTGACGATGCTGAGGCGATACAAGAAATGCTATATAAATTAGCACGCGCATTAAACGAAAGGAGCTGTTGAAATGAAAAACACCAAAGAAATCGACGCTATTATGACCGCTATTCACTGCATTAACGTAGTCAGCGAGCATCGGGATCCTGACATTATGAGGCTGACCGATTATTTCTTCCGCCGCGTACTTGGCTACAATTCCAATCTCAAAACCATCTATTGCGTCGGGCAGACCAAAGAGACCATTATGCCCGTCCTGATGCAGCTACTCGAAGAAGATACCCAATACAAAAAATACTTGGAGGAATACGGAAAATGAAAGGATTTAAGACAATGGCGCATATTCATTCCCTTGACGGAGCGATAGATGAAATCACCGTTCTTGACAGCAAGCAGGACGGTGCGCAAACGGTGTATATCGTGAACTATAAAGGTGTGAAATGCACCGCCATTTTTAACTTGTACGCAGGTGCGTACTACGCAGACGATAAATACGGGATTATTAAGGAGGTAAGATAATGAGCATGAAACAGGATATCCGAAACAGAATTAAAGACGCGATTCGTCATTACGATTTTGAAGAAGCCATCAGTAACGCGATGGACGAAATCGACATTGAAGAAATTATCACCAAGCGTCTGAAAAAACGAATCGAAGATATGGACTTTGAGCCGTTGGTGTCGGGGCTGATTGAGGACGCCATCGACGAGCAGCTTGACGATATCGACATTGAGGGCGAGGTGCTGAATGCCTTGCAGGAAGAATTTGAGGTGTAATCGTATGAAAACAAAAACCACCGTTTTCTATAACGATACCGATTGCGCGAGCTTTGAAACTACAAAAAACTATCTGTTTGAGACCTTTGCCGAAGAAGAAGGTTGGGAGTCGGCAGACGATATTCCCGATTGCGTGGTCTATCACGAAATGGACGAAGATCGCAGACGCGAATGGGACGATTTCAGAGCCGACGTTGAACCCGTCTTTGCAAAAGACGCATACCTCTTGACAGGTACTTGCGGCAGATGGGACGGGCCCGCGCAGGGCGGCAAATTTATCCATAGCTTTGATGACCTGCTTGACTGTATTCGCCATCTGGACTACGTAAAGTTCTATGACGAAAACGGTCATTTTTATATTTCCGGTTATCATCACGACGGCTCGGATCACTACGAGGTGAAAAGGCTGACGAAAAAGGGCTATGAACTTGCAGACCGTAATTATTTCGCCCACGACAGATATTTGCATACAACGATTATGCGAAATAACTTTTACTCGGCTCTGCCGCGCCTTGCACAGAGGCTTTACGGGGTGTGAGCTATGGGAAAGAATACGAACAATCCTTACGGTTACAAGGTCTGCTACAAAGAAGAAGGTGCGACGGAATACATAAGGCACTTTATGACCTACACCTACCGTCAAGCCGTTACCGCGAAAGCCGGATATATCCGTTTCCCACCGAGAGCGCGGGAGGACGGACATATTCTCAATAAACCGAAATGGGTAATTATCCCCATCAAATACTCCGAAGTACGCGCAGGCATCTGGCGCGAGGATCCCTTCTAATACGAAGGGGGTTTTTTCTTTTTACGCAAAAATAATCAAAATCATACGAAATGGAGGTAACAAAAATGATTACATTGAACCTTACTGCAACCACTACCGAAGAAAAGGTACTGAAAGAATACTTGGAGCAAAATGTCAGCGAGATACTTGCCGACAAGATAAACAACGGCGTTCCCGTGGAGAAAGACGGCAAGCAGTTGATCAGTCGTAAAACGCTTGCGGGATTTATGAAGTTTGCCACCGAAGCAGCGAGAAAGCAAGCCGAGAACGGAGCCACAAGCGCGTGCGTGCATAGTGACATTGTTTTCGGATGGGCAATCCACTACTTTGAAGAAGATAGCATCCTCGGTACACTCTATAACGAAGACGGAACCGAGTACAAAGCTCCCAAACCTGCACCAAAGGCTACACCCAAGAAAACGGCTACGGTAACAACTACCGCTACTCCCGCCGTTTCTGCTCCTGCTCCCAAAAAGGCAAATCCCACGGGACAGCTTACGATGTTTGACTTTATGGACGAGCCTGCGGAGGACGAAACGACCACCGATGAACCCATTGAGAACACTCCCACGGATGCCGTCGTAGAGGTCGCAGAACAGCCCGTAGAGGTCGTTTCCGAGGATGACGAGGAAGAACCCGTTATAGAGGAACCGCCGCCCGAGAAGCCTAAAATCTCGCCTTTGTACGAGACCTATATGCAGTGTCAAGCAGAGTTCCCAAATACCGTTGTTGCTATGCGAGTAGGTGACTTCTTTGAGATTTTCGGAGAGGCAGCCGTGACGGTTTCAAAGAAGCTTGAAATGACGCTGACGAGCCGAGACTGCGGACTTCCGGAGCGCGTTCCGATGATCGGTTATCCCTTCCATACGGCAGATATCTACCGCGAAAAGATAAGGGCGTTTGCCAATATCGCGGTGATCGATGGCGCGGATATGAATTTCCATCCGAAGATTGAGCCGGTTCAGAATGAACCTATTGAGGTGGCTCCCGCCGATTATACAGTAAATGAGGAAACCGGCGAGGTTATCGAGGTCGCTCCCGTGGCTGATACCAAAGAGCCGCTGGGCGAAGATCCTTACGCTGATATGGACTTGATGTATAAAATCTATATGCTGCTCGACCAGAAAATTGATATTGTAAAGTGAGGTGCAATGTAATGAAGATTGAGAAAATAAAGCCGATACCCAAATACATAATGGAGCAAATTCACAGGCTGGATAAAAGTAGAAGTAAGGATTTCACCTATCCCGGTCTGGTAAGATATTATGCCTATCTGACCAAGAATGACGGTGAGTTGGTAAAGGTGACGGTAGCCGTAAAGGAGAGCCGTAAAAAATTGTATTGTAAGCAGGTTGCCGTCCACGGTGTTCACTCTAACGAGTGCTTTATAAAAGACATTGTGTTCTATTATATCAGCGGTTACAGCGTTGGATGGTATGCCGAGGGATTGAGCAAAAATCCCAAATGGTACGAGAGCGAGGAATGGGGCTGGCACGAGGACAAAATGTTTGACCCGCATGCTCTTGTTGTCAACCGTGACTATCTCGCCAAGTTTCCCGAATACAAATATGCCGCGTGGGAACTTTACAACGGTTCGGATATATTCAAATTTCTCCGTATTTACGAGCAGTATCCACAGGCTGAATATCTGATGAAAATGGGCTTGCAGCCATACGCCATGAGTAAGCAGATTTTACGCAAAGCCGGTTCGGACAAGCGTTTTCGCAAATGGCTGTCTGCTAACCATTCAGAGCTTGCTAAACATTATTACTATGTTTCAACTGTATTCGCCGCTTACCGCAGAAAAGAATCTCTGCCCGATGTTCAAAAATACGAGGAAAAGAAAAAGAGCTTTTGCAGTGAAAAAGACTGTAAACCGATACGGGATATGCTGGACGGCGATTACAAACCATATCTCGCTTACGTTGCAAAGCAGGATATTTCTCACCGTATGTATTTAGACTATCTCCGCGCCTGCAATTATCTCGGCTTGGATATGACCTTGCCGAAGAACCGTTATCCCCACGACTTCAATCGCTGGCACGATATCCGCATTGATGAGTACAAGACGGCAAAGGCGTTAGCTGATCAAAAGGAACGCACGGAGCTTTATGCAAAATTCGCTACCATTGCCGAAAAGTATTTACCGTTACAGAGAGCGCAGGATGACGTATATATTGCCCTGATTGCAAAGAGCCCTGCCGAGCTGATCGCCGAAGGTGAGGCTTTGGGGCACTGCGTTGGTCAGATGGGCTACGATCAAAAATTCATCCGTGAGGAAACGCTGATCTTCTTTATCCGAAGTGCTACGGCGCCTGACATACCGCTAATCACGATTGAGTATTCTTTACGCTC
>CAYTKK010000103.1:0-5330 GCA_964438355.1 uncultured Lachnospiraceae bacterium | reverse complement strand
TGGTGCCGACATTCTTATCGGTGGCATTTGCACTGCTGGCGTTGCGCGAACGCGGCGCGGTGTCGCTGCCTGCGTTCGCTGCAGCATCGGTATCGCCTGCCGCGCCGTTCGGCGCGTATTTCGGGTCGCGCTCAATGGCAGCCTCGGAGGGCTTGGTGCCCGCCCAGCGATTCCGCTCTGCGGCTTTGCCGGCGGCCTTGTCGGCACTCTGCTGCGCATCCCTTGCCGCAGACCGCATCCGATCGATCTTTTTCGGATCGGCACCCTCGGCAGCAAGCTTATCCGCCTTGGAAGCACGGTGATCAGCAACATTTTGCTTACGCTGCGCCTTGCGGGTAGCGAGTTTGGCGCGCGCCTCCTCCTTGTCCATACGGCGCTTATCCGCGCCCGCAAGGTACTTCGCTCCCTTGACGGCGCCGCCGGCGAGGCCGACTGCACTGCCGACTGCGGCGCGCGGCGCGCGCGTCGCCCAGCCCATGACCTTGTTGCCGATCTGCCCCTCCTGTTGGATGGCCGCCATGCCCGGATTGCCGGCAAGAATGCCCGTGATGACGCTGCCGGACTGCAGCACCGCCCACGCGCCGCCGAGGACCATCAAAAGCTGCGCCATGCGGTTGAGCAGCGCGGTGTCGGTCCCCGTGCCGGCAAAGAAAACAAGGTCGCTGCTGATGACGACGGGGATGATGATGAGGTAGAGGCGCATGGCGATGATGATGCCGAAGCCGGAGAAGAGCTGGATGACAAATGCCTGTGTCCAGCTCTGCCACTTGCTGCCGTCGTCCATGGGCATCGAGGAGGCAAACAGCGGGGCTGTGATGTAGAGCAGCAGGAGATTGAACATACGGACGATGAAGGTGAAAATGCAGATCGCCATGATGATGATGAACACGATGCAGGCAACATAGCCGACAAGATAATCCATCTCCCAGATATCAAAGTCCTTGCGCACCTGCGTAAGATCGTTATAGCTTTTTTCGCCCGAGACATAGCCCTTGCGGATGGCATCGTTGAAGTCACCGGTGTTATACATGGAGTTTTGAGAAGCCTCCATGCCCGTGATGAGGAAGATGAGCACATCGGTGTCGATGCTGCTCGGCTGCGAGAAGTGCGCGGTCTTAACGGGGGCGAAGCCGCTGTAGGTGCTCAGCTCGCGGCTGACTGTGCGGAAGGCGTTGACGACATCGGCATAATAGGTGTCCAGATCGAGGTCCTGCGTCAGATCCGCGGAGGTGGCGAGCAGCGCGAGCGCACCCTGCCAGCTATAGTGGCCGTTCTCGTCAAGCGGATAATCGTAGTTGAAAACGCCGCTGACATGAAGACTGAGAAGGTCGGTGCGGATGGCGTTGAAGCAGCTGTTGACATTGTAGCGGCTGTCGTAAGAGGGATTGACGGAGTAGTTCGCCACGGTGGAGAGGACCTTGGCCATGGACGCGTACTCCTGCTCGGTGAAGCTGCGGTCCTCTTCCTCCTGCTGCAGGATAGAGGCGTTGGACATTGCATAGTTGATGCGGTCGAGCAGGACATTGGCGATGTTGATGGATGCCACGGTGATCGCATTGAGCAGAATGATGATGGCGAAACAGCGGAAAAAGTTGCCCATGATCTGCCCGACCGACTGCTTCACCGCGCCGGTGATATCCGTGCTCTTGCGCGCGAGCTGCACGATGCAGAAGCCGAAGGCCATCACGATGGCGATGAGCGCCATTGCCCAGAAAGCGTTGGTCACGGCATCGTGTCCGAAAAAGACGTTGATGAGAAATTCGGAATTGCCCTTATAGAAGATCTTTGCGGTGCCGGCGAACACATCGAAGAAGGATTCGATGAAATCCACCAGATTCAAAAAGGCCTTGAGCAGCTTATAGAGCAGAACATAGACCCAGTCGAACAGCATTTTCTGAAGCCATGCCTTCATAGAACGGGACCTCCTTTGCGCCCGATGGCGCGTCACTTATCCCACGCGGGGGTGCTTTCTGATATAGCGGGAGTAGAGCCAGAGACTGCCGACGGCGAGCGCGATCAGGACGATGGCGGCGACGGCGCTGACATTCAGGTAAACATGGATGACAAAATCGTAGACACTTGAGTTGCCCGCGCGGTCATATACCGTCAGGCGGTAGCGTCCCGCCTGTGTCAGCTCGGTCTCGGCGGAGACGATGGTCTGCGTTTCGCCGCTGTCAAGCTCGGTGAGAAGGATGTAGCAGTCCTTTTCCAGATCGGTGAGGGTGACGGCGGAGCGGGCCTCGCCGTCGACTACCTCGGGGAGCGCGAGCGTGGGAGCCACAGTGTCGCGCGTGAAGGAGACGGTGTAGCGCTTGCCGATCTCCTCACAGGACCAGCAGACCTCGTAGGAGCCGTCCGCAATGAGCTGGGTATAGTTGCTGTAATCGGTCGAGAGCACCTCGCCGTCGAGCAGCACATACTCAAAGCGGAAGCCGTCGGGCAGTGACACCTCGCTGAGCGAACTGGTCAGCGCGTCGAGCAGGCGGAAGGAGAAGGAGACGCTCTCGTCGGAGTTGCTCACACCGACCTCCAGAAGATAGCTGCCCGCCGCGGTAATGTCGGAGAGGTCCGCGTCGCTCACCGCGTTGCCGTTGCGGTAGAGCACTGCGGAGAGCCCGACGGGAACGGTGAAGGAGACATGTTCCTCTCCCGCGGAGAGGAGCGCTCCGTTGGGGATGCTGCTCGTGAAGGACTTGCTCCCGACCTCGTTCACATAGCAGCGCTGCTCCGGATCATAGCCATAGGAGCCCTCGCGCAGGGTCGTGTAGAGCGTACTGTCGGTCACGCTGCCCGACGGCAGACCGGTCAGGGGATCCAACGGGCCGGAGTAGGTGAGGTCGGTACTCACATCGCTTTGATAGCCCGTATCCACCTCGGGCATCGTGCCCGCATCCTCCTCGGGGAGGGCCAGCGCGGAGAGCGTGAGAGACGGCAGCAGCGCTGCCGCGAGCAGGAGAAGACTGATTTTTTTGCGCATGACGGTCCTCCTTTGCGCGGTCATTCCGTATCCTCCGCGGGAAGCATGAGCTTGTTGCGGCGGGTGATGTCATAAAAGATGCGGTCGGCGTAGAACACATTGGAGCGCACCTCCGTCAGGTCCATCTGCCCCATCTGATAGAGGGGACACTGATAGCTGGGCGTATATTTGGTCCTGAGCGGGAAGTTGCCGAAGGTGACGATGATGGCGTTGCCGGTGGAATCTCTGTTGTTGAGCTTCTGAAGCTCCGAGGGATAAATGAGCGGGCGCGTCTGAAGCTGCGTGGAAACGCTCACCTCGCCCTCCTTGCTGCCCGTGGAGGACGAGACGCTGCGCGTCGAGACGGTCACATTGCCGCACAGCTCGGAAAATTCCTTGCAGGTGCCGATGTCGTTGGAGCCAATGAACATTTTCATGCCGCAGTTGGACTTGATGATATCCGCCACCTGCTCGCCGTAGACATTGTTGAGCTGGGAATAGCTCTGCACGACCATGTTGAACCAGAGCTTTCTGGAGCGGCCGACGGTGATCATCTTGTCGAACTTCTCGATCTTCGGCATATTGCCGAACTCATCGAGGATGAAATAGACATTGCGCGGCAGGCTCAGGTCCTCGCGCGCCGAGGCGATCTTGATGAGGGCCTTGTAGATGCACAGGATGAACACGGCGGCCAGTCCGTGGCGCGTGTCCTTCTCGTCGGGGATCTTCAAAAAGAGCGCGGTGGGCCGCTCGGCGAAGCTTGCCGGGTCGATGTCGGTCGCGGAGGTCAGTGCGCACAGGCCGCGGTCGTTGAACATGCTGAGCTTGTCGAACGCGATGGACATATAGCTCGAGAGCGTCGCGTCCGCCGCCGAGACCACCTGACGCGAGAGCGTCACCGCCTGCGAGAGGGGACTGCGACCGTCGAAATACGCCTTGAGCTCACGGAAATTATCCTCGCTGTTGGCGATGATCTTATTGACATTGAAGAAATTGAACTTTTCCTTCGTCATGCCGAGCTCCGGGACCTCGCTGTCCTCGAGCATCGCAAGGCAGGTGGCGAGGATGATCGAGCGCGCGCCCTTTTCCCACACGGGGTCGTCCTTGCTCTCGATGGGGCAGATGACGGAGACGAGGTCGTTGAGGTCCTCATACATCTCGTCATAGATTTTCTGGCGCGCAATGCTGATCTCGTCGATGAGCTGCTGCCGGTCCGACCAAGCCTTGCCGCGGTACTCGTACCACTGCTCGTTCGGCATCATGGTGCCGACCCAGGTGAGGTCGGGGTACTGCTCGGCGCTGTCGTTATGTACGAAGATGCCGCGCCCCGCCTCGACATACTGCTGATACATGTCCCAGACGGATTCGAGCGGGTTCCAGCGGTAGGAGGAATAGGTGTCGCGCAGATCGAGGACCATCACATCGTAGCCGCGGCTTTGCAGGTATTTGCTGTGCAGCGAAAAGAGCTCGCCCTTCGGGTCCGTCATGATCATCGACGAGCCCGCCGAGGTCGCGCCTAAGATCTGGATCATGGGGTTGATGAAAGTTGTGGTCTTACCGGAGCCGGTCGCACCGATGATGAGCGAGTGCGCGCCGCCGAGGAGATTGACCTGCAAATGTCCCTTTTTATCGAGCACCGCGCGCACGGGGATACCGTCCTTATTCGAGGCGGCGGCATTGTCAAAGTCGAAGCCGGGGAAGTAGCGTTCGCGCTCCTTATCGGTCAGAAAGCGGCTGTTTTCAAGGGGGCTTTCCACGCTGTCCGCCTTGCCGCCGAGAATTTTTTTCGTGCCGCTCTTACGCTTGCCGAGCGCAAACCACAGCACAAGCAGCAAAAGGACCGCGCCTCCGCCGAGCAGCCATGTCTGAGAGTGGAGCAGCGCCGAGGGATCGAAAAAGAGCGAGAGCGACAGCTCCTCTTCATAAAAGCGCTGCACATTAAAAAGCGGCGTATAGAGGACTGCACCCACCACTGCGGCAAGACCGACGAGCATCAGCGCCAGTCCGAGCAGTTTGAGCAGCAGCTTGAGCGTGAGCAGCTTGAGAAAGGCCGAGATCATAAAACGGGACCTCCTTTACCGGACAAAACGGTCCGTCTGATTTTCTGATATTATCATACAACAAACCGGCGCGGCGCGGGGATGTTGATTTTGCGGGAATGGTGCAGATTTTGAAAAGCGGATTGCGCGGGCGAAAAAAACTTGGTAGCATACGGTCAAGGAGATAGAAACAGCGGGCGCATCCTGCCCGTCTCTCACCCATTTCCGAAAGGAGCGTGCTTTGAGCATGATGAAAGGAAAACGCCTGAGCATCCGTCTTGCTACCGTGCTGTGCGCGGCGCTGACGCTGTGTGTGCTGACGGTCTGTGCCTCCG
>CAYTKK010000102.1:0-5338 GCA_964438355.1 uncultured Lachnospiraceae bacterium | reverse complement strand
TCCCCTTTTCTAATATGATAGACTATTTTTCAAGAGAATGCAACATTTATACATTGGATGGTTTAGTTTAAACAAAATTATATTTTGGTAGAAAATTTTTAAAAACAAATTTGCAACTGTTTTAACTTGTATATTTCCGAACATTATTATAAAACTTTGCAAAATTATAGCATTTTACTTTTTTAATAACTTTGCTTTTTCGACGTTTTAAATTATTTTTAATTCCTGTTCTCCCTTACAGTTAGTCGCTTTGTGCCTCGTCAGGGAAGGTAGAACCCTTGCCGTGCGCTTTTTTGGCGCCTTGTTGTTAATTTTTGTTAATATTTACGCCGAAAAATAGCAAAAAATAATATGATGTGCTTTATACAATTGAAAGTTTAAAATTCCAAAACATAAAGTAAAAGCGAATATAATGTTTTTACTGAGATGAAGTCTTTTGTACGCATTTAAGAGAAATGAGAGTATTAAGTAAACGGGGTAAAGGTGAAATATGAAAATTAACCAAATTAGATTTACGAATGCAAATTCTATTTACGTTAAGAAAATGAACAATAAACAGGATATGGAGTTAAAAACCAAAGACTATTCAACAAATTCTGTTTTACAATCTTACCCTGCTAATTTCTACGTAAATAATTTTGTATCCTTTAAAGGGAACAATGAACTTATTGGTTATGACAAAGAAAAAGAAAAAATCCAAAAACTATTAATTGACCCAATTAAAGAAGGTAGTGATAATGTTCCTTCCGGTTTTGTTCTCTACGCAGAAGATAGCAAAACAGGCGCAAAATTTATTAATTCAATTGCAAATCAAATTGATGCAAACGTTGAAGTATTACATCCCCAAACAAGATATTTAGATTCGGAAATTTATGACTGTTTAGAAAAAATTAAAAATAATTATTTAAATACAGGAAAAAGAACGATTCTTGTCGTTAAAGGGAGTACAAACTACTTAACAGATAATCCAATGAATAATGAAAATGTTTCCGAATTATGTAATTATATATTAGATGTTGCTTCAAAAAAACCATCAGATTATTCTTCATACGATGCAGAGGCAGCAACTACCATTATTTTTGAAACAAGAACCCCTCAAAGATTAAGTTCTCAATTTCTTGATAAAGTATCAGGGATTATTGCTCTTCCGGTAAGGTCTAAATACGATATGGTTCGATTTATAAAATCGGAATTAGAAAAAAACAAAATTTATTTACCTGATGATGAATTTAAATTTTTAACAGAAAAAATAAATTTCAATAGTTCTGAAGATTTAATTTCAAATACAATAAAAGAAGTAAAACCGTACTACGGCTCAATTCGTGACTGGGATTATTTTGCAGAACACGAAAACTTGTCTCAATTTCACAAAGGAATATGCAATATCATTGGAGTAAATGGACCAATAAGGGGTTCATATCTTGACAGAAAAGCCTCAAATAAAGCAATAACTTGGCTTGCAAAAAACAAATATATTGATAAGGAACTGGGAATAGCAAATAAAATCGAAAACAAGCTCGAAGAATTATTAGAGATACAATGTGAGAAATTTGATGAACCGGAAATAACAAATGAACTTTCCGATAAAGAAGCGGAAAATTCTGCTTTAATTACTTCAATTTCTGATTTTGAAGCTAAAAGTTTAAAAGATGTTATGATAGGTGATACTTATCTTGTTGATTTTTGGCTTGATTTAGAAAACTCTGAACTTGACAAAAACAGAATCAAGAATAATGACAGATTAAAAAATATTTGGTTTGATAAAACAATTAAAGACGAAGAAAAAGTTAAAAATTTCATTTCAATAACTTTAGATAAATTGCAAAACGAAAATGAATTAATTAAAACTGCAAGAGAATCATATAAAGATATAATTGAAAATGATACTACAATTACAGATAATCAAAAAGAAATTTTGGTTAAGCAACAAGAAAGTTTGCTGTTCTTCAAAGTTATTTCAAACAAACTAAATGCCGATGACATACTGGAAATGGAAGTAAACATTCTTGATACATTAGAGCAACTGGAAAATGAAAAAACTTCTATTAAAGAAAATGCCATAAACAACATTTTTACTCCTGTCAGAAATTCTGCTGTATTAACAAGTGAAAATGCAGAAGATATTGAAAATTCTGAATATATTATTTCTTTAGTTGAAAAAGCTCTGCAAAACAATAATTTCAGAAGTAAAGAAAGACTAAATGTTGCCTGGGATAATTTTTCTCAAGGAAAATTATCTACAGATAATAGCTGGAACGAAATTGTAGATATTGCTCAAGAATATTTTGAAACCGCTGTTTTAGATGATATAACAAACAGAAATATTGAATTATTAAATTCAATAAATGAAAAAGTTAGCGATGATGACAGCAAAAAAATAAAGAATCTGACAAAAGATAAAATTTATTCTATTGAACAACGAGAATTTATTGCAAGGCATAAAGACGATAACAACTTTAAAGTTTTACTAAACAATCAAAACATTGATATTAAATCTATTATCAAGGACTTGGTTTTCTTTGAAAGTTCAAATAAAGCATTACTTGAAGAAAACTATATTGATGAAGAATCAATAAATTTTGCACAAATAATGTCAGATAAATTCAAGCAAATAAATAACGAAAACAAGGATATTAAAATTCAAACTGATAGAGTTCTTGATAAATTAGGCGAAATCGAAACCACAATATCCGATTTTTCAAGCAATTTCAATTCTTTTGCGAATGATATGCTTGATATCGAAATAGACCAACTACAACAAATTACTATGGGAAATGATTACTTATACGCTATAAGTAACAATACTAAAGAAATAAAAGAATATTCCAAAGCATTAACAAAAGCAAAACTTGTTGAATTGGGCAAGGATAAATATTACAAAGATATTATTCCTGAAATTACAAAATTATTGCCCGATGATGAGCAATTTAACCTAAAAGACTTTATGCAAAAAGTTGAAACACTTGCAAAACAAGAAAAAGACTCAAAAAGGAAGAAGACAATTATAAAAGCAGGAGTTGCTGTTGCAGGAACTTTAGCCGTAGGAGCTTGTGTTTATTATTTTTGGCCACAAATAGTTGCACATTTAGCAAGTAAATTACCGGTTGCACAAGTAGGCTTAGCTGCAAATGAAGTAATTAAATCAACTAATGTCGCAAAAAAAATTGGCAACAGCCAATTGGTTAGTTTTAAAGCTCATCGTCCTATTTGGCAAATAGAATGTCAAATAAAGAATATCGAAGCTAGCATAGAGAATAAAAAGAAATTTTTAGAAAAGTATCCTAACGCCTCAGACACAGCATTAAGGTTAAAATGGGATTATCAATCGTTAGAACGTGTTAAAGAAGAATTAAAAAGAGCATTAAAAGAAGATGCAGACGAGATAAAAAGATTAGTAACGAAAGCTGACAGCGTTACTACGACACCAAAAGAAAAAGAAACAATAGTAACACAAATTACTACTAAAACCGAAGTCCTTAATAATTGGATAAAAAAAGCAAAAGACCTGCTAAATTCAAAATAGAGTACAGTGTTCAGAAAATCTAAAACTTAAGAGAAGATTAATATAAAGGTGAAATATGAAAATTAATTTTAACGTTGCAACATTGCCACAAAAAGTAAACGCAACTGCTATTAAAAACAAAGGGAACAAACTATCATTCTGCGGAAATGATTATGACAACGATACTTTTGAAAAGAAGCCAACAACTTATTATAAAAAAGGTTCGTTGGAATGGGCGCTTAATTGGAATGCTGATGAAAGAAGAAAAGAATTAGATGCTGAATTTATAAAAGACATAAAAAGAATGTCTTTTTGGAAAAGAAATTTTACACCCGCAATTGAAGATTTAAAAAATTCATATAACAAAACATTTGAAATTGAACAAATAATGATTATAACGTTACTTCAAAATAAAACAGAATTACAAATCGAAAAAGCAGAATTACAAAATGAAAGAAACAGAATAAATGATGCGAAAAAGGAATTGGAAGAAATAGCCGTTACTGTTGCAAAAGAGGCAGAACAAGTTCAAAAATTAAGCGACGCTTCCCAAATTGCGAATGCATTTAAAGTTGATAATGAAGGCGGACTTGATGATTGCATTGCAGGATATGATGCAGAAAAGCAACTATTAAGGAATGCTTATATAGAACAAGTAGAATTCGAAAAAGGGAACAATGAGCTTATTGGTTATGACAAAGAAAAAGAGAAAATTTCAGAATTATTAATTAATCCCATAAATGAAAATAAAAATAACATTCCAGCAGGAATTATTATTTCAGAAGCTGATGATACAACAGGGAATGCGTTTATTGATTATATTAAAACAAATGTAAATGCAAATGTTGTTTCTTTAAACACAGATAGCACTTGCTTTGTAGATGATGTTTATTCTCAATTAAAAAAAGCTAAAGAAAATTATTTTAGAACAGGTAAAAGAACAATCCTTGCCATAAAAAACAGTGATATACTTCTTGGCAATAAAAATGTAAAAAATGTTGCAAATACAAAAGGTATCCTTCTTTTTTCATCAAATAAACCTGAAGATGAAATTGATTACGCTTTTGCTACAACATTTTTATTTGAAACAGAAAATCCGCAATCACTTAACAAAAGTTTTTTTGAACACGTAGAAAATGTTATACACCTTCCTTTACGTACAAAAGAAAACAATGCAAAATAGGCAATATCCATAGAGAAATACGAAGTATTACTTTAGATAAATTTTCCCAAGCAAAATTATCAGAAAAGAATATACTACTTGAGGAAAGTTGGAACAAAATTGTAGAAATTGCTCAAGAATATTTTGAAACCACTGTTTTAGATGATATAACAAACAGAAATATTGAATTATTAAATTCAATAAATGAAAAAGTCAGCGATGATGACAGCAAAAAAATAAAGAATCTGACAAAAGATAAAACACTTTCTATTGAACAACGTGAATTTATTGCAAGATATAAAGACGATAAAAACTTTAAAGTTTTACTAAACAATCAAAACATTGATATTAAAGCCATTATCAAGGACTTGGTTATCTTTGAAAGCTCAAACAAAGCATTACTAAAAAAACAAATTAAAAACTGTAAAAAGATATGCGGTAAATTATAGATTTACCGCACATCTTTTAATTTATTTACACATTTTCCGAATATACCAAATTTACGAATTCCTCAACGAGTTTTTCTTCAGGCAAACGTTTTATAATTTCACCCTTCTTAAAAATATAACCTTCTTTTATTCCGCCTGCTATTCCGTAATCAGCATGTTTTGCTTCCCCGGGACCATTTACAGCGCAACCCATAACCGCTATTGTTAGCGGTTTATCAAAATTTT
>CAYTKK010000101.1:0-5373 GCA_964438355.1 uncultured Lachnospiraceae bacterium | reverse complement strand
CGCTCGGTAGCGCCCACGGTCAACTCGTACTCGCGTTCTTCTTTTTGCTTATTTTTTACGAAATAGTCCTCGGCGTTTTGCCTTGCCGTATCCACAAGACGCTTTTTCGTCCCGCGGCGAGGAAACGATATCTCGGGCGTTTGCGCCGAAAACAGCGCAAGATATTCGCCGAGCGCGTCACCATCAAGAGTCGCGCTCGGAAAACAAAGTTCTTGCGGCGCAGGCAAATTTAATCCGTAATATTGCGTGCAAAAGTTCGTCAGAAGTTCGCCGTCCTCTTCGCCGTTGTCAATAACGGAAAAGTTCTTGACTCCCATCATTTTTCCACCGCGCACTATACAAACGGACACAACCGCCCTACCGCTGCCCCGAACAATCGAAAAAGCGTCCACGTCGACCACTCCGCCCAAATTAGCGACGGTTCGCTCTTTAAGTCGCGCAACCATCTCCAATTTATCGCGATATTTGATAGCCAGTTCGTAGTCCTCGTTTTCCGCCGCCGAGTTCATTTTCCGCGTCAATATCGCCGTCGCCTCCGCCGTGTTGCCCGAAAGAAAACTCATCGCTCCGGCTACGTTTTTACGATATTCCTCCTCCGATACAAGTCCCATACACGGCGCGTCGCACAATCCGATGTGATGATTAAGGCACGCTCGCTTCTTCCTAGTAAGAGTTTTACCGCAACCGCGAAGCTTGTACGCGGAACGGAGTATCTCCGCAATATCGCGCACGGAAATACCGTTAAAATACGGACCGAAGTACTTGGCTCCGTCGCGCTTAAAAACGCGCGTTATCTCTGCCGTAGGATAAGTGCGAGAAAGGTCTATCTTTATAAAAGGAGAACGCTTGTCGTCCTTTAGCAAAATATTGTATCGCGGCTTGTGTTTGCGAATCAAATTAGCTTCCAACGCAAGCGCGTCTTTTTCGGTAAGCGTGATTATATAGTCAAAATCGGCGACGTTGTCTATCATCGCCTGAACCTTAACCTGTTTTTCGCCGGCGTTAAAATATTGCCGCACTCTATTTTTCAGCACGACCGCCTTGCCTATATAAATGATGTTGCCCGATACGTCGCGCATAATATATACGCCGCTGTTTTCGGGCAAATCCTCTATCTTTCTTTTAAGTTTATCGGTTACCGTGTTCCACATACTGTTCTACTTGCCATCCTCGCCGTCGCTAGTCCGAGACATTCTTTTTTCAAACACGCAACCGCAATAATTTTGACGATACAAATCCATTTCGCGCGATATGCGAGTCGAACGCAAAAAACCGTCTCGTTTTTTGAAGTTCGAATGTATCCAAGTTATACCGCTACCGTCGCATATGCGCTCGCCGACCGAGTTTATAATTTCGGGATTTTTGTGCGGGGACACCGTAAGCGTCGTTGCTATCGCGGATATATTAAGCCGTTTTGCCGCCGCAAGCGTCTTTTCAAGCCGAAGCGAAAAACAAGCCTCGCATCTTTTCCCGCCCTCGCGTTCGCACTCGGCGCCCGGCAAAAGTCGAGCGTAATAGTCTTGCGGCGAATACTCGTCGGCAATAAGCGGTAAAGAATATCGCTTTGCAAGACGTTTTAGCTGCACAAATCGTTTTTCCCATTCGTCAAGCGTATCTATATTATCGTTAGAGTAAAACAACGTCACGTTTCCGTTGAACGGCAAAACCCTCTCGATGACGCCTGATGCGCAAGGGGCGCAACAACAGTGCAAAAGAACGCTCTTCGCAGACAGAAGCTCGTTGTCGGTAAGTTTATCGAAATCGGTTTTTACTCTTCTTTCATTCATCATCATCGTTAAACGCAATTCGCGGCGACTCAATATCGCGACTCAATCAAAAATAGGCGGCGTATTTTTCGCTTTGTCCGACCAATCTTTACAGCACGAGTTTTTGTTTTGCACCCGCGTCGTCGATATATTCGACTTCTATTGCTCCGCTTCCGTAAGAAATAAGCTTTGCGACCGCGCCGGAAACGTTGTCGGGAAGTTTCTCGCCGTTAACGGATACAACGTCGGACCAACCGTTACCGCCGCGAACGAACGTATAAGATTTTTCGCCACGCGACACGCTTATCTTCGTTTCGCGCCGCACAAGACCGTTTTCGCTTGTTTCCGTTTCTTCCGCCCGAATGTCCGCTCGCGATATTTCGTTAGGCGATGGCGAGGCAAGCGCCAAGTCGTAAAGAGCAAGCAATATGTTCGTCGGGAGTATATACCCCATTTGCTCGTAACCGTCGGAAGAATAACGCGCTACCGCCATTCCGACTAGTTTGCCATTCCCGTCGAACGCGACGCCGCCGCTAGTACCGCCGTTTACAGCCGCCGTAACGCGAATAAGCGGCTTCGTATATCCGGACACCGTTCGGATATCGTCAATTTTGGATACGACTCCGTCAAAAGCCGAAATTCCGTGTCCCGCGGCGTTACCCAAAACTGTTACCTCGTCGCCTATTTGCGCCGTCGACGCCTCGAATTTTTTACAAACGCCTCCCTTATACGCCACCCGAAAGAACGCTAAATCATACCGCCGGTCGTAGCCTATACATTCGCCTAAAGCAGTAAATTCGTCGTCTTTATAAAAGCGAATAAGCGCCGAAGAAGAGTCGGAGCCGGTGACGTGGTAGCACGTGGCAACTATCGCCTCGTTCGCGTCTGCGGACATGACTATCGCGCTACCGACGGTATTTCCCGCTCGTATTTCGGCAACAACGGACATGTACTCCGCAGTTATTTCGCCGCGAGTCTTTTCCTCTCCGCCGCCGCACGCGCACAGGGTAAATCCCAGTACCGCCGCCAACCCTATCGCGGTTAAAAATCTGAACAATTTCTTAAACATACCTTAGATTATAGCACTTCGCGCGAGTTTTGTAAAGACTCTACGCCCTTTTTATGCGGTGCGCGCCCGCGTAATAGCCGTCCTTTTCGATTTCGTCCACGTACGTCCAATCAATCGGTTCCTCGCCGTTCTTGATAAGGAAGTCGTTTGCCTTCGAAAAATGCTTACAGCCGAAAAATCCGCGATACGCCGACAGCGGCGACGGGTGCACGCTTTTAAGCACCAGATGCCTAGGTCCGATGAGTTTTTCTTTGTTGTGCGCGTTTGCTCCCCAAAGCATAAACACCATAGGCCGTTCTCTCTTGGCCAGTAGTTCTATTACGGCGTCGGTAAACGTTTGCCAGCCCAATCTCGAATGCGACTGCGGCTGACCGCTTCTTACCGTAAGCACCGTGTTCAAAAGAAGCACACCTTGTTCTGCCCAGCCGCACAACGTGCTGCCTCTGGGATAAACGCCTATGTCGCTTTCGATTTCCTTAAAAATATTCTGTAGCGACGGCGGAAGCGGACACCCTTTGCCGACGGCAAACGCCATACCGTTTGCCTGTCCTTCGCCGTGATACGGGTCTTGTCCCAATATCACCACTTTGACTTTGGAAAACGGAACGCGAGCAAACGCCGAATATATCTGCGTTTTTGGCGGATATATCGTCCTTGCAAGATATTCCGAGTCCACCATATCCAAAAGCTCGGCAAAATACGGCTTTTCGTACTCTGTCGACAACAAAGAGTCCCACTCGTTACCTATCAGATTCATAATTTTTCCTCGCGTTTTCTTTCTAAATTCAATCATATTTTATCATAAGAACGCGAGAAAGTCCATATATTTTGATATACAAATAATTTTTTGCAAAACTCGCAAACGCATTTAAACGCATTTAAGTCCGTCATAAACACGCGGCGCAGGCGTTAAGAATCCCTACGATTCCGTCGCTTTTTACTCGATAAAAGCTTACTCTGCCCTGCCGACGACTTTCGACTGCTCCTACCACGCGCAAATTCTTAAGCTGATGCGAAACCGTGGTTTGATTCATCGACAAAAGGACGGACAAATCGCCTACGCACATCGGCGTAACGGCAAGCGCCGACAAAATTTTGATGCGAGTAACGTCGCCGAGCGCCGCCAGCAAATCGGAAAGCGCCCTTGCCGCCTCGTCGCAAGGAACGAGCGCACGCACTCTTGCACACTTCTTTTCGTCAAGTAACGTTTCAACTCTTTTCATAGTCCGATTATACCATTTATCGCTATGAAAAAATGCTCTGCTTTTGTCGTCCTCGCTCTATTTTTAGCGAATGATATGGGGGAAAACAATGAATCAGGAAGATATTTTCAGACTACTGCTTATGGTACTTCTGCTTGCAAATCGCCAACTCGCGCCCGACGAATCGACAAGCGACGACGCGGATAAAGACTTTTCATACACGATGATAAACGACCTTCTCGCAATAACGATGGCGTCTTTTTTGTTTTCCGACCCGACGGAAAGCGAAAACGTAACTTCGAGTTTTTAGACGGCGACTTAAGCCTGTGCCAAAATCATGCAGAGATTCGCCGGCACCGACAACGACAAGACAAAAAGAGGCTATCCGAAACTCCTTGACTTTTCTTCTGCGCGGTAGTATAATTTGCTGTGCAAAACGGTCATAGCGAATTTTTCGAAGTCTAGGGCCTAAAAAACACAACACCGCGGTGACTTTCGGAGTTACAAATGACAGCTAAGAAAAACAAAATCGTAACCGACGCATTTATCGCATCCCTGCCCGTAATGGCAGGGTATTTAGTTTTGGGAATGGGATTCGGCATTATTCTGGAAGACAAAGGCTACAACGCGCTTTGGGCGTTTCTTATGAGCGTAACCATGTTCTCAGGCTCGCTTCAATACGTAGGCGTAGAACTTTTGGCAAGCGGCGCAAGCATACTTACCACGGCGCTAACGACGGTTATGGTTCAAGCGCGCCACCTCTTTTACGGGATTTCGCTTATCGACACTTACAAGGGGCAAGGAATAAAAAAAGCGTATATGATTTTCGGTTTGACAGACGAAAACTATTCGCTTGTCACTCGCGGATACGACCCGCTGGATAGAAATAAAACGGGGTGGTATTGCTTTTTCGTAACGCTTTTCGACCATCTTTACTGGATAACTGGATGCGTGCTGGGAGCTTTAATAGGCGCTATCATTCCTTTTAGTACCGAAGGCGTCGACTTCGTGTTGACGGCACTTTTCGTAACTATTTTCGTCGAACAATGGATAAGCGAAAAGGACCACGCCGCCGCACTTATCGGCGTTGCTTGCACTGCGGTGTGTTTAATCGTATTCGGCTCCGAACAATTCCTGATTCCGTCAATGATAGCGATTATGCTGGCACTGACGATAATGCGATTTATTAAACAAAGTATCGAAAAAAAGAAGCCTATGGCTTGCTCCGACGGCAAATCCGCGACCGATTCGACTTCCGACGATATTATTGCAGAGAGTACGCCCGACAAAGCCGACGAATACACCGAAAAGGAGGTAGACAAGCAATGACAGAAGA
>CAYTKK010000100.1:0-5393 GCA_964438355.1 uncultured Lachnospiraceae bacterium | reverse complement strand
TTCTCCGCCGGGAACGGAGGCAATGGTGCCGCCGGTCGTCAAAAGCAGGATTTTCTTTTTCTGCGCCATAATGCCCTTCCTTCCGCAGCCGGTAGCCCGGCGCATAACACTCCTTCTATCATTATACCTGCATTTGGCGGAAATAGCAAGAAAAATCCGCACGGAGGGCATGATTTTTCGCCGTCTCCCCGTTTTCTCTGCACAGAGGTCAACGTGCACATCGCATTACGATAAAAAGCCGTTTGCAACCCATGCGGCACTTGCTTTTTCTCCGGGCGCGCAGTATAATGGAGGCAGTTTACCGATCGGAGGTTATTATATGAACGTACTGGTCACCGGCGGTGCCGGTTACATCGGCTCTCACACCTGTCTGGAGCTGCTGGAGCATGATTTCGGCGTGATCGTCATTGACAACATGTGTAATTCCAGCCGCAAAAGTCTTGACCGGGTGCAGGAGCTGGCGGGCAAACCCCTGCGCTTTTATGAGGGCGATGTGCGCGACGCTTCGCTGCTGCGCCGGATTTTCACGGAGAATGACATCGGCTGTGTCATCCATTTTGCCGGGCTGAAGGCCGTGGGCGAAAGCGTTGCAAAGCCCTGGGAATACTACGATAACAACCTCAACTCCACACTGGTGCTGACCAGTGTGATGAAGCAGTTCGGCATGAAAAATATCATCTTCTCATCTTCCGCCACGGTCTATACCGCCGGAAGTCCCATGCCCCTGCGGGAGGACAGCCCCACCGGCAGCTGCACCAATCCCTACGGCTGGACCAAGTATATGGCAGAGCAGATCCTGCGGGATCTGGCCCGGGCGGACAAGGAATGGTCCGTGGTCAATCTGCGGTATTTTAATCCCGTGGGGGCCCATCCCAGCGGCAGAATCGGCGAGCATCCCAACGGGATCCCCAACAACCTCATGCCCTACATCACCCAGACGGCCGTCGGGAAAAGACACCATTTAAATGTATTTGGAAATGACTATCCCACACCGGACGGAACCGGCGTGCGGGATTATATCCACGTGGTGGATCTGGCCAGGGGCCATGTGGCTGCCATGGACTACCTCATGACCCACACCGGGGAGACGGCGTTTAATCTGGGCACCGGTCGGGGATACAGTGTGCTGGATATGGTTCACGCCTTCGAGGCGGCCAACGACCTGACGGTTCCCTACGAGATCACCCGGCGGAGACCGGGAGATCTGGCGGTCTGCTATGCCGATCCGGCGCGAAGCCAGGAGGTCCTTGGCTGGCAGGCTCACTACGATCTGGAGGATATGTGCCGCCACAGCTGGAACTGGCAGAAGCACAACCCCAATGGATACGATGGATAATGAGCTTCAGCACGGCAGAGAGAAATCTCTGCCGTATTTTTGTGAAAACTGTCAAATTGCTGAAAAAAACAGAAGAAGAAATCCATGGTGCGGAGAAATTTGAAAGGAAAAGGACCAATGAGGTTTTTCTGGTTGCATTTCCCTGAATAAAGCTTTATAATAATACTGATTTGGTGTTTTAAGACGTTAAACAATCACACCAATGAGAAATCGAAGAAACACAAAGAAAGGAAGAATCAAATGAAGAGAATTGTAAGCCTTCTTCTGGTTGTGATGCTGGTGTGCTCGCTGGCAGTCACGGCCGGAGCGGCCGGTTCCGACAAGTACGTCCGGGTGACCACGACCAGTGCACCGGGTATGCTTGTTGTGACATTGACTGCGGCTGAGGCCACGACCAACGGCATCCTTACCGTTGCCTACAATACCAACGAACTGCGTCTTGCAAAAGAGTATTGCGACACGACTGTTTGCAGCATGGAGGCAGACGACGGCGTCATTACCCTTGGCTATGCAGTCAGCACGGAAAACACCATCGAGAAGGGCGAGCAGATCGCAATGCTGCGGTTTGTCGTCTCCTGCCAGGAGGCAACGACCCGTCTGGATGTCACCGTGGAGAACTTTAACGACAAGCGCGCCATCGATCTGGAGCTTGACCCCATCGAAGTGGTGGTAAAGGCCAGCAACGAAACTGCCGACGAGCCTGTTGCAGAGGATCCGGAGTTTACCGACGTGAGCAAGAACGACTGGTTCCATGATGCCGTATCCTACGTTGTGAACGAGGGCTACTTCAAGGGCATCAGCGATACGGAGTTTGGCCCCTATCAGTCCATGAGCCGCGCCATGTTTGTGACGGTGCTGGGCCGTATGGCCGGTGTCAATGCAGACAAGTACACCAATGAGAAGTTTACGGATGTGCAGTCCGGCTCTTACTACGAAGGCTATGTGGTCTGGGCTGCCAAGAACGGCATTGTGCAGGGCACTTCCGATACAACCTTCAGCCCGGACGCTGCTGTGACCCGTGAGCAGATGGCCGTGTTCCTCTATCGCTATGCCAAGTATCTGGGCATGGACACCAGCCTGAAGGGCACCGCGGAACTGACCGGCTTTGCTGATGCAGACAGTGTCAGCGACTGGGCAACCACCGCCGTCCTCTGGGCTGTGAGAAACAGCATCATCAACGGTACGGATAAGGGTCTGGAGCCTGCCGCAACGGCAAACCGTGCACAGGTTGCACAGATCATCTACCGCTTCGATCTTCTTGATCGCTAAAACTTCCCATCAGGAAAGGTTGGTATATCATGAAACACAACGCAATTCAGCGTCTGCTGTCTCTGGTTCTGGCCATGACCATGGTTCTGGGTTTGGGCGTGACGGGAGTTTCCGCCAAGGAAACCACGTCCACCAAGCTGAGCTATGAGGTTCTGGATCCCGACAGCGTTACGGCGCAGCTTGTCAATACAGAAGAAATTGAAGAAACCGACGCATCGGCCTATGCCGATGACGAGACGGTCCGTGTGACCATCGTCATGGAAGGTCAGCCCGTTGCGGTGTTCGCAGGCGAGGCTGACTGGGCCGATGCATCCCAGCAGCTCAAGCAGCAGCAGGACGAAGTGGCAGAGGAGATCTCCACTCAGGTCCTGGGCGGCGAAGAGCTGGATACGGTCTGGCACCTGACTTTGGCCATGAACGCCATTTCCGCCAACGTGGAATATGGTCAGATCGAGGCCATTGAGCAGGTGGACGGCGTTGCCGCCGTTATTCTGGAGACCAAGTATATGCCTCTGGGCGATGCAGAGACCACCAACATCGTCGCCCAGACCATGACCGGTGCCAATACGGTGCAGGCCTCCGGCTATACCGGTGCAGGCACCCGCATCGCCGTTGTGGATACCGGCGTTGACACCGATCACCAGTCCTTTGCAGAGTCCTCCTTCCAGTACGCCCTGAGCCAGCTGGACGGCGAGTACGATCTGCTGGACGTGGAGGAAATCGCCTCCGTCCTGGAGCAGCTGCATGCCTATGAATATATGGAAGGCAATCTGACGGCAGAGGAGCTGTACGTCAACAGCAAGATCCCCTTCGGCTTTAACTACATTGATTACAACACCGATGTGACCCATGACAACGATAGCCAGGGTTCCCACGGTTCCCACGTCTCCGGCATTGCCGCAGCCAACCGCTATATCGCCTCCGAGCAGATTTTCTTCGGCGATGGCGACTACGACTTTGACGGCGATGGCGATCAGGACCTGAAGGATATTCAGGCTCTTATGGATTATGTCATCAAGGGTACCGAAATTTCCAATCTGGAAAATGCCGACATCAGCGGTGACGGCTATGTGACCGACTATGATGTGCATCTGTTCCTGGATATGCTGGAGCAGTCCTTCCAGCCTGCTGCCGAAACCGTGGGCGTCACCGGCGTGGCTCCCGATGCCCAGATTATCGCCATGAAGGTCTTTGGCGCTGCTGGCGGTGCTTACCAGAGTGACTACACGGCTGCCATCGAAGATGCCGTGCTTCTGGGCCGTGACAGCATCAACCTGTCTCTGGGTGCTTCCTATCCCGGCTTCTCCCACAGCTATACCTATCTGTGGTACGACCAGGTCATGGAGAACCTGGCAAACACCGGCGTTGTGGTGTGCATCTCTGCCGGTAACTCCTACAACTGGGCAGACTATGACGATGCCTATCAGATGATGTACGCCGACGAGGCCGGTACCACCACCACCACCGACCCCAGTACCTACACCAACGCCATGTCCGTGGCCAGTGCCGACAACGTGGGCTATGTCTCCGATGTCAAGACCGTGGTCGAGGGCGTGGAGCTGATCTTCTCTGCTGAGAGCATCTACTACGGTAAAAACGAGCCCTGGACCTCTCTGGATCCCGATGGCAACGGCACCACCTACGAGGCCGTGTTCCTGGGCGATCCCACCGAGCTGCTGAGCGGCGGAACCCAGACCGACACGGGCATCTACGGCGATGCCGAGAACTTTGAAAATTACGACTATACCAATAAGATCGTTTTCGTGTCCCGTGGCAATGGCGTCTACTTCACGGCCATGCACATGAATGCAGCAGCGGCCGGTGCTGCCGCCGTTGTGATCTACAACAACGAGCCCGGCTCCCTCTACCTGTCCTTTGCAGATTCTACCGCCACCATTCCCTGCGGCATTCTGACTATGGACGAGGCCAAGAACGTCTTCAGCAACTTTACCAAGAATGACAGCGGTGTCTACACCGGTTCCTTCACGGTGACCACCGGCCTCAACGTGGATTGGGGCGAGAATGCCACCACCGTCACCATGAGCGACTACTCCTCCTGGGGTACCATTGGCGATCTGAGCATTAAGCCCGAGATCACGGCCCCCGGCGGCAGCATCTACTCCGTCAACGGTGTTGACAAGAGCGGCACCGCTTACGAGATCATGTCCGGTACTTCCATGGCTTCTCCCCACGCTGCCGGTATCTCGGCTCTGGCAAGCCAGTACGTGAAGGAGAATGGTCTGGACGAAGCCACCGGCCTGACCAGCCGCCAGCTGGTGCAGTCTCTCATGATGTCCACTGCCGAGCCTCTCATCGAGGAAGAAACCGGCCTTGAGTACTCCGTGCGGAATCAGGGCGCAGGCCTTGTGAACATCCAGAACATCGTCTCTGCCCAGTCCCACATTCTGGTGGACGGCTACGAAGACGGCAAGGTCAAGGCAGAACTGGGTGATGGCACCAATGCCCGCACCTTCACCTTCACCATCTATAATGACAGCGACTGTGACGTGGTCTATGACCTGTCCTCCTCCATCCTGACTCCCGGCACCGTTGAAATCGACGGCCATGCCCTGTCCACCGACGGCATGAGCAAGCTGGATGCCTCCGTGACCTACAGCACCAGCAGCACCGTGAGAGTCCCTGCCAACGGCAGCAAGGATGTCACGGTCCGCATTGCCATTCCTTCTGAGACCATTAAGGCCATGGTGGAAAGCGGCCATGACAATGGTTTCTGCATCGAAGGCTACATCTACTTCGGGGGCCGGGCTACGGCGGAGGGTGTGCAGGA
>CAYTKK010000099.1:0-5469 GCA_964438355.1 uncultured Lachnospiraceae bacterium | reverse complement strand
ACCACATCCCTTTCCCTTTGTCAACTGTTTTTATAATATTTTTTAATCTTTTTTTTGCCCTCTTGGACAAACCCTTCCACTACTCAATATTTATAAACGAGAGTATGAACCACAAAAATTCGAAATTATAAAGGCGCACGTTATTTCTGCTCCTTTCATTACATATTGTCCTTATATATTATATATGGCAGGTATCATATGAGCCGCGCCTAACATCGCGTCCATTACGCACCAACAAACTTAAGAATTTGCCTTTAACATAGTAAAGACGTTGCCGTCACAATCCTTAACCTTTATCTGTGAAAAAATCTCCGGCGTAAAAATATACTGCACGGCAATATAGTCGTAGATATAACAATTATCCGGATGTCGAGCCCTGGCAAGTTCTATCGCTCGATTTGCCAGCCTATCAATCAGTTTATCGCCTTCAAAGCGAGTTCGGGCAAGATTAAACCTTGCCGCGCGGCAGGTATCCAACGTCGCCACAAGCGCAAGCGGGTGATTAACGCACCGAGCAAAAGCGACCTTATCCAAATAATGATTAAATTCGTACCCGTTGAAATTAGGTTCCTCGCAAACGTTGCCCGCCATTATAAGCAGTCCTGCAACCGACTTTCTTTGCAATATTTCCGCAGTTAACGTACATGGTCCGAGGCTAACGACGTAAATAGGTTCGCGCTCCGTCATCCATTCCGCATAAGTTATTTCGCACGCGCCGCTTTTTTTCACAGGAAGGATGTCGCCGATTCCGTCCTCGCCGTGAATCGAAGGAAGATGCGTGCAAGTTTGTTGCTTTGCACAAGTATTTACTATTCGCACACCGCGCAAATCGCCCTCGTAAGACGCGAGCAACGTATGCGCATTGCGAAGCGAAACATCGGCATCGCTGTTGCCGCCTATAGCAAGAATATCAACCGCGTCATTGCCGTTACGGTGTTCGAGAAAAAATATTGTCGCCACGGCGTCATCCAACCCGTAGTCGCACAAAAAAACGTATCTCATTACTGCCTCCCGTTTTGATTAGGCAAAATTATCGTAAAAACAGACCCTTTGCCCTCTTCACTTTCCACCTCTATTCTGCCGCCCATAAGTTCTGCTATCGTAAGAGCTATAGTAAGTCCCAAGCCGATACCGCTTTTTTCGCGATGTCGACTTCGGTCACAACGGTAAAATCTATCGAATATTTTAGGTAAGTCCTCTTTTGCGATTCCCCTTCCCGTATCGGATACCGAAACCGTCAATTCGTGCAGTCCGGCGCGGCAAAGCACCGTAATTTTTCCGCCCTCGGCCGTATATTTAACCGCATTGTCGACAAGCGCCCTTACGCACTCGGTAAGCAACGAACGATCCACGTCCGCAAAAATTCGCCCGTCGCACAGCAACGAAAACTTGTGTTTATCGTCTATAAGCGCGTACGCGTCCACCACTTCACCCAGAAGCCGACGCATATTTACGTTTTCCGAGTTTATCGAGTACTTGCCTAGTCCTGCCAAAAACAACAGCCTCTCTACAAGCGCCCCCATATTTTCGGATTCGCGCAAAATACTGTCAAGACCTTCGTCCAAAACAGCCTTATCGTCTTTTCCCCAACGAGCAAGCATGCTTGCATATCCTTTAATTACAGAAATGGGCGTTTTTAGTTCGTGACTAGCGTCGGCAACAAATTTCTGTTGACGCTTATTCGATTCGGAAACTCTGTCCAACAGCTCGTTTATACGCGCAGTCAATTCGGCGATCTCGTCCTGAGAATCAGGACTATCCAACCTCGTATCGAGAGCCGCGGGATCTATCCTGTCGATTTGCTTTATCATCTTGCGAATAGGTCTGACGGTAATTCCGGAAAATATTCTGCCTAACGCACCAACGACTATTATACTCATAATCACGATAGCCGCGGTAGTCAATTTAAGATTGACCACATAACTATCGCCCGCAACCGCACCGAGTTTTTCTTCCGTTGACGCAACCATAACAACGGCAAGAATCGTCAAAACAACCGCAAACAACGCGGTAAATATAAGCGTAGTTTTCATCGCGAGCGGAATGCGAATTTTTTTTACGAACTTCTTTATTCCGCGTCCGAGTACCGAAAAAGGAAAAACCAACGCACCGAACAAAGTGCGAAAAAATCCCTTTTTCTTCTTTTCGGTGCGTTCTCTTTCGATATCGTCTATCGTTGCCTCGACTTCCTCAAGGTTACGTTGCATTTTCCCTCTCCTATCCCAATCCTATCTTATAACATAGCCGAAGCCGCGTACGGTCTCGATTATTTTTTCGCCGACCTCGTCATCCAGTTTTGCCCTAAGATAACGAACGTACACGTCAACGACATTCGTTTTTCCCACAAAGTCATACCCCCACACCGCGTCAAGAGCCTGTTCTCGCGATATCACCTTACCCCTGTGCTGCATAAGATACGAAAGCAGTTCGTATTCCTTCTTCGTAAGATCCAACTCGCGTCCGTCCCACTTCGCCGTCCTCGACGAATCGTCGACGACCAACTTACCGCGTTTATACGAATTGTTTTTTTTCTTAAGATTAACGCGTATTCTCGCCAAAAGTTCCTCTATCGCAAACGGCTTCGTCATATAATCGTTTGCGCCTATATCCAGTCCGGATACCTTATCAACGATTTGATCGCGTGCAGTCAAAATAATGACCGGAGTATCTTTAACTTGCCGCAGACGGCGAAGAACCTCGATTCCGTTAAGCGACGGAAGCATTACGTCTAACACTATAAGCGAATAATCGTTATCCAAGGCAAGCGAAAGCGCTTCTCGCCCATCGCCGGACACCGTTACCGAATATCCTTCGTGCTCTAATTCGAGCGAAAGAAATCTGGCTATCTTATATTCGTCATCTACGATAAGAATATGCTCCACCGCCAACGCTCCTTTATCGAAATTCCTTAACTTCTTAAATAAACTATACGCATGGTATCCGAAAGTCCCGCTCTTCCGACTTCCGACCCGCCGGTCAAAATAACCAAATCGCCTTCTTTGACAAGTCCCGTGCTAAGCGCGCACTTTTCGGAATGACGGAAAAGCGCGTCGGGCGAAGTTTGAACCGCCGCCATCGTAGGCTCGACACCCCAGTTAAGCGCCAATTGATTGTACACTTTCTCGGACGTAGTTGCCGCGATTATCACGCACTCGGGACGGAAACGCGACACCTTTCGAGCAGTATACCCCGACTGCGAAACGGTAATTATCGCTTTTGCGTCCAAGTCAAACGCCGCCGCACAAGTCGAGTGTGAAACCGCGTCGGTTATGTTGAGTATTTCGCACGAACTGTTCATAAAGCGCTTTTTGTAGTGAATGTTTTTCTCGGTGGACTCGGCAATCTTCGCCATCGTCTTGACCGCTTGAACGGGATAGTCGCCCATTGCAGTCTCTCCTGACAACATTATCGCGCTCGTCCCGTCGTATATCGCGTTTGCAACGTCGCTGATTTCGGCACGAGTAGGACGCGGATTGTGTATCATGGATTCGAGCATTTGCGTTGCCGTAATAACCTTCTTGCCCGCGCGATAGCACCTCTTAATAAGCTTTTTCTGAATATACGGCAATTCCTCGAAGGGAATTTCCACGCCCATATCGCCGCGAGCAACCATTATTCCGTCGGAAAGGTCCAAAATTTCTTCCACGTTATCCACGCCCTGACGGTTCTCTATCTTAGAAATAAGCTGTATCCCCTCCGCTCCGTTTTTCGTAAGCAAGTTACGAACCTGACGAACGTCGTCGGCGCTTCTTACAAACGAAAGCGCAAGATAATCGGCGTCCTCCGATACGGCAAAAAGAATATCGTTTTTGTCGACATCGGACAAATACGGCATATCAATATTTACTTCGGGCAAATTTATACTCTTTCTGTCCGACAGGGTACCACCGTTAACAACGCGGCAAACGATATCGGCGCCCTCGATTTTTTCGACGTTAAGTTCGATTAGGCCGTCGCTGACAAGAACGCAATCGCCCTTACGAAGATGTGCGGAAAGTCCCGGCATAGTGACGGAAACGCCTTCGACGTTACCTTCGCGCTCGTCGGCATAAAGCGTAAATTTTTGACCTTCGACAAGCTCGACGCTGTGATTTTCAAAAGTCTTGATACGAATTTCCGGACCTTTCGTATCCATTAAAAGAGCGACCGGTCTACCCGTTTCTCGACGAACTCTGCGCACCAATTCGATTCTGCGAAGATGCTCGTCGTGGTCGCCGTGCGACATATTAAGTCGAGCGACGTTCATACCCGCGCGAACGAGTTGTTTAAGTACGTTGTAATCATCGGTTGCAGGTCCCAAAGTACATACGATTTTAGTCTTTCTCATTTCAGTCTGTTTCCTTAAAAATAAAATTTGGTCAAAACGCGCCTTTTCTCCCAAACGCGTTACTCGATTTCGGTAATATCGTACGGCGTCGCCTGATATACGCAATAATTGAGCCAATTAGATACAAGTAGCGACTCATGCGCGCGCCAACAAAGCGGCGTTCCCGAAGCGGGGTCGTCATTTTTGAAATAATTTTGCGGCAAAGCAGTGTCCATTCCTCTTTCCCTATCGCGAAGATATTCCTTTTTAAGCGTATCCGCGTCGTATTCGCCGTGTCCGAACACAAAAACGCGCCTACCGTCGCGGCTAGCCGCAAGATACACGCCCGCCTCCTTGCTCTTTGCAAGCACCGTAAGTCCTTTCGTCGCCGAAAACTCCTCCACGGGGATATCGGTATATCTTGAATGCGGAGCGTAAAAATAATCGTCAAAACCGCGCACTAGCGGATTTTTGCGCTCGTACACCTTGTGCTTGAACACACCGAATATTTTTTTGTCACAAACGTGCTTGTTAACGCCGTAATAGTAATACATCGCCGCCTGCGCCGCCCAGCAAATGTACATCGCCGAATGGACGTTGTGCGAAGCCCACTCCATAATGGTTTCGAGTTCCGACCAGTACGCGACCTCCAAAAAGTCCATTTTTTCCACGGGCGCACCGGTTACGATTAAGCCGTCGAACTTTTCTCCGCGAGCGCGAATTTCGTCAAAAGTCTTGTAAAACGACTTCAAGTGCTCGGCTTCGGTGTGCTTCGAGGTATAACTAGCCGTCATCAAAAAAACGACCTCTACCTGAAGCGGCGTGTTTCCGATAAGCCTTAAAAGCTGCGTTTCCGTGTCAATTTTATTCGGCATCAAATTAAGCACGGCAACGCGCAAGGGACGAATCTCCTGCTTTTCGGCACGCGAGCTGGTCATAACGAATATATTTTCCTTTTCAAGAAACTTTTTAGCAGGTAATCCCTTAGCTATTTTTACCGGCATAAAGTCCTCCTATCGCCAAAGCAACGAACAAATTGCAAAATTACTACATTGTAATTATATATTTTTTGTCATCAATAGTCAATCAATTACGCAAGCCTTTTTGCTGTAGGATTACAATAGATATGAGACAAAAGAGATAAAAAAGATAGCGAAAAAATT
>CAYTKK010000098.1:0-5505 GCA_964438355.1 uncultured Lachnospiraceae bacterium | reverse complement strand
TTTTTGTGGGAAAGAACTACTAATGTCTCTAAATTCATAGTTTGTGGAAACATATCGTAAGGCGATATTCTGTCGATGTTGTAATGCGGACTTAAAAGGGCAAGGTCGCGAGCAAGCGTTGCGGGATTACACGATACGTATATGATATTTTGCGGGAGCGAGGTTAAAACGCACGACGTTGCCTGCTCGCTCAGTCCCGAACGCGGCGGGTCTATTACGAGAAAAGGATTCTCGTTTTTTACGCGACTTAGAAGAGGCTCAAGCTCCTTGCCGACGTCACCGAGTATGGGAAAAAAGTTGTCGAGTGAGTTGCGTTTTTTTATTTCCAGCGCCGACGCGTGTGCTTGTTCGTTGATTTCGATTCCGTATACCGCCGACGCGTTTTTCGCCAGTCTTGCAGACAGCAGTCCGGCGCCCGAGTATGCTTCTATCGCGACCGAACCGTGTACCGTTTCGGCTATGTCCGCGTACAAACGTTCGCGAATTTCGTCGTTGACTTGAAAAAAACCGCCCGGGTGAATGTCGACGCTGAGTCCGTCGACCTTTTCGGGAGAGATTTTTTCGCCGATAAGGTGCCATTTATCGCCTAGAATCACGTTGTTTCGCGTTCTGTTTTCGTTGACGAACAGTTTTACCGACGGAAATATCGAGGAAAGTTTATTAAAAAACGGCATAGCGTCGAAATTGTGCGTCGCAACGACGGTTACGCCGAGAACTCCTGCCGCCATTCTCGCAACCAAGTGTCGAACCGTTCCGCTACCGGTTTCTTCGTTGTACGCCGAAATCGAGTTTTCCGACATAAATTCATTGAATGCGGAAATGAGCGGGGCGTTCCACTCGTGTTGTAAAAGGCAGTCCTTGCAGGGAATTACTCGGTGCGAGCCGCGAGCGAACAGTCCTATTTTCAGCTCTCCGCCTACGTTTCTTATGGGAAGAGAGAGTTTATTGCGATAACGTAGCGGCGTTGACGCAACGACTTCGTCGACGGGAGCCTCGATTTTACCTACGTGTAATAAAGTGTCTCGAAGCGTTTGCCGTTTTATTCGAAGTTGAGCGTCGTACGAAAGGTGTTGAAGGTCGCATCCGCCGCATTTGCCGAAAAGCGGACAAGGAGCGTTTACGCGATGTAAAGACGGACGTAGAATTTTGTCGAGAATCGCTATATCGAAGGACTTTTTAACCAGAATTATTTTTGCTCGGACCAGCTCTCCTTGAAGAGCGCCGCGAATAAAGACCGTTTTTCCGTCTACCTTAGATACGCCCTCTCCGTTTATGCCGAGTGAGAGGACTTCCAGTTCTACTATGTCGTTTTTTTGAAGCTCCAAATTATATCTCCGTTATGTTATCGCGTTTGTTTTTTGTAAACGTTTTTACAAGCGTTGCCGCGTAATGTTTGTAGTTTTGACCGATTGATGTTTTTTTGCGAATAAAAACAAAGCTCCCGAAAAAGGTTCAGCCTTTCGTCGGGAGCAAAGCGTTCTTCGTTTAGTCGACAATGAAGTCCTTCAAGTCCGCGATGAGGTCGTCGCATTCGTCGGAGTGAACTTCCATAACGATGGGGGAAGACAGGTCGAGGCTGAATATTCCGAGAAGCGATTTAGCGTCTATCACGAAGCGACCGCTACGCAGGTCGATGTCGTAAGGATACTTGTTGGTGACGTTGACGAATTTTTTTACGTGCTCTGCCATGCAAAGCGAGATTTTTACCGATTTCATTAGTTTTTTTCTCCTCCTCTTTCAAAGTAATGACATTATAACCTAAAGCCGCGACTTTGGCAAGCAATTTTGCGTTAGTCGGGAATATTGGTGCGTCCTACAATATAGTCCATCGAGCATCCGAAGCCGTCGGCAAGGCTAATAAGCGTTTCCAGCGACGGCAGACGCTTTACGTCGCGCCACTTCGAAACGGCAGACGTTCCTACCTTGCAGTGCTTGGCGATTCGGTACGACGTGACTTCGTCTGCTTGCATACTCGAAATTCTTCGCCCGAATTTTTCGGACACGGCGCTTTTTATTAAGGAACTTTTTTCGCGCCTTCCGACCAAATAGTCCAAAGAGACGTTCATATAGTCGGCAAGGCGAATAAGCGAGCGCGTGGACGGAAGTCTGCGCTGATAAAGCCAGTCGTTTAGCGACGTTTTATTGCAACCGCTTGCCTCCGCAAGTTTATACGAGCGCATTCCGTTTTCGCGTAGATAATTTCTTATAGCGATGCTGATATGATAAGAAATATCCATTCTTCACCTCCACAATCGCCATTATACAACAAAAATCGAGTTTTTTCAACCCCTTTTCCGAAATATAACGTTGATTTTTGGATTTTTCTAACTAACGCTGTTAGACTTTCTGCCTTTTTTTCGACAAGTTGGCGTTTTTCGGTTCGCTTTTAAGTTTTTCGGTTTTTTCTTCTCGCTCGGGCGCCTTTTTTATTTTGCGTCGTTTCGTAAAAATATTTATTTGGTTTTTAATTTCGTTTTTGAAGGCTCTTTGTTTTTACGCGCATAATCGTCCGCTTTGAGTGCAAATAAGTTTAATATCTTTGACAAAATTTCGATATTAGGCTATAATTATAAAAAACGGCGGCTCGCCGAGAAAAACGAACGAGCACGCGTTAAGGAGAGACGACATTGTCGGCACTTTACAGAAAATATCGTCCGAGCGTTTTTGCTGACGTAATCGCGCAAGAGCATATTACGCGCACGCTCGCAAATCAGATTGTGACGGGGCGCATATCGCACGCTTACTTGTTTACCGGAAGCAGAGGTACGGGAAAAACGACTTGCGCGCGCATTTTTGCGCGTGCGATAAACTGTCTCGACCCTCAAAACGGTTCTCCTTGCGGAAAATGCGAGGTGTGCCGCGCTTTGGCGGGCGGGAATATAGACGTTGTAGAACTTGACGCCGCATCCAACAACGGAGTAAACGAGATTCGCGAGCTTATCGAGAGCGTTCAGTATCCGCCTGTTTCGGGTAAATACAAGGTTTACATCATCGACGAGGTGCATATGCTTACCCCGCAGGCATTCAACGCGCTTTTGAAAACGCTTGAAGAGCCGCCCAAGCACGCTGTTTTCGTCCTTGCGACGACGGAGGTGCATAAGATACTTGCGACCGTTTTGTCGCGTTGCATGCGTTTCGATTTTCATCTTGTTCCGCAACAGATATTAAAGCAGCACCTTCTTTCTGTTTACGCCAAGGAGGGTGTAACCGTGGACGACGAGGGCGCAAACCTTATTGCGTCGGCGGCGGAAGGTTCGGTTCGCGACTTGCTTTCGCTGGCGGACAGATGTATGAATTTTTCGTCCGCGCTTACCTACGAGGACGTGTTAAACATTATGGGCGTCGGCGACAGAGAACAAACGAGGACGCTTTTCGAGGCGATTGCCGCTAGCGACGTATCAACAGTGCTTTCTACGATAGACGAAATAGTCGGCGCGGGAAAAAGCGTTCCGCTTGTCGCAAAAGACCTGTGCTCGTACGCAAGAGATTTACTTGTTCTTAAAACGTCCGCAAAGGCGAGCGTAATCGCGACCAAGGAAGAACGAGAAAAAATGCTCGAAGCGGCGGCGCGTCATTCCACCGACACTTTGGTTACCGTAATTTCGGAATTTTCGGCGATAGACCAAGAACTTCGTTATTCGGTAAGTCCGCGTATAGTGTTGGAGTGTTGCGGTTTGCGCGCGGCAAAACTAGTGGGAGCGGATTTGTCGCGTATCGAGGAAAGACTGCTTAGGCTTGAAAAAAAAGTTGAAAGCGGAGTTCTCTCCCCTGCGCCGACTTCTACGGCGACAGCGGTTAGTAAAAGCGTTAGAACGGACAGGGAAATGACTCCGCGTGCGGTATGGGGACGAATAACGACGTATGTCCGTCTTAACGAACAGCCGCGCGTTTTGGGACTTATGGACTTTGTCGAAAAGGTTGAGATAAAGGGAAATAAGCTTATTCTTAGCGCAGGCGGCGACAATTTTATGCAAATAGGTTCGCCCGACTTTGAGCAGGCGATAGTACGCGCTCTCGACGCGGACGGAGCGGCGCTTACGGTGGAGATTAACAAACTTACCGGCGGCGTGGATATGGACAGCGAAATCGAGCACATCAAAAAATTGATAGGCGACGCAAAACTTAACGTTAAAAAATAAATATCGTAAAAAATAAATCGAATCGAAAAGGAGACAAACAGATATGGCAGGATACGGACGCGGCGGCTTCGGCGGCGGTATGAATATGCAGGCAATGATGAAACAGGCACAGAAATTGCAAGAGCAAATGAAGCAGGCTCAAGAGGAAATTAAAAATACGGAGGTCGAAGGTTCTGCGGGCGGCGGAATGGTTACCGTTACGATGACCGGAGACAAGCGCGTTACGGCGGTGTCCGTAAAACCCGAAGCGGTGGACCCCGACGATATCGAAATGCTCGAAGACCTTATTGCGGCAGCGGTTAACGCTGCGGTCGACGCTGCCGACGAACTTGCGGCGAAGCTTATGCCCGGCGGAATGAGCGGCTTGACGATATGAAGCACCCCGACGCCGTTTTAAGGCTTATATCGCGCTTTTCTTCCCTTCCCGGCGTAGGAAAAAAGACGGCGCAACGTTACGCGTACGCCGTAATCGAAATGGACGAGGTGGACGTCGAGGATTTTGCCGACGCGCTTAAGGACGTCAAAGAAAAGGTTCACAGATGCTCCGTTTGCGGAAATCTTACCGAAACCGACGTTTGCGATATTTGCAGGACGCGAGATCACTCCGTCATTTGCGTCGTTGCCGAGCCGAAGGACATTCTCTCCATCGAGCGAGTTGCGGGCAGGACGTTTGTTTATCACGTCTTGGGCGGAACGCTGGATCCGCTTGGAGGAAAAGGACCGGACGAATTGCGCATAAAGGAATTACTCGCTCGTCTTGACGGCGTAACCGAGGTTATCGTTGCGACCAACCCTGACGTCGAGGGCGAGGCGACCGCCGTTTATTTGGCAAGACTATTGCGTCCCATGGGAATTAAGGTTACGAGAATTGCTCAGGGAATCAGTATGGGTAGCGAAATCGAGTACGCGGACGAGGCTACTCTTTCGCGCGCGTTGGAATCTAGACGAGAAATATAGCGTAATTCGAATTTTTGCGTTTTGCCATGGCAGGAAGCGCTCGTTTTGCCGCTGAAAGGCAAAAAATTCTCGATTTAATCGAAAAGTGTTTGACAAAAATGTCGAGGTTGTATATACTTTATCGTGCAACTACGGCATTTCGGGGTGTAGCGCAGATGGTAGCGCGCATGTTTCGGGTACATGAGGTCGTGGGTTCAAATCCCGCCACTCCGACCATAAGAAAAGCATAGGTTTGATACGATAAGTATTGAACTTTTTTTCTTTTTGCGAAAACGCCATGATAGGTGTTAATAGATTGAAAAATGCAAAATTTAGTGGTATAATTAAATAAATGACAAACTCGTTTATTTATAACATTGTTATTGAGAACAAAGGTGCTTTATTCCTTTCATGAATTAAAATTCGCGAG
>CAYTKK010000097.1:0-5565 GCA_964438355.1 uncultured Lachnospiraceae bacterium | reverse complement strand
TACTTTTAATTTTAGTCTCGTTTTTTGCGCTTGACGGGAATGGATATTTGACGTTAGTCGCATCTTTGATTGGAGTAACGTCGTTAATTTTTAATGCGAAAGGAAATCCGTTTGGGCAGTTTTTAATGATAATTTTTAGCGTAATATACGGAATAATTTCATTAACTTTTTCGTATTACGGCGAAATGATTACATATTTGGGTATGACTGCGCCTATGGCTGTTTTTTCTTTGGTGTCATGGCTTAAAAATCCTTACGATAAGTCAAAAGCGGAAGTTAAGGTAAATGTGCTTAGGGTGGGTGAAATTGTTCTGATGTTATTTTTGACGATTGTCGTAACGGGCTTGTTTTATTTTATTTTGAAGGTGTTTAATACCGCAAATATAATTCCCAGTACCGTGTCGGTTGCTACAAGTTTTTTGGCGGTTTATTTAACGTACAGAAGGAGTGCGTTTTATGCGCTTGCTTATGCTGCCAACGATATTGTGCTGATAATCTTGTGGGTGCTTGCCTCGTTTGCCGATGTGTCGTATTTGTCGGTTGTGATTTGTTTTGCTGTGTTTTTAGTTAACGATATATACGGCTTTATAGGCTGGAGAAAAATGTTAAAACGGCAAACCGGAGCGAACAACGTGAACGAGTGTGAGAATGTTTAGGTAAGTAATATGTTTTAAGACTCATTGAGTGCTTTGGGATGAATTATAAATAAAAGCATAAACGTAGCTTAGCAGAAAATTGCAATAGATTGACACCTAGACTGTTTTGTGATATAATTCTACCGAAGTCGTGTGTGGTGAAACGTATATATTTTGTATGTTTTGATGTGACGAAAAAATTGTTAGAATAAAAATTGTTGTTTAGTGGCGGTAATTTCTAATGAAAGAGTATGCTGTAAATGTCCCCGCAATTGAAGGGTTTGAGATGAAATACTATTATTCTTTGGGGAGGATTTGTGCGAGCCCAAAATATTTCCGCCGCATATTCATGATGTGCTTGAGGTGTATATTCTCGTTGAGGGAGAAGTTTCTTTCATGGTAGAGAACAGTCTTTATGATTTGCGTGCGGGTGATGTGATTGTATCTAAACCGAATGAAATGCACAATTGTATTTTACGCAAAAAATCAAAGCACAAGCATTTATGCTTCTGGTTCGATTTTTCTAACGAGTTTATTTTTTCCTCGCTATGTAAACATGATTTCGGGTCTAATAATTTGATTTCCCTGGCGGGGGAGAAAATGGCAATATTGAATGCGCTTATAGAAAAGCTTGATGTCGCAAGTCGAGAAAACGATGACAAGGATAGATTGATTATCGCATTCGAAATGTTGCGTCTGTTGGAAAAAAATATGTCGTGTAATAGTGCGCAAAGTTCTATTCCGGAACTATTAAAAACGATAATTGACGATATACACGTGAATTTTTCTAAAATTTCAACCGTAAAATACCTAACTTTGAAGTACTATGTCAGCCAAAGTACGATAGATAGACTTTTTAAGAACTACCTTCATGTATCGCCAAAGATTTATCTTGACGCAAAAAAACTATCATATTCGCGAGTGTTGTTAAGAGAGGGCAAAAGCGTTAATGAAGCTTGCGACCAGGCGGGATTTTCGGATTATTCGAATTTTATTAAATTGTTTAAGTCGCGTTTTGGGATGACTCCGAAGTGTTATCGGGACAGTCATTCGGGATAGTTTTTTTGAACGGTTTAATACTTTTGACTGCTGTGTTAAGGTAGATTATAATTCCGACAACGATTACAAACGCGATAAGCGAAGTTACTTGTTGGGCGTAAACGGGAATGCCGAAAACGGTGTTCCCGTTATTTTGTATAGATTCGACAAGTATACTCATTACCAGCGTCGTAAGAAAACCGCAGGCGCCCGCCAAAGCGCTTTTTACGGCGAATGCGCCCATTCTGTTTTGCGGCGAAACGTAGTCGTAAATTAGATTTATTTCGCCGCTGTTAATCCCTGCGTTTCCTGCGGCGAGTAGAAGCGAAAACACGAAATAAAGAACGCTACCGTTTTTTGGTTGAGTAAATACGTTTATGCCGAAAGCAAACGCGGTGATTATAAAGCAAACCGTTAACATTTTTCGAAAGCCGAATTTGTCTGCAAATTTTCCGAGAGGTCGTGAAATAATAGCTCGAAAAAGGGAAGAGACCGCCGATATTACGGAAACAAATGTCATCGAAAAGGCGAGTTCTTTAATTTGATATGTTCCCGTAAATGGAGTGACGCTGTAGTTTGCAATGCTCCACAGCACGGATACCGGTATGATAATCCACAAACTTTTTTCTCTAAACGTAGCGGATATCGCATTGCGAACTGAAATTTTTTCAGAGGGGTTGTCGGATTTTTCCTTGGATAACACTAGCGTGAGTGTGTGAAAAATTGCCAGAGCAAAGAGTGTAACGGCGCAGAAAATCAACGATAGCGTCGTATCGCCGATCGCGTCGCAGTAGTCGATAACATTGCTTACGATGAAGGTAAAAATCATTCCGGACAGAAGAGAAACGATCTCTTTTGTGGAAGTAAAGCTCCCGCGTTTTTTGTCATCAACGAGCAACATATACCAATTTATTTTAGGCGAATTGATTATGTGGTTGAGTATGTGCCCGCCCAGTAGCATTATTATGAAGCCGAAGGTTTTTACTTCTTTTGGGATATTCAGAATCGGCATTAAGTATGCTACGGCAAAGAGAAGCTGATTTACTGTATGAAAAATGGTAACTAGCCGTTTTACGCCGTTACGGTTTGTGACAAATAGTGCTACGATTTGGAATACGGAACCGAGCGATACGAACGACGTCAATATTCCCGTAAGCGAGTCGTTCATACCGAGAACGGTGGCTGCTTTTGCGATGTAGGCGCCCGTTACCAAAGTTTGTATAAAATATTCAAGAGCTGCCTCTATTATGTAAAGAACCCTGCTTGATTGATATGGATCTTTGTTTTTCGTTTCGTTCATTATCTATAATTTTATTATTTTTATAAGATGTGTGGAATATAGGGAAACGGTTACGTACGATGAGAAGCGTTCTGCGGTAAAAACTTCCTCGCGCATTAGTTTGCAATCGTTGTTATGGTCGAGAAGATAATATTCGACTTTCACTCCGTTGTCGTTTTCTACGTTTTCGAATTCGATTTTTACTTCGCGAGATTCGGGTGCGGTTGTTTCGTCGTCATCGAAATATGTAAGCATTACGTTTTGCTCGGGTCCCGATGCGGCAGCTGCGTATATCGAAGAACAATCCGATTTTGCTTTTACGATTTCGTTTTGTTTATAAAGGCTGTTATACATATAGAACGGATAATAACCTTTAAGCTTATCGCACACTAAATCGGTGTTGAACAACGAATTCATTCCGCAGGGGCGTGCGTCGTAGAACATAAGCATATCAAGCGGTTCGTAAGCGCTTGCAAGCATTGTTGCGGCAATGAACGACGAACCTTTAAGCGACTTCTCCGTTCGAAGAGTATATAGCCATTCGTCGCCGGTCCAACCTTTTACGTAGTTCCATTCGTTTAGAATGCTTTCGCACTTTTCGCAGCCGAGTTCGTTCAGTAAGTCTCGTACGTGGTTGATTCTGTCCGCTATCTTGTGCGGCGTCGATGCATAAATGTGCCAAGAGAAAAAGTCAGGTTTGACGTCGAGTTTTGTAAATAAACCGCGAATCCACGCGTCGTGATTTCCGCTTGCCGCCGCAGGTCCGCCTATTTTGAGATGAGGGAAGCAATTTTTCAGGTGCGTCAATGCGATGTTGAAAAAATCGTAAAATTCGTTTGCGGTGCCACTCCAGCAACGTTTGTGCGTAGAATCGTCGGGATCGAGATCCGGTTCGTTCCAAATTTCCCAGTATTCTATGTTGTAATAAAAGCCGTTTGCCCAACCTTCGGTGTAGTGGCGAATTATGTGTTCGCAAATAACTGCCCATTTGTGAAAATCTTTGGGCATAACGGTATTGTATTTGCGCTTCCAGTGTTCAATTTTTGAGCCTAGTCGATAAAAAGTTCGGACATTGGCGTACTCGCACACTTTAATATATTCATCGGTAAGTACAAAATCGTACGAATCGGGATCGTATGGATCTGCATCGAAGTCGGTAAAAATAAAATTTACGTCGACGCAATGTTCTCCGCCGTAGTTTGCGTAAAAAGCGGCGTCGTGGTTGCGTGCGTATGGTATTCCTGCATCTATAAACGCGTCTAAATTGGTTATTCTTTGGTCCTCGGCAAATTTATATACCGGCCCGTTGTTTACTGCGTGTAACGGTTTCGGCGTGCCTAATTTTTGGGAAAAATCAATTTTTATCGTATCCATTTTATTACTCCTTTTTGAGTGTGGTAGGATTATAGCACTATTTGCTTAAAAAACAAATAGTTATTTGCGTCAATTTTACCGCTAAATATGGTAAAATCGCGCATTTGTTGGAGACGGATGATTACAGTAAACGAAATGAATAATGATTTTTTGCTTAAATGTGAAAAAAAGATTGATTTTACTGTTAAATCATGCTATAATACAAGAAATAAATACTTAAAGACGTTGAAGAGAAAAAGTAGATTGTTTACGGCGCACAGAGAAAGGGCGGTCGGTGCGAGTCCTTGCCAAAACCAATCGAACCCGTCTCGGAGTTGTGCGCAAACGAATTAAATTTCGGTAAGCGTTACCGGGTGTCTCCCGTTATAGGGAAGTGCGACGCATATGGCGCTAATGCGCGGTGTGGAGCTTGAGTGCGGATTGTATCCGAATTTTAGGTGGTAACACGGACTTTAGTCGAGTTCGCCCTAAATTGCTTTAAGGCAGTTTAGGGTTTTTATATAATTACGGAGGTTTAGTATGAAATTAGACAAATTGGTAGGCGATAGGTTTAAGGAGAGACCGTCTGATTGTGTGGTGGACAGTCACGCTTTGATGGTGCGCGGAGGTTACATTAAATACGTTGCAAGCGGAATTTATTCGTCCTTTATGCCGCTTAAACGAATAACTCGTAAAATCGAGCAAATAATTCGTGAGGAAATGGATAAAATTGACGGACAGGAAGTTCAGTTTCCGGTCGTTATGCCTGCTTCAATTTGGCAGGAATCGGGAAGATATAACAGTATTGGAAAAGAATTGGTTCGTTTTGCAGATAGAAACGGAAGTCCGCTCGTTTTGGGAATGACTCACGAGGAAGCGGCTGTTCAGTTTGTGAGAGAATACGGTCAAACTTATACAAAATATCCGTTTATGATCTATCAAATTCAAACTAAATTTCGCGATGAGGCTCGTCCTAAGGCAGGACTAATGAGAGTTCGTGAATTTACAATGAAAGACGCATATTCTTTTCATACCGATCAAGCTGATTTGGAGCGGTATTACGATAGATGTCATAAGGCGTACGAGCGTATTTTTGAAAGAGTCGGAATACCCGAAGTCGTCTCGGTTGCGTCGGACTCGGGAATGATGGGCGGAAATATTTCGCATGAGTTTATGTTGCTTACTGATATAGGCGAGGACTCTATTGCCATATGTCCGGAATGCGGTTACCGTGCGAATATGGAGGCTGCTGAAAACATT
>CAYTKK010000096.1:0-5637 GCA_964438355.1 uncultured Lachnospiraceae bacterium | reverse complement strand
TATTGTGTCTTCTGCTGATGTTGCCTTGTGCCATGAGGTGCATGGCGCGATAGCTGTAAGTAGTGGTGCCGTCATTCTTGACACAGGAGAAATCCGCCAGCAGTATTCGCCCGGACGGCCGCCTGACCGAACTCATGCGATTATATCCATTGGAGCCGATTCTGGCTTGGGAAAAACAGAGGTGTGAGTTGAATGAATAGCTGAAATTCGGCATATTGCCGTCATTCGGGGCGGTAATTCCGCTGCCGTCGCGCCGTCCGCCGGGGCAGACTGCAAAGGAGGCGACGTCATGATATTTCAACTCCGGATCATTATCGACCACGTAGTTTTTGCCGTTATCGACATATGGGAGCAGTGTCTGGGAAAAACGGGAGGAGGTGATCGGGCCGAAAAAATAGCGGGTCGCGTAATAGTTGTCCTTGACTGCATTTTCGTCCGTTCCGCTGAGATAGATTCGCCCCCAGCCATTGAAGCTGTCCATGTAATAGTGCATTGCCAGAGACAACGTTTTCTGATTCTGCATGCATTGGATGCTCTGCGCCTTTCCCCTGACTTTTGCAAGTGCAGGCAGAAGGAGGGAAACAAGAACGGCGATGATGGAAATTACGATCATAAGTTCTATCATGGTGAATAAATTCCCATGCGAACTGCTGATGGAAACTCTCTGCTGTTTCCCGTGTTTTCCGGATGGATGCCGACATTTTTGCATGATATGCTCCTCTCTTTTTTATTTTTTCGGATTGCGATCCGTCGATTCACCGGGAATGATGATTTTTTCCGGAGAGAGCGTTTCCAGTTCAAAATGAAAATACAGACGCTCCGGTCCGGTTTCCGTTCCGAGATAATGGGCGAAGATTGCGTCGACCAGCGGTGCCAGATCCGGTGTGTCGATGACTGTAACGGAGGGCGTGCACAGGCGCGCGATTTCCGGATTGCCCATGGAGGCGATCATGATGTCCTGAGGAACGCGGATTCCGAAATCCGCCAATGCGCGTATAACGCCGATGGCGCAGTCCATGGTGGAACAGAAGATGGCATCCGTATTGCGAAATGTCCCCTTCGCAAGAAGCCCGCGCATGTTTTCCAGGACGAACTCCCGCGTGAGGTGCGTTTCCGGAACCTGAAAACACCACTCGTCTCCTGCACAGCCGAATTCTCCGATGCTTTTGCGCCAGGCCTCTTTCCGTTCAAGAGTTCCGGGGGAGAGGGAACCCGCGTAAAAATCAATTTTCCCGCATCCCCGCTCATGAAGATGCTTCACGGCGTATCTGACGGCATCATTGCTGATGCCGTCGAGGCACCGTATGCCGAATTCCGTCAGGTTTGCAAAGAGAGTGACGATGCGCTCCTGATTCTTTTTCAGTTTGTTCAGGAACAGCGGGCGATTTTGCGGCACATAGCAGAAGATGATGTCGAACTCGCCATCCAGAGCGTTGTAAAGAAGCGGATCGTCGGGGTTGGTTTCGACAATGTCCCGGAATGTGCACTGATGGCGGAGTGTCCCGGCGCGGATGGCATCGAACCATTTGTTGCCGCAGGTCACATGACCCGGATGGAGCAGGGCCACACGCAGGCGCGGAGCTCCTTCCGGCATGGCGATTTCCAGACGGTCGCTGTCTTTCCGGATCAGGACTTTTTCTTCCAGAAGCTGCCGGATTGCCTGCCGGACCGTCAAGTAACTGACTCCGGTCTCCTGCGACAGCTTCGGCGCCCCGGGCAGGGGCATGAAATGGTAGTCTCCATTGGCGATCCGCCGCTTGATAAGTTCCGCAACCTGTATGTATTTCGGTGTTTCCATTTTTTATATAACTGAATAGTTTATTGTATATATTGTTCTTTGTATAATTATATCCTGAAACAGAGTGTTTGTCAAGATGATTCAGAAAAAATTAAGATATTTTTTTGAGACTGCCCACGGGAAACTGGTCTGCAAATCCGCAGTGCAGACATTGATGCACGCGGATCAAGGCGTTTGCCTTTGTCGCGGGCGGACTGCATAAGCCGGTTGCAGCCTGCCCGCGATCCGGGCTTTTGTCATTGGAGTGGTTTTTCAACCCTCCCGCATTCTCTGCATCGGAATCATTCACCGGATATTGAGAAATTCCCAGTTGACGGGAGCCGCGGCGGATTTGCCGTTTTTGTCGGTGAAAGTGACCTTTCCGGGTTCAAACGAGGCGGAAGCGACTTTTCCGAAGTCCGCCGGGATTTCCGCAACGCCTTGAATATGGTGGATCGTTACAGAAGAATCCTTTGTGAACGTGCCGCAGGTTTTCCATCCCCTTTTTGTCAGGCAGTTTTCTTCAATGGAGGGTTTGCAGCCGTCGGCGAAATAGGAACAGGTCTCCTCGATGCCGATACAGCGCGTATTGCCGTTCCACGGCATCGCATAGCGCCCGCTGTTGGAGGTCCAGACTGTGGTGGAGGGCAGTTCCGCCGCATTTTTCAGCGAGAAGAAAAGGTATCCGCGGGACGGATAGACAGCCGCTGCCCATGCCGGTTCTCCTGCCGGTTTCTTCAGCATCGCAAAAAGATCGACATAGCCGACGGGGGAGGGGAGCACGGAGTAGTCGTGCACCGGATCTGCCTTGAACTGCGTGGGCAGCGCTTCCAGGGAGGTGAACTCCTCGCCGGATGCGAGATACTGGTATTCCAGATTGACGGGACTGGCAAACACGCCGGGGCAGGTCATGCCGAAATCGAATCTGCCGACGGAAAAGAACATTTTTTCATTTTCTTCCGGCATCTGGATGATCGTATGGTGTCCATACGGCATTTTGCCTTCCAGATTGCTGATCGTGTGAGCCAGGTAAAGGGCATCGGTTCCGCCCTGCATTTCGATGCGTTTGACGACTTTCGCCCCGGAAACGGAACAGTTCATTTCAAATTCAAATACCGTTTTATCTCCCGTTTCTTCAGCTTTTGCAAGCTGCCAGCGGTAAGCCGCCGTTTCGCCGTGGGGCGGATACTGTTTGCCGTCGACCGGATCGCCGTTGCCGCCGAAAGGCAGGCAGAAAAAATCGCCGCGCAGATTCTGGAGCAGGGGAATGGCGGAGAGATCGGGACGCTGATCCTGCCAGGGGCTGATGAAATAGGGCTGAACCGGTTTCTCCGTATTTTTGCGGAATGTCACGGGCGAATGCTGTCCGCCGTCTTCCGTGAGGAACAGTTCGATGTCTTTGGATTTCAGATACCAGCCGGGGGTTTTGTGGTTGATGTCCTTGCGGAACAGTTTTTCATCCATGATTTTTCTCCTGATATTGATTGTGAATCATACATTTTTAATGACTATAATATGTTTCAGCGCAAAATCAAGTCGTGGAGAAGATAAAGATGCCCCGGCAGGAAAGAGCATGAGGAGACAAAGGAGCCGGGGAGCAAAATCTGTCGGATTTGACTGTATCATGAAAATTGTTACAGTTCGGATTTATTTGTATCATTATTTTAATTTTTCTTTCCGTTTCTCTCTTTACAATTCCGGGAAAATATTTATAATTAAAAGCGTAACGGAAAAGATTGAGGATGAAAAGAGAATGATCTGCGAGCGGTCAACGAAAACTTCGGAACTGGCGGAACGTCTGCGGACGGAGCTGTTGGCGAGGCGTCTGCCTTCGGGAAGCCCCGTGGCGTCTGTGCGTGAACTCGCCTCCCGCTACGGCGTGTCCACCGTGACTGCCGACAAGATTCTGAATCTGCTTGTGAAAGAGGATTTCCTTTACCGCATTCCGCAGAGCGGGACATTCATCAAACATGATCCGCCTGTCGTGCCTGTCATCGGATATGCAGGGCATCTGCCGGGGCCCGGAGCGACGGATATTATTCAAGCCGCGGCGGCGAAGCGGCTGCAGGAGCATTTGACTCAGACGGGCGTGGAACAGCATATCATCTCCTATCATGAGTTGCGCCATCCCGAGCTTGTGGAACGGAAATTGAATGCCCTCAACGGACTGCTGATTTCCGCGGCTTTCATCGACGAGGTGACAAGACCGGTTCTCTGGAAGTTCAAAGGGCGGATTGTGGTGTTCGCGAATACTTATATCATGGACCGCCTGCCGTGCAGTCAGGTGATTCCCGATTACACGCGCGCCCTGACTGAATTCACGGAGAAATATAACCCGGAACGGTATGAAAGAATTCAGATATTGAGTGCGGGGCATCCCAATGCCGTTGCTTCCGAACGAAATATTCGGAATATCCTGCAATGCCTCGGCGTTTCCGCAGGGAAAATCGAGACTCTGAATCTGAAAGGCATCAACAATCTGAGCGCCCAGATGGCGGCGCTTCGATATTTCTCCGGTCTCCGGGAAAATTTGAGAAATACGCTTGTCCTTTCCCTGTCGGGATATTTTTCCATCGGTATGCGGGAGGTGTTTCGGAATACGGAAGAGATGCCGGACATATTGAGTTTTGACAACCTGGAGGAATATGCGGAGCCGTCGCCGGAAAGACCGTTTTTCACTGCTGTGGATTGCAGAATGCCTGACATTTATCAGGCGGGGGCGGATCTGCTGACGCATCAGATCACGGAACAGGATGAACGGAACCAGATCATTCAGATTCCTGCGCGCCTGGTTGTGAGGGACAGCATCAGACATTGCAAACAGTAAAACATAGCATGGAGGATTGACATAATGAAAAAAAGATTTTTTTGCGTGGAAAACAGGGCGCGGATTGACTCCGTCCTTTTGGGGAGACCGCATCGCGCCGCAGCTCAAGATTGTAATGCCGCCCTTGAAAAACGGGGGCATTACACCCGCCCCTGCCTTACTTTTCCTTCGATTGTTCGATTGTTCCAATGTTTTTCTGTTCGATTGTACCATTGTTTCCCCGTTCCTTCTTCCTTCCGTGTTCCTTGTTCTTCTGTTCTTACTTCCAGGGTGAAAATTTGTATTTTCACACTGATCGAGCTCCTCATCGTAATAGCGATCATCGCGATTTTAGCCTCAATGCTGCTTCCCGCATTGAACAAGGCAAAGCAGAAGGCGCAGGCGGTTCAATGCCTGAACTGTTTGAAGCAGTATATGAACGTGCATCACGGGTATTCCAACGATTATGCGGAATATATCGTGAGCAGCTACTATGACGGTGTCGTTCCTGTTGTTTATGTCGATCTCGGTTACTTGAAAGATTACAAGATCATGAAATGTCCGGGACCGGTTCCGCCTTTTCACAATAACCGATATTTCGGTTATGGAAGCAAAAATGCAAATGCTCTCAATAACGGCAATGCTGCAATGAAAAAAGTCGTGACATACCTTGAGAAAGATATGGGACTGATAAATTCAAAACTGATTAAGGCGCCTTCACGGTATTTTCAGAATGGCGATTCCGTCAATGCAGACCTGAAAAGACAGGAAGTCATGCCTGCGGTACTTTCTGCCGGCACGACTGGCGGCTCCCGATTTTACATGGCGCACAGCAACCGGATCAACCTGAATTTCTGGGACGGACATGCCGCCGCTGCCGATTCCAATGAATATCTCGCATGTTTCCTGAGCGACTGGAGACGTGACGGAGGCGGAGTTAATATCGCATGGCGCGACGGCTATGGCATATATCGCGAAAAATGGGATTTGAAAACAGGTTTATGACAATAACTGATAATATAACGATAAGGAAAGGAATCCTATGAAAACATCA